>CAMDTO010000114.1 GCA_945907765.1 Thermoflexus hugenholtzii JAD2 | reverse complement strand
CACGCGATTTGTCGGTGTGAGATTTGCGGTCGGAGGCACGAATGTCGTTCTTCAATGCACTACGGATTGCAGGGTCGGCGCTAACTGCGCAGAGGCTCCGCACCGACGTGATCGCGAACAACATCGCGAACATGAACACGACACGCACGCCTGAGGGTGGTCCGTACCGCCGTCAGCAGGTCGTATTCGGGTCACGGCAGGAAACCACGCCATTTCGGACAATCCTGCTCGCCCATGGAATCGTGAATGTGCCATCGGCGGGTCCGTCTGGATCCGGCCGGGGGGTCGGGAACGGTGTCCAGGTGACGGCGGTAGGTGCCGATGGGCGTCCGGCGAAGCGGGTATTCGAACCCGACCATCCGGACGCTGATACCGAGGGATTTGTCTCGTATCCCGACATTGATCCGGTGACGGAAATGGCCGACATGTTGTCGGCAACCCGTGCTTACGAGGCAAACGTGACCGCACTTAACGCAGCCAAGGCGATGGCCAGCAAGGCACTCGAAATCGGCCGGTAAGTCACGTCGGGGTTCAGGACCGCTGCCACGGGATCGAACCACATGAACGGCGAGACAGGCCGGTACCTGTACTGAAGGGAGATCGATGCGATGGACATGACGTTGCCGGCGATTATGCCGCCCGGAATCAGCGGGCCTTACGGGGCCGGGGTGGCTCGTGGGGTTGTTCCTGCCACCGCAAACGTGGCGAGTTTGGCACTGTCCGGAGTTCAGTCTGGTCCTCCGGCAAAGGGTGTGATGGAGTCGTTCGCGACCGTCCTCGCCAATGCCCTGCAGGACACCAACGAGGCGTTCAAGTCTGCCGACGACAAGGCTGCCAAGCTTGTCGCCGGCGAATCGGTTGACCTTCATCAAGTGCTGATCGGCATGGAAAGCGCAAACCTGTCATTCGGATTGGCGGTCCAGGTCCGGAACAAGCTGCTTGAGGCGTATCAAGAAGTCGTTCGCATGCAGATCTAGGCAGCTCGCGTCCGCTGGTGGGGTCACGCTGCCACGTGACCCGACGGCACCGCAACCAAAATGTTGGTTTGCGAGGCAGGTGGCGGACGCGGTTGTCCGGGCAGTCCTGGCCCTGAGTCGAGAACGCTCGGCCGGGTATTGATTGTCAAAGTCCGTGGGAGGCGCCGGTGAACAGCGAAGGCATGACCCAATCGTTCAGGGATCTGCCCCAAGCCATTGCAGGCATGGGGCGGGGACGCCAGTTAGGATTTGTTGTCGGAGCGGTCGCGGTTTTTGCCGCGCTCTTCGCAGCATTCGTGTACCTGCAGGCTCCGGCAACGGTGCCTCTCTACACCAATCTGGCCGAGCCTGATGCAGCGGCCGTGGTCGGAAAGTTGCGTGAACTCAAGGTCACGTATTCGATCACCGATGGCGGATCAACCGTCCGGGTTCCCAATGAGCAGGCCGCGGATCTCCGTCTGCAGCTCGCGAGCTCCGGTCTGCCCAACGGGAGCGGTGTTGGGGTGGTCGGCATGGAGGTCTTCGATCGAAGCAACCTCGGCATCACCGACTTTGCACAGAAGCTCAACTATCAGCGAGGGCTGGAAGGCGAGTTGATGCGCACGATCGGGCGTCTCAGCGCAGTGGATCAGGCCCGGGTTCATCTCGTCCTCCCACAGGATCGCCTGTTCGCCTCCCAGCAGCGTGACGCAAGTGCCAGCGTTGTCCTGAAGCTCAAGGCTGGCGCCAAGCTCACCGAAGAGCAGATTTCATCAGTCAAGTTCCTGGTCTCCCGGTCCGTCGAGGGCTTGAAGCCGGAGAACGTCGGTGTCGTCGATACCGCAGGGAACACTCTCGGCAAGGCGGACACGGCTGACGGTGCACGCGACAAGCAAGCCAGTCTCCGCGTGGAAGTCCAGCACCAGCGCGAGGTTGAGATCGAGCGCAAGGTCCAGAACCTTCTCGATCAGGCGATCGGCAAGGGCCGGTCGGTGGTGAAGGCTACGGTTTCTCTCGATTGGGACGTGGTTGAGCAGAAGGTCGAGACCTTCTCCCCAGGCACGCTTCAGCCCCAGACGCGCAGTCAGAAGGACACTCGAGAGAGCTTTGCTGGTCAGGGTGCTGATGCCCAAGCGGCGGCTGGCGGGGTGCCAGGAACGCAGACCAACATCCCGACATATCAGGCAGGGGCCGCTGGTGGGGCTGGTGGTGGAACGTCTAGCTATCAGAAATCTGAGGTCACTTCGAACTACGAGGTCTCGAGCGACAAGCGGGCGATCTCACGGGCTCCAGGTGAACTCAAGAATGTCGGCATCGCGGTCATGATCGACCAGGCGGTGCAGAACATCCAGGCTGAGCAGCTCACCCAGGCAGTCTCGGCGGCCATCGGCCTCCAGCCAGCCCGTGGTGACCAGATAGCCGTGGTGACGGTGCCATTCGACACCACAATGTCGGCGAACCTTGCCAAGACGATTGAGGATGAGACTGCTCAGGCCCGTCAGAATGACCTCATCCAGATGGGTGTGAAGGCCGGTGGGTTGGTGGTTGCGCTGATCGGCATGGCGCTGCTCTTCCGGATGCTGTCATCGAGCATCCGTCCGGCGTCGAGTTCGGCAGGTGTCGGTGGAGCTGACGGTGCCGGCCTCCTTCCTGACGGGAAGGGCGGGGTCGCAGCACTCCAGTCACCCGAGGCAATCGAGGCGCAAATCTCGGCCCTCATGAGTGGTGATGCGGTGGAACTACCTCCTCATGTGCTGGCATCGATGTCGTCAGAGAACCGTGCCAAGTATGAGACTTCCCGGGTTCGCTCAAGGCAACTGAGCCCATCAGAGCGGTCACGCCGTCGTGAGGAAGTCCGTCGCCTGGCGATGGAGCAACCTGCGCTGATCGGCGAGACGCTGAGCAGGTGGATGGCGATTGACAGCGCGATGGCCGGAGCCAGCTAGCGGGTCGCTTTCACACGGGGCACAGTGCCCTGTCCGGGAGGCTGGCTGAATGCCACTGCCTGTGACGGGTCTCTGCAGTCCGGTTCCAGGTTGGGGTGGTGACGCCGAACCGGAACGCATGCACGCGGCACTCAAACTGACACGCGACGAACACCGAGGCAGAGACATGGCAGCGACATCAACGACAACAGCGTTACCCTCACTGCCGGGCCCGTCAGGGAGCGGGACGCGGATTGGACCGCTTTCCGGCTTGACCGGCCATGAGCGCGTTGCGGCTTTCCTGATCGCGGTTGGCGAGGACGCGGCGACCGCCATTCTCAAGAACATGCCAGAGGATGATGTCGAGCGCATTGCGCTTGAAATCCACAAGCAGCGCTACCTGTCTGCAGATGTTGCAGATGCCATCCTTGATGAAGTGGCGGACCAGCTTGGTAGCGACGAGGGTGGTGTTGCTGGTGGTCTGCCCTTCCTGCGCCACGTCCTCAACAAGACACTTTTGCCAAACCGTGCAAACGAGTTGCTCAACCGTCTCACCACGCAGGCAACCACACCGCCGTTCGCATTCCTGCGCAAGGCGGAGACGAATCAGCTGATCGCCTTCATCAAGACCGAGCATCCCCAGACCATCGCGATGATCATCGCGTACCTGGATCCGGTGCAGGCGGCGTCCGTCCTTTCCGCCTTACCGAGTGAAATCCAGGCTGAGGTTGCCATGCGGATCGCGATGATGGACCGGACATCGCCAGACGTTGTGCGCGAAGTGGAACGCCTCCTTCGCCTCAAGTTTTCATCGCTCAGTGCCGGCTCTCTCGAGCGGTCCGGTGGCGTGCAGCATGTGGTCAGCTTGCTCCAGAAGAGCGATCCCGGAAACACCAAGTTCATCATGGATGCGCTTGGCGAAATGGCACCCGACCTTGCTGACGAAGTCCAGAAGAACATGTTTGTCTTCAACGACATCATGAGGCTCGGTGACCGCGACATGCCGAAGATCGTGCGCGAGTGCGACGGCAAGGACCTCGGCCTGGCGTTGCGTGGAGCCTCTGAGGAGATGCGGATCAAGTTCTTCAAGGGCATGTCGTCCAGGTCTGCGGTCCAGATGAAGGACGACATCGAAATCATGGGTCCGCAGCGCCTCGCGGCCATCGAGGAGGCCCAGCAGAAGGTCGTCGCAGTGGTGCGCCGTCTCGAGCAGAACGAGGAAATCGTCATCGCACGCGGCGGTGGCGAGGAGTTCAGGTAGGCCATGAGTGTTCTCAAAGGGCCGGACATCCAGTCGCAGGCGCTGGTCGTCCGGGCAGCCATCGGGTCGGCCGAAAGTGCTGCCGCGCTGGAGGCCACGATCGAGAAGCGCCGGCGCACGGTGGACCTGAACGCCGCTGCCGAACGCCTCTTTGCCGAGGCCCGAGCTGAGCGGTTGAAGGCGCACGCCGACTCCCAGACGATGATCGCTGATGCGAAATCGGAGGTCGCGGAGACCATCGCCGAGGCCAAGCGTCGCATTGATGAGGTTGGTGAGACGATCTACACGCTGCGGGATGCGAGGCGCTCCCTAGCCGAGCAGGAAGCGAAGCTTGAGGCGGCGCGGGAAGAGGCGCGAGCCGAGGCGCATGCCCAAGGGCTTGCCGACATTGCGGGTCACCTTGACATTGCCATGCAGATGGCGATGCAGGCACGTGTCAATCGTGCACAGCTGATCGCTGAGGCGGAACCTGATGTCGTTGGCGTGGCCGTCGAGGTTGCGCGGAAGATCATCCATTCAGAGGTGCAGTCGCGCCCCGAGATCATGCTCGGGCTTGTATCCGAGGCGCTCAAGCGCGTGACTGCCCAGGATGGGATACGGGTGCGCATCCATCCCGATACGATCAGGCTCCTCGGGGAAACGCTCAGGCAGGTCAGCGCGAGTTACGCGAACCGGGGACTCGAGATTGTTCCGGATGCCTCGATTGAGCGGATTGGACTGGTTGTCGAGACACGACGCGGAACCGTTGATGGTCGTCTTGAGACCCAGCTGGAACGCGTCAGTTCGGCCTTCTCTGGCCTTACCGGCGTGACCATCGACGACGGGGGTGGGTCGCAATGACAGCATCCTTGCTGACCGGACCACTGACTGGGCTTGATGAGGAGGCACTGCCAGCCTCTCATGAAGCGCAGTTCGACTTCGGGCGATACCGGCACACGCTTGATGACATTGACACCTTCCGGTGCGCCGGCAAGGTAGTGCAGGTCATCGGGTTGACGGTAGAGGCCGAGGGACTGGTGTGCGAGGTTGGTGAGATCTGCGAGGTTCATCCGGCGCGCGGCGGCGAGGCGATCATCGCCGAAGTCGTCGGGTTCCGGGGGGATCGCGTGGTCCTCATGCCCCTCGGGGAGATGAGTGGCATCTCCCCGGGTTCCACCGTCGTTGCCACCGGCGGTGGGTTTTCCCTGGTACTCGGTCCAGCCCTTGTCGGACGTGTCATCGATGGTCTGGGGAGGCCGATCGATGGCAAGGGTCCGATCAGCGGGCGACGCTTCGGGGTTGGAAACGCCCCGCCGGCAGCACTGTCACGTATGCGTATCACCGAACCGCTGCCAACGGGAGTGAGAGCCATTGACGGGATGCTGACCTGCGGGCGAGGTCAACGCCTAGGCATCTTCGCTGGGTCCGGTGTCGGGAAGAGCACCCTGCTGGGCATGATCGCCCGTGGGGTGGCGGCCGACGTCAACGTGATCGCGCTCATTGGTGAGCGAGGTCGCGAGGTGCGGGAGTTCATCGAACGCGACCTTGGTCCACAAGGACTGAGTCGGTCAGTCGTGATCGTCTCTACCTCCGACCAGCCAGCACTGGTGCGGGTGAAGGCGGCGTGGGTTGCAACATCGGTAGCCGAGTACTTCCGGGAGGAAGGCATGCATGTCTCCTTCCTGATGGATTCGGTCACGCGCTTCGCAATGGCGCAGCGGGAGGTTGGCCTCACCATTGGTGAGCCACCGGCGACGCGTGGATACACGCCGTCGGTCTTCGCGATGCTGCCACGGCTCATGGAACGGACCGGTGCCTCGGCAAACGGAACCGTAACCGGGTTCTACACCGTCCTGGTGGAGGGGGATGACCTACAGGAACCGATCACTGACGCGGTGCGATCGATCCTCGATGGCCACATCGTGCTGTCACGCGAAATGGCTGCCGAGAATCACTACCCGTCGATCGACATTCTTCAAAGCATTTCGCGGTTGATGACCGAACTGGTTTCACCTGGTCACAAGCACGCAGCGGGATTGTTACGTGAGGTTCTGGCGACGTACGCCAGTGCCCGCGACCTGATCAACATCGGGGCGTATGCGTCCGGGAGCAATCCCGCGATTGACTTCGCCTTGGCGATGATGCCCCGGGTTCGTGAGTACCTGCGCCAGGATGCCGAGGACGTCACCGACTTCGAGGGTGCGGTCGAAGTTCTTCAGCGCATGTTCGTGAATGTGTAAGACAGGGATGGGAGTTCGTCAGGGCAATGGCACGGTTTGTCTTTCGGCTTCAGACGGTGCTGGAGCATCGCAAGCGCTTGGAAGACCTGGCGAAGGTTGCCTTTGGCGAATCGCAGGGAGGCCTGTTCAGGGAGCAGGCGACGCTGCGGGGGCTCCAAGAGGATGAGGAGCGTACGGTTGACCATTTGGAAATGATCCAGCACGAGGGAATCCTAGACATGGAGAACCTCCAATTGGGGCTTCGGTTCCTTGATGTCATCAAGGTGCAGATTGACCGGCAGACGCAGGTGGTGGCGCGCGCTGAAGCGCGCGTCGAGCAGCGTCGGAAGGAACTGGTGGCGGCGATGCAGGCACGGAAGGCACTCGACCGATTGCGCGAGAAGCAATTGGCCGACTTCAAGCGCCTCGAGCAGGTACGCGAGATGAAGGAAATCGATGAGATGGCGGTGATGCGACACGGCCTGGAGGCGAGGCAGTTGGCCGCGCAGTCCGGCAGTGCGATGCCGTCGCTCACGGTTTCCGTCGGAGGGATGCAGTAATGGGAACGACAGGGCCACTTTCGGACAGCCTGTCGAGACGGTCGTACGACGTCGCCGGTCCGGTGAGCGATGGCAGCGCACTCCGGACCATCCACGCGTCGTTCGTGCAAGCGGCACTTGACCGTGCCCGCCGCCTCGGCGTTTCCTTCTCCCTCCCTATCCGGCCGCGGGTGGACAGCACCATGGCAGTGGTGCCGTCCACCCGAGCCGGGGACATTGCGCGCGGTCCTGGGTCTGCCAACCCGGTGGTCGGGCGCTTCGATGATGAACTTAGGGCCGCCGCTGCCCGTGAGGGTGTTGACCCGGACCTGGTTCGCGCCGTGGCCAAGGTGGAGTCGGGGGGCAATGCCAACGCCGTCTCGCACGCCGGTGCCAAAGGCCTGATGCAGTTGATGGACGGCACGGCGAGATCCGTCGGCGTCACCGACTCCTTTGATCCCATGCAGAACGCGACCGGTGGGGCGCGCTATCTCCGGCAAATGCTGAAGCGCTTCGGCGGTGACGTGACCAAGGCGTTGGCTGCCTACAACGCGGGTCCGGGGACGGTGGAGAAGTACGGTGGCACGCCGCCGTTCGCCGAGACCCAGAACTATGTCCGCAAGGTCCTGCAGACGCGCGACCAGTTGCGTCGGGCCGGCTCGTAGACGATCGGGGAGTTGAACCATGCCAAATCTCATCCGCAACGACTATGCATTCGGCGCTCTTACCAAGGCACTTGACGGCCTGAGCCTGCGAAGCAAGGCGATTACCAACAACGTTGCCAACATCGATACACCAGGTTTCAAGTCGGCTGAAGTGACGTTTGAGCAGGAGCTCCGGGCAGCGGTGCTGCGTCCGGTCGCCGATGACTTCCAGATGATGGTCACGGATGGTGCGCACCTGCCCGGTGGAGCCGTGAGGCAGGACGTCGGACTGGTGCAGGCGAAGTCCCAGGTTCAAGACGGATTGACGTACCGGAACGATGGGAACAACGTCGACGTGGACCGCGAAATGGTTCGCCTGGCTGAGACGCAGCTGCAGTTTTCGGCGGCGACAACGTTCACCAATCTCAAGTTTGCGCAGTTGCGTCAGGCAATCTATGAGGGCAGGCGCTAACCCTCATCAGTGGTGTTTCGCAACACGCAGCATCGGCACGTCATGGAGCGCGCCCTGCCAAGAGCGCAGGCTTGCCGGTGAAGTTTATGGATTGCCCGGCCACGGACGGCTGGGCAGGCGGGGTCTGGCGCAAGGATGTGCCAGCCAGCTTGACGGGCCGAAGGATTGGCCCGCACCCCAATGGTGCAGGGAGGCCCCGGTCCGGCCATGGAGAGTCCGGGAGTGAGCGTGGTTGCTGGGCCTGAGACGGCTGGTGACCAAGACGCCCTGATTTCCTGGACCGGGATGTGCCGGATTGTCGTCAACCCATGAGGGGGCACGGCGAAGGGTTGCCATGGATGGCTGGTGGCATGGATGTGGCGTTGTCCACGGGTGGTGTTTGAGAGCGGGTAACCGATCTCTGGCGCGACCGGCAGGCGACGGTGGCCCGCAAGGATGCGGAGTGGCTGGCCGCTGCATGGATGGTGCGGTTGGTGGCGCGTCGCAGCTGCGGCGTTGTCTCCGGAATGCCAGGGATGGCACAAGTGGAAACCGCAGGCGACATGGATGTGCGTCTGATGCCCTTGGTGGGCTGTCCAGAGGGAGATTGTATCTGATGAGCGGTGGGAACCTTGGCGTGTCACGTCAGAGGAAAACAGCGGCGTGAGCATGGCTGTTCATTGATGGACAGAATGGCCGGGGTGTCTGGTATAACTGAATAGAAGCACACGAGTCTATCGGGATCAGAGGCGGGTCACTCCGGAACAACGTCAGGACGGCTGGCGTTGCGGATTGAGCGGTTCTGATCCCCATAGGTTGTGGGGGTGATCCACGCGGACAGGGACAGATGCGTGGGTCGAAGGCCGGCCAAGTCATCCTGGGAAATGGTCGGTTGGTTCCGGTAAGCCGTGGCGCCGCTGGCGTTGCGATTGCCATGCATCCGAAAAGGAGCGAATATGGGCAGGTCTGTCCCTTCGTTGGGCAAGGGTTCTTCGGCAGCCCACGAGAGCCTTGCGCTCTCTGGGTTAGGCGGGAGCGCGATGTCCGCACGCGCGCTGCAGGCGGTTTCTGGCGTGCGCGGTGCCTTGGGCGTTGGCCCGGGTGGCGTTCAAGCGGCGACCGCAAGTGGCGACGCGACAGGTTCGTCAAGCAATGGATTGGGTTCGGTCGCCGGGAATCGGCCGGGCTTTGCTTCCGTGCTTGCACGCATCATCTCTTCCCGGGTGGACCGAGGCCAGTCGGAAACCCGGGATGCCGTTGTGGCGGGTCTGGCGCCACAGGCCACCATTGGCAGTTCGAACGCCCACGAACTGTCCTCGAATGAGGGCACATCCCAGGCGGATCCAGCGTCCGGTCCGCAAGGGCCGGATGCGTCGCGGTCTCGCAGTTCTTCGCTCCGACGTGACGTCGCGAGTGCGATGAGGTCGGTTGGTCGGGTCTCCCGTGCGCTTGATCGCGCCCGGCAGGTCAAGGCTGATGCAACGGATCGCCTTGTCGATAACGCAGCGGCGCGTAGCGCAGGTGAGGCTTCAGTGCAGGCTTCGGTGCGCCCAGATCCGGCCGTTTCGCCGGGTGGTTCCGAGTCTCGTTCAGGGGGTGGGTCTCCCGTCATGACACCGGCAAGTGCTGCCGGCACGGTTGACGCGGCGTCCCAACGCATTGAACAGGCCGTAGCTACCGGTAATCCGGCGGCGATTGACGCGGCTATCGCCGAAGTGGCCCCTGCCTTGTCGAATGCCATCCAGGTTCTCCTGGGGCAGGTCGCCGAGGCAATGACTGGCGGATCGGGAACGGTTGAACTGGGAATGCTCCTGACGAGTGCCTTTGACGGCACGATTCC
>CAMDTO010000113.1 GCA_945907765.1 Thermoflexus hugenholtzii JAD2 | reverse complement strand
ATCGCCCGCTGGTGCGACACCCCCGGCGTGGAGTGGATGGTGGCCATGCCACCGGGCAAGCGTCGGTTGCTGGCGCCGGGGTCGGCAGAGGTGATGGTGGAGCGGGCCAAGGCCTCGGTCCGCGCGAAGGTCGAGCATCCGTTCCGGGTCATCAAGCAGCAGTTCGGCCACATGAAGGCGCGATACCGGGGCCTGGCGAAGAACGGGTCGCACCTAGTGACGCTGTTTGCGCTCTCGAACCTCTGGATGGCACGGCGCACCCTGCTGGCAAGGTACCGCCGCGTGCCCGAATGCGCACCGGTCAGCACGCACACGGGCCAAGAAGGCCTTCGGGGGGCCGGTTCCGGGGCGAAAACGGGGCTGGAGGAGCCCCACGGGCAACGATTGCCGGAAACGTGCCTCGCACGGGAGGCGAATCGTGGCTTGTGCAGCCCTTCACTAGACACTAGCACTGCGTGTCAAAGTCTGATAGTTTAAGGCCGCGCTATCAGCCGGACGCCGTCATCTTGGAGGCATTCGGCCCACACTGAACGGAGATCAGAACTCATGGGGGGCCTCGCCAGTTCCATCCTTCTCATACCGATGGCCATCGGTGCGGTTGCCAGTACCGCGCCGGCCCAGGGAGCGCTGAAGGTCACAGCAGAGTCCGCATTCGGCAGCGTCCTGCTTGGGTTGATAGCGTCGTCATCTTTGATGATTGGTGCTGCACTCGGGATTTACGTCAACGCACCAAAGCGGGTGGTGGCTGCGGTCATGGCATTCGGAGCGGGCGCGCTGATCGAATCGCTTGCTATCGAACTTGCTTTTGGAGGGGCGGAGGCGCTCATCGCTGAAGCGAAGCTGTCCCCGTTTGCTGGATGGCTCTGGGTGGCGAGTGGCTTTATGGTTGGCGGGGGCGTTTACTCCGCCGCGACCATAGCATTGGACAATGTTGGCGCCGCTGCTAGAAAAGCGTCGTCACTCCGGAACTTTGTTCGGCGTGCCCGTCGTGAACAAGCCACAACGATGCTCATCAAGCTCTCGACCAGTGACATGTTCCGCTCACTGCCGGCTGCTGATCTTGTTCGATTGATACCCCACGCAGACACACGCAGACTCAAGGCTGGGGAGGCAATCTTCAAACCCGGAGAGATTGCCGATGGCGTCTACCTGATTGAAAAGGGTCATGTTGAGTTCAAGCCTGAGGGCGCTGGAGGGATGGACGGCACGTACGGCGAGGGACATTGCTTTGGTGAACTCGAGCTGTTGACCAACGAAAACCGGCAAGAACTTGCAGTTACGGTTGATGAGGTGCAGTTGCTTTTCATTCCACGCGAGGACTTTTCTGCCGTCATGGAGTCGTCGCCAATCCTTCGTGATGCCGTTTCAGACCTAGTGAAAGTCCATACGCACGGGACGTTCAGCATCGAGCATCACCTGCGTCAGCAGACGCGTGACTTCAATCGGAAGGAATGGTTGGCTGAGGGCGTTGCGGCGGTTGCCATGCCAACGCATGAAGAGGCAGCTCACCATGCAAAGGGCCAGCACGGCGGGGCAGCGGGCGAGCATGGGGGTGGCTCTCCGCTTGCCATTTTCGCAGGCGCTCTCTTGGATGGTGTTCCTGAATCAATTGTGCTTGGGGCCGCGTTCACATCATTTGCGACATTCAATCCCACATTTCTCGTGGCGGTGTTCATGTCAAACCTGCCCGAAGCGATGGCGAGTTCGGCCCAAATGAAGCGCATTGGGTACACGCCTGCGCGAATCTTCGGACTGTGGGGATCGCTCGTGGTTGCTTCAGCAGTCGGCGCCTTGATCGGCAACATGTTCCTCGCGACCGCATCAGAGCAGTGGATCACGTTCGTAGAAGCGTTCGCCGGTGGTGGAATCATGGCGATGTTGGCCCAGACAATGATGCCGGAGGCCTATGAGGAAGGTGGGACCTTGGTTGGCTTGGCAACCATCGCCGGTTTCCTCGCAGCACTTTTCTTCACCGCACTCGACCTCGCGCACTGAAAACCTTCTCGCGACATTGTTGACGCAAGTGCCCTACCGCGCTGATGTGCGCGGTAGGGCACTGTTTTGGTGTCGAGGGATTGTCAAAAGCCACCGGACTCACCTTGCGTACCGGCCGCCCAACATTTGTACCATGGCCCATTTCAGGTTCCTGGACAACCACATGGTTCATCGATTTGCAACCAAACGGTTCGCGGATACCATTGAGTGAAAGTTCGCGGCATGCGAATGGGGGGATGCAACATGGCGGAGCGACTCGAAGAACATCTCACTCGTAGGCAGACCTTGGCCGGGGCAGGAATTGGAGCGATTGCAGCGGTTGCGGGGGAGCCAGCGATTGCCTCACTGATGAGTCTTGAAGGCTCTCTGGTCGAAGCGAGCCCGATATCGCCACAGTCTGCTCTCGTCGGTCCCCTTGAAGGCCCGACCGTCATCACCGACAAGGCCCAGTACCCGACGTCATTTTCCGAGGCTCCCGGCCTCGCGGACCTTGTGAAGTCCGGTGCGCTGCCACCAGTCGAGCAGCGCCTTCCCAAGAACCCCATGGTTATCAAGCCATTGCAAGGTATCGGGAAGTACGGTGGCACCTGGCGTCGGGCTTTCACCGGACCGGGAGACGGCGAGAACGGAAACCGCATTTGCTCCACGGACAAGCCTCTGTTCTGGGATTACACCGGAACCAAGGTCATGCCATGCCACGCTGAGGGATACGACCTTTCGGCAGACGGCAAGACCATTTCGTTGACGCTTCGTGAAGGTCACCGGTGGTCGGACGGCGAACCATTTACCGCCGACGACTACATGTTCTGGTTCAATGATGTGTTCAACAACAAGGAACTAATGCCGTCACAGACGCCTGAGATGTCCGTCAACGGCAAGCAGGGCAAGATGGTGAAGGTCACTGACACCACCATCCAGTGGGTGTTTCCGGAACCGTACCCGCTTTTCGTCGACATCCTGGCTGGTTCCACGGCGCTCGGGGCCGGTCAGGCCACGCGGGGCGATGAACTGAACGGCTCGTTCATGCCGGCCCACTACATGAAGAAGTTTCACCCCACCCACATTGGTGCTGAAGAAGCAACAAGGGTTGCGAAGGAGGCCGGGTATGACAACTGGGTTCTCCATATCAAGTTCCTCAACACGTGGCGCCTGAACCCGGACCTGCCGGTCTTAACCCCGTGGCGGACGACCTCACCCATCAACACGCCACAGTGGGTGATGGAACGCAACCCATACTACTTCTCGGTTGACAGCGCGGGAAACCAGCTTCCGTACCTTGACAGGATCGTGATGACCCTCGCTGAGAACCTGGAAATCGCAAACCTTCGTGCCATCGCTGGAGAAATCGACCTCCAGTCCCGCCACATGGACATCGCCAAGATCCCGGTCTTTCTCGAGAACGCCACGCGCGGTGGGTACCACCTGCAACTTGACCCAGGCTCTTACGGGTCGGACGCGACATTCCACTTCAACCACAGTTTTGAGGGCGACGCAGAAGTCCTCAAGTGGTTCAAGAACGTCGACTTCAGACGGGCACTATCTCTCGGGATCGAGCGCGACCAGCTCAATGAGACGTTCTGGCTGGGCGTTGGCACTCCTGGCTCACCAATCCCTGAAGATGCGTCTCCGTACTTCCCCGGCGCCGAATGGCGTTCGAAGTGGCATACGCATGACCCGAAGCAGGCGAATGCCCTGCTTGACAAGATCGGACTGACCCAGAAGGACGCGGAGGGTTACCGCTTGCGAAGCGATGGCAAGGGGCGCCTTCGGATCGAAGTCACCGCGGTCCTCGGGTCTTTCATTGACTTCGCGCGGATCTGCGAGATCGTCGCCCAGCAGTGGAAGGAAATCGGCATCCAGGCCGACGTCCTCGCCCAGGAGCGAAGCCTTGCATTCAATCGCGCGCTTGCGAATGAGACCCAGATCATGGTGTGGTCGAATGATGGTTCGGAAAACCTGTTTCTCTTCCCTCGACACGCACTTCCTGTCGATCCAGCCCAATGCTTCATGGGGATCAACATCGCCAAGTGGTATGCGAGCGTTGGCAAGCAGGGCACGGAACCGACCGATCCGGCCATTCGCAAGGCGTTGGAAATATTCCGGAGTGCCGCCTCGAAGTACGCCGACGAGCGCGCCGGCATGGTTCAGGAAATCTGGAAGCTCCTTGTCGACAATGTGGTTTCCATCGGGACCGTCGGACTATCCCCGGCAGTAATGGGCGTGCGTGTCATCAAGAATTCCCTCGGCAACGTTCCTGCGCGTCAGATGAACGCACAGCATTGCCGGACACCATGCACCTCGATGCCAACGACGTTCTACTACTCCGCGTAGTGCATCTCTGCCACTTCTTGCTGTCTGGCAAACCTGATCTCAAACACGGCGACAACCCAGAACCCGGCAACCACTGCTGGGTTCTGGGTTTTTGAGAAACTTTCCATCCCATTACGGCTTGACGCGTCATGGAATGTGCCCTATCGTCAACACCGCGGACGGGTTGTATCGACGTCGCCATGCGACACCTGTGCAATTGACATTGAGGCGTCCGTAAGCATTGACGAAGGGACCTTATTGCTCATGGACACCACTCGGAATGGCGGACAGCCGTGGCTGACCCACACTGGCATCGGTCGGCGCGCGATGCTTCAGACGTCGGCTTCATTGGCAGTTGCAGCGTCTGTCGGTAGCGTCAGGTTCGCTTCGGCCCAGTCAAACTCGGACGCCGTGCCGATGGTGGTCACTGATCCGGCACGTGTCCCCACTGCCTTCAAGGAGGCGCCTGAACTTGCGGCTCAGGTTGCTTCAGGCAAGCTGCCCGCAGTCGCCGATCGGGTCGGGAAGGATCCTTTGGTGATCCAGCCAACCCGCGATATCGGTCGATATGGAGGCACCTGGCGCGCGGGTTTCACGGGTCCCGCCGACAACCAGAATATCCAGAGGCTTTGCCACGACCACCTTCTCTATTGGGATGCCACTGTGACAAAGGTCATCCCGAATGTAGCCAAGGCCTGGGAAATCTCCGACGGAGGCAAGACGATCACGTTCACGCTGCGTCGTGGCATGAAGTGGTCGAATGGCGATGCATTTACCGCTGATGACATCATGTTCTGGTTCGAGGACATGTACGGCAACGAGGAACTGAACCCAAGCAAGGCTGCCTGGATGGCAATCAACGGGAAGCAGGGCGTCGTCGAAAAGATTGATGAAGTCACCGTAGCCTTCAAGTTCGAGTCGCCGTACTACGGCTTCGTCGAGGAAGTTGCATGTCTCGGTGCAGGCGGGCATTTCACCAACGGCCTGAACGCGATGGGCATCTACGCGCCATCCAGGTACCTCAAGCAATTCCATCCGAAGTACACCTCTGCCGAAGACGTGGACAAGAAAGCGAAGGACGCCAAGTTTGATAACTGGGTCCTCTATTTCAAGAACCGGAATAATCCCAACCTCAACACTGATGTCCCGGTCGTCACCGCCTGGCGGGTCACCAGCCCCATCAACACTCCTGTTCTGGGTCTTGAGCGAAACCCGTTCTACTTCGGTGTAGACACCGAAGGCAACCAACTCCCGTACATCGACAAGATCCAGATGACCCTTGCCGAGAACCTTGAGGTACTCAACCTTCGGGCAATCGCGGCCGAATACGACTTTCAAGTCCGGCATATCGACCTCGCGAAGGTTCCCGTCTACAAGGAAAACGAGGCGCGGGGCAACTACACGGTCAAGTTCTGGCTGTGGCAACACGGTACGGATGCCGGTTTCTTCATGAACCAGGACTTCGACGCGGATCCCGAACTTCGCCAGTGGATCACTAGCAAGGATTTCCGCAACGCGCTGTCCCTTGGGATGGACCGTGACCAACTGAACGAAGCCTTCTGGCTTGGACTCGGCGACCCAGGATCGTCGGCACCTGGACCGGCTTCTGCCTTCTACCTTGGACCCGATAGCCGGAAACTCAACTCGGTCCTTGACGCGGCAAAGGCCAACGAGCTTCTCGACAAATTGGGACTGACCAAGCGGGACGCCCAAGGCTTCCGTCAGCGTCTCGATGGCAAGGGGCGTCTCCAGCTTGAGGTGACCACCGTCGGTGCCGCATTCATCAACTACACCGGTATCGCACAGATGGCGTCAGAACAATGGGCGCGCAACCTTGGTATCAAGGCCAATGTCACCGAGGTCGAGCGCAGTCTCATGACAACCCGCCTGGCAAACAACGAATTGCAAATCCGTGTCTGGTCGAACGATGGGACTGACAACCCGTTCACGTATCCATTCCATGGCCTTGCATACGCGTCTGACAGCGCCATCGGACCAAACTCAGGCAAGTGGTGGCAATCCGGTGGAAAGATTGGCACCAAGCCCGAAGGCGACCTCATGAAGCAGCTTGAGCTCCTGAACGAGGGAAAAGGCAAGCCTGCGGATGAGCGCGTGGCGATTGGCAAGGAAATCCTCCGTCTCATGGTCGACAATAACTGGGTCATAGGCACCGTTGGAATCTCGCCCGCAGTGCTTGGTGTTGCCATCATTGGCAACAACTTCGGCAATGTTCCCGACATGGTCACGGGAAGCACGCCTGGCCAGACTCCGGGTAACGCACGACCCGAGCAGTTCTACTTCAAGTCCTGATCTGAGGTAGCTGGTTCCCGGATTTCCCGGGGACCAGCCTTCTGTATCCAGTCAGCTAGGCACTATGGACCGCACTAGCATGAGTACTGATTGCGCCGACTGCCTCGGGCGATCAGTTCGAGCTTTGTCTATGAAGAGTTTGTATCCGGGGGCAACGTGATGGTCGCGTTTCTGGTCAGGCGCCTAGCCTTGGCGCTGTTCACCATGTGGGCCGTGTCGGTCCTGTCGTTCATCATCATCCAGTTGCCACCGGGTGACTACGTCACCTCGTACATTGCGGCCCAATCCGCATCCGGTTCGATGGTCTCGGCGGAGGAAGCTGCGAACCTTCGCGCGCTCTACGGTCTTGATCAACCCGGCTACGTCCAGTACACCCGGTGGATCATCCAGGTGTTACAGGGCAAGTTCGGGCAATCGATGGAGTGGGGTCGGCCCGTCTCCGAGGTAATCGGCGACCGGCTTGCGCTGACGATGGTTGTCAGCATCGGTGCCCTCTTCTTTACATGGGTGCTTGCCCTGCCAATTGGCATCTACTCGGCTGTCCGTCAGTACTCGGCTGGTGACTACATTGTCACCTTCATCGGGTTCATCGGACTTGCTGTCCCGGGGTTCATGATCGCCCTTCTCGTGCTCTATTTCGGGTTCAAGTATTTCAACCTGAACATTGGCGGTCTCTTCTCGCCCGAATATGCGCAGGGGGCGTGGACACCCGGAAGAGTCTGGGACCTCATGAAGCACCTTCCGACGCCCGCCCTGATCCTCGGTCTTTCAGGCATGGCACAGGGAATCCGCATCATGCGGGCAAATCTGCTTGATGAACTTCGCAAGCCGTACGTGATGACTGCGCGCGCTCGCGGTCTCCATCCGGTCCGCGTGATCCTCAAGTATCCCGTCCGGGTTGCCCTTAACCCGTTCGCAAGCACGATTGGCTACACGCTGCCGTACATCGTTTCGGGCAGCATCATTGTGAGCCTGGTCCTGAGCCTCCCGACCGTCGGACCAGTCCTTCTCAAGGCCCTGATTGCTCAGGACATGTTCCTCGCCGGAACGATCGTATTGTTGCTCGGTTGCCTGACAGTCCTCGGCACACTGCTGTCGGATGTCATCCTCGTCCTGATTGATCCCCGCATCCGTCTGGAGGGCAAATGATGGCGACGGGGCCCGCGCCTGCACCGGGTGTGACGGAGACGGTGGCTCCACGCCCAAGAACTCGGGCCGGTGACGTTGAGGAACGGCTTTCCGTCGCAACCCAGTGGCAGCTGATGTGGTGGAGGTTCCGCAAGCACCGTCTGGCGGTGATTGGCGGAATCGTGGTGATCCTGTTCTACGTCGGGGTGATTCTTGCAGACTTCCTGGCATATGCCGACCCGGACATGTCAGACGCCAATCGTCAATATATTCCGCCTCAGACAATCAATTGGACGATTGACGGGTCATTTGCCCCACACGTGTATTACTTGCGGGGCGATCGCGACCCGAAGACGTTCAAGCGCGTCTACGTGGAAGATCCGAAAATCAAGATCCCTCTCGTGTTCTTCGGCACAGGGTACAAGTACCGGCTCTTGGGCCTGATCGAGACCGATCGGCACCTGATTGGAATTGGTCAGCCAATTCTTGCCCCGGGTGCAAACCTGGTGCAACAACAAGCAACAGGTGCAGCCTTGGCAGCACAACTTGGACTGCGCCAAGCTGGTCTCCCTGGCGCCGCGCCGGCGGCACCGGCAGCGCCCGCCCAAATCAAGCTGACGCCTGAGACCACGCTGTTCCTACTTGGCACTGACCAGCAGGGGCGGGACATGTGGTCGAGGCTCATGATTGCCTCCCGAATCAGCCTCACGATCGGTCTGGTCGGGGTGGCCCTGAGCCTGGTACTCGGCGTCGTTTTCGGAAGCATCTCCGGCTTCTACGGTGGGGCCATTGACTCGCTCATTCAGCGGGTCATCGAAGTGTTGAGAAGTGTCCCGACCATTCCGCTCTGGATGGGACTTGCCGCTTCGATCCCGCGTGAATGGTCCGTTGAACAGGTCTACTTCGTCATCACGCTGATTATCAGCATGATCGGGTGGACAGATCTGGCGCGTGTTGTTCGTGGACGGTTCCTCGCACTGCGCGAAGAGGACTTCGTAACGGCGGCCGACCTCATCGGGTGCAGCAGGCCCCGCATCATTTTTGTGCATATGGTTCCTTTGGTGCTCAGCCACATCATCGCCGCGACGTCACTTGCGCTTCCGTCGATGATTGTTTCGGAAACCAGCTTGAGCTTTCTCGGACTGGGCATGCGTCCGCCTGCGATCAGCTGGGGGGTACTCCTGCAACAGGCACAGAATGTCCAGTCGGTAGCACTTTCTCCTTGGTTGCTGTATCCCGCGGTCCCCGTCATCATTGTGATCCTCGCCTTTAATTTCCTTGGCGATGGATTGCGTGACGCCGCCGACCCCTACGGAGTCTGATCAACATGGCGCAAACTTCCACGCCGACCAGTGCCATCGCACCTCAGCCTGTGCTCACGGTCCGTGACCTCTGTACGTACTACTTTTCAAATGAAGGCACCACCAAGGCCGTTGACGGTGTCAATCTCGACATCTTTGCCGGCAAGACCCTTGGAATTGTTGGCGAGAGCGGTTGTGGCAAATCGGTAACTGCTCGTTCAATCCTGAGAATCGTTGAACAGCCAGGTCGAATTGTCCGAGGTGAGATCCTGCTCCATCCCTCGAAACCGGGTGGCACTCCGCGGGACCTGACCAAGTTGCCTGCGGATGGACCGGAAATGCGGTCAATCCAGGGAGGGGATATCGCGCTCATTTTCCAGGAGCCGATGACGAGTTTCAGCCCGGTTCACACCATTGGAAACCAGATCATTGAGACCATCCGCATCCACGACACGGTCATCAAGGAACGTGAAGCCCGTGACCGGGCAATAGAACTGCTGCAGATGGTGGGTATTCCTCGGGCCGAGAGACGCGTGGACGAGTTCGCCTATCAGCTTTCCGGTGGCCTGCGTCAGCGGGCGATGATTGCCCTTGCACTTGCGTGTAATCCTCGGCTGCTCATCGCCGATGAACCAACGACCGCGCTGGACGTCACCACCCAGGCACAGATTTTGGACCTCCTGCGGCGCCTTCAGGCCGAGCGAGGGATGGCTGTGATGTTGATCACCCATAACTTGGGGGTGATTGCCGAGATGGCGGACGACGTCGCCGTCATGTACCTCGGGCGGGTAGTTGAACATG
>CAMDTO010000112.1 GCA_945907765.1 Thermoflexus hugenholtzii JAD2 | reverse complement strand
ACGGGGTCCGCCTGCCGTCCACCGTCCCCACCGCAAACACGGTGGGGACCTACGGGACCACGGGTATCACCGGGACGACCGGGAACTTCACGGTCCAGACCGAGTACGTTTCCTCCGGCACCAGCTACATCGGCGACCGCGCGTCGGGCGTCGGGGCCGCGACCGTCGTGCCGGCGAATGTCACGGCGGTGACACTGGGTGCCTCGCCCGCGGTCACCGGCCCGGTCGCGGCCTTCACGGTCGCCTTCACGGTCGGGGCAAGCGGGGACGTGCCGGCCTGCACCGCGTCGGTCATCACCCTGGCCGACAACGGACCCGTCAATGCCGCATCCGCGGTGAGTGGCCGTTCAAGTGGGTGCGGGTCGATCACCCTGACGCTCCCCTCAGCATCCACCATGCCAAGTACTCCGATCCCGGCGTCGGCCGTGACCGTCACTGCCGGATCCGGCAACCCTGTCACCGTCAGCGCGATCGCAGTGAACGGGCACCAGGTCCGTGTGCCCAGCCCGGTCGCACTCGCCAGTGGCCAGACCGTCACCGTGACCATCGCAGCGTCGGCCGGCATCACCACGCCGTCCACCGGTGGCACCTACACCGCCCAGGTGCAGACGTCGTCCGCACCATTCAACGTCTTGAGCACACCGGCAACCATTGCATCCGGCGCTGATCTTGTCACCGTCAGCCCATCGGGATCGTCAATCGCCGGACAACCCGCCACCGGCCTGATCGTCACGTTCAAGACCGGTGCCGGCGCCAGGCTCGTGGCGAACACGACGACGATCACCCTGACCTTCCCACAGGTCTTCTCCCTACCCGCGATAATCTCCGGCGTCCATATCGCGGTCAACGGGATCGCCATCCCGGACATGACTGTCACGCCGTCCGCGGTGGAAGGCGGATCGGCAATTACCATGACTTCGCCGGTCAGCGTCGAAGCCGGATCCGATGCCGTGGTGTCGTTCTGGCAGAACGCCAACCTGGTCTGGCCCACCGTGTCGGGAACCCTCCAGATCCTCGTGCAGACCTCAAGCGCCCCGGTGAATGTCGGAGGGACGCTCAACATCCTGCCTCGCGCACCAATTGGCCTGCAAGTGCTGCTGCCCGGCGAGACCGTGGCACCGAACACGCCGACCGGGAAGACCGGGATAGCGACCCTCTTGGCCGGTTCGCCGGCAACCGTAGTGATCCGGGCGTACGACCAATACTTCAACACGGCAACGACCGGGACCGGCGCCACGGCTACCATCGCCTATGGGTACTCCGATACGCAGACCACACTACCGTCAGGTGTATCGACCCTGAACCGTCTCTCGCTGGTTGCTGGCCAGGGATCGCTCACCTTCACGCCCCGCCTTCCGGGGGCCTTCACATTGACCGCGACGGACCTCGCGGCGACTGGAGCGCTGACCCCGGCGACTCAATCCGTCTTCGTCGGCGTTGGCACACCCGCCCGGCTCCTGGTCCTGCTACCCGGCGAAACGCTCGCACCGGGCACTGCCACCGGCATCGCGGGAACATCCTCCCTCTCTGCATCGCAGGGAGGAAGCGTCACTGTTTCCCTGACGATCAATGTCACTGACGCCGCCTTCAACCTGGCTACCACGAACACCCCGGCAACCGCCACCATGACCGATGGTGTCACGCCACGGACCGTGAACCTGACCAATGGTGTAGGCACGATCACGCTCACCTTGCCGTTCGGAACGACGAACCTCATCCTCGGCACCGAGCCATCCAGCTCAGTCACCGGCTCAAGGGCCGTCACGGTCACTGAAACCGTCGTCACACTCCCTTCAACCGGAGGCGAAAACCAGACGACACCTGCGCCAATATCTACGCCGGCCCCAACGGTTACACCAGTACCAACCGAAACCCCAGTGCCAACCGCTCCGGCTGCAACCCCAAGTCTCTCACCCGTAGCCGAAACCCCAACTCCCGCACCGATTGCGCTCGAAGTGCTGACACCCGAACCAACGATGACCACCACGGTCATCGAAACAACGCCTGAACCAAGTCCGTCACCGGGACCGACCGACGCAGTTACCACCCCGGCGCCGACCGAACCCTCGAAATCACCGGTTCCAATGGGAACGCAACCTTCTGTTGACACCACGCCAAACCCGGCGCCAAACGCAACCCTGGTGCCAACCGCATCAAACAAAGCTTCACAACCGGATCGGCCACGGACGATCCTCGACCGGAATGTCCGTGCGTCAGACCTCGCACCATTCGTGATAGACACCCAGGTAACCATCAGCGGTGCACGGTTCAGCTTCGGCACGGCGGCCTCGGCCCTGCTTCCGGAGGGAACGACCGCCGACGCCATCACCCTCCTGCCAGAACTCGTCCTCGGCATGCCCGATGTCAAGCCATTACCACGAGGCATGACGCCAGTCGCCGCCTTTCAAGCCGTAGCCCGCACCGAAACGGGTGGGACATATCCGCTCCCCGCCCAACACCTGATTGAAGTCGCAGTCAGCGACGGAATGATCCAGGGATCCGATGCACGGAACCTCGAACCGTCCCGGATGTATGCGTTCGAACTCCACAACGGCAGCTGGCGCCCAACCCTCACCAAGCTCGACGAGAAGACCGGAACGCTGCGGATCACGGCGAACGACGCCATGGTCATGCTGGTCTCATTCACTCCCGAGACCATCCGCCCAGATGCCGACTATCCAATCGGCAAGGACGCCAATGGTAGACCTACTGGCCAATTCTTCACGCAAACCAGTGGACGGGACCCAGGTGCAATCCCGCTCGGGTTCGGGGTACGTGATACTGCTGACGGCCCCGCCCTCTATAGCGAGTTCGAGCGGTTCGGCGGGGTGGACGAACTCGGGTATCCAATCGCTCAACAGGCTACATTCAAGGGCTTTGCTATTCAGATCACCCAACGCGCGGTCTTGCAGTGGGTGCCAAATGCCGAGGGGACCGACGGACAGGCCGTTCGCCTCAACGTGATGGACGAACTTACGTCAAGCGGCTACGACGATTACCTTCACACACAGCTCCAAGTGCCAAAGTCGTTCACTAACGAAGGTGACGAAGGTCTTTCGTTTGAGGAAGTCCAGGACAGGCACCTCAAGTTCCTTGACAACAACCCCCTTACGAAGCGCGCCTACTTGGAAACCCCGAACGCCATCTCCGAGTACGGCCTCCCAACCGCCTATGAAGAGTTCGAAGATGTGTACGTGGTCCGCACCCAACGTGCAGTGATCCAATTATGGAAAGTCTCTCGGCCGTGGGCACAAGCCGGGGAGGTGACGATCATGGGCGCCGGCGAGCTACTCAAGGATGTTTCTCTCGTGGCGGCGAGCGAAGGCAATGCATCGCCAGTTCCGGTGACCGTCTTCACCCCAACCCTTCCGCCTCCGACTGACTGGTAATCCAGCAGCAACGTCCAGGAGCCGGACCGATACCGGAATATCCCGCACCTGCTGCTCACATCCGGGTCCAAAACCAGTTCGCGCGGCGCACCCGGGGCGCACAGCGGGACCCAATCCGCCTGGTTCAGGGGTTCACGACCCGTTACACCCCCAGTCGGTATGCTAGCGTGATTTGTCCAACGGTTAGTGGACGAACGAACGGAGCACCGACGAACCATGACCGAACCCGCGTCTCCATCCCTGACCCGCGAAGCGGCTTGGACGCTCCTGACCGAGTTCACCACATCTCCCGTGCTGATCAGACACGCGATAGCGGTCGAAGCGGCAATGCGAGGCCAATCCTCGCGCCTTGGCGGTGATACTGAGTACTGGGGAACTGTAGGGCTCCTGCACGATTTCGATTTTGAGCAGTTTCCCACCGCCGAACAGCATCCCTTCGAGGGTGCACGAATTCTTCGGGCGCGAGGCTACCCGGAAACCCTCGTCGAGGACATCCTTTCGCATGCCCGCTACAGCGGGGTCGCAAGGGAACGACCGGTCCAGAAAGCACTCTTTGCGGTCGATGAATTGTCTGGATTCATTACTGCATGTGCATTAGTTCGACCGTCAAAATCTTTGTCCGAGCTTGAACCGGGGGGAGTGCGGAAGAAGATGAAGGACAAGGCCTTCGCGCGGGCAGTCAGCCGCGAGGATATTGTGGACGGTGCGGCCGAACTCGGTGTCGACCTCGATGACCACATCCGCGTGGTCGTCGAGTCACTCAAGCCGATCGCGAGCGAACTCGGCCTCAACGCCTGACCCGAGAGGTGACCTGGGGTGAAGAGGACGCGAACCCCTGTCGCCTCAGTAGCGTTGTAACCGGCTCCTGCATTCCGCGTCGGCATCGATCTCTTGATGATGCATCAGGTTCGGGCACTCACGAATTCAGGGCCAGCCCAGCAGTCACTCCCAGTACGCCAAAGCCTGGATGCCTAGAAAACAACAATGGTCCCCAGTGAACGAGTATTGTCGACTATCTGCTCATCTGGCATACCGGACAGGAGGTGACGCGCCGACGATCAATCTCGTGACGCAACACCGATTGCAGTTCTGGCGCAATCAATGTGCCGTAAGTACCACCATAAAAAGGTAAGAAATGAAAATTACTGGACTGACCACGTACATCATGGAGAGCCCCGGAAGGGAGTACCTCTTTGTCAAGATACAGACCGATGAAGGTATTCACGGCTGGGGAGAAGGTACCCTGGAAATGAAACAGGGCACCGTCGCGGCGGCGCTGCACGACCTCGAAGGCTTCATCCGCGGCGAAGACCCCACCCGGATCGACTATCTTTGGCAGCGGATGTATCGTCATGGGTTCTGGCGGGGCGGTGAGGGAATCCTTACCGCGATATCAGCTATTGAAATGGCTCTTTGGGATATTACTGGCAAGGCCTATGGCCAGCCGGTTTACAAACTCCTCGGAGGCGCGGTACGGGACTATATTCCCTGTTACACCCACGTTGGAACCGCAGAGGGCGCGTTACGCCTGATGGAGGACGGCTGGCGCGCGTTCAAATCAGGATTGCGCCTGCCACCGGAGGCTGGTCACGTCTTCGAGGAAGGCCCGGCAATCGCCTCGACCGTCGCGAATTACCAGGCGATGCGCGACGCGGTCGGCCCTGATGTTGCCCTGATGTGCGACGTGCACGGGAGACTGCGTCCCTCTGCAGCAATCCGGCTTGGGCGCGCGCTCGAGCCAATTGGCATGACCTTCCTGGAGGAAGCCGTGCCTCCGGACAACATCCAGTCACTCAGGCGCGTCCGCGAGGCTGGTCTCTCGATGGACATCGCGACCGGCGAACGCGCATTCACCAAGTGGGGATACCGGGAACTCATCGAAGGACAGCTTGTCGACGTAATCCAGCCGGACTTGTGCCACGATGGTGGCATCAAGGAAACGATCAAGATCGCAGCGATGGCCGAGACTTACAACATCATGGTCGCCCCGCACAATCCCAATGGCCCAGTCGGGACGGCAGCCACGGTCCACTTTGCCGCGGTCACCCCGAACTTCTCCATCCTCGAGTACGCGCTCTCTCCAACCCGGGACGCATGCCAGGCGGGAACGGAAGCGGATTACTTCAAGGCACGGAATGGGCGGATTGAACTGCCCACCAAGCCGGGGCTGGGGATCGAACTCGACGAGGACTACCTGCGTGGCCACCCGTACACCGGCGTCAAGCTGTGGCCGGGTATCTTCCATCCAGATGGAGGCGTTGCCGACGTCTAGCGGGCTGGACCGTTCCGTCATCACAGGCGTTCATTTGGCAGCCGACGGCGTTTCGCCTGAGGCTGCCTGACAACGCATCAATCCGGCGCGGTCGCACCCACGCAGACCAGTCGCCATCAGGACTGAGACCATCTCCATGACCACTGGATCAGAGAAGATCACCCGCGCGCTTGCGCGCACACTAATGGCTGCGACGACCGACGACGCGCTCGTGCAAGTCTCGGTCTTCGTTGCGATTGACCATGATTCCCTTCCACTTTCCTCATTTGCCGCCCGGGCAGCGGCAAAGAATGCGGTGATCATGAACGGGGTGCGTGAAGTGATGACCCATGTCCAGGAGTGGGAGGCCACCCATGGACGCACGATTGCCCTGGCAATCATGGCGGACGAGGGTTCCGTGAACATGGGGGCACCACGGTCGCTCATCGATTCGTTGGCTGCAACCGATGCCGTCGCCGTCCTCGATGTTCCCGAAACGAAGCCGGCACCCCGAACCCCGTCACCTCCACTCCGATTGGGCGCCCGCCGCTGATGGCACGGCCCCGTTTCCACGCCCTGCTGACCATCCCGGTTGCCTGGCATCTGCGCCACAGATGGGGATATCCGGGGGCTCTCTCACTTGCCTTGATGGGTATCTTCATCGATGGCGACCACCTGATCGACTGGGCCTGGATGCGCGTAACTGGCCAACGTGACCGGTTCCTGGCCCCGTTGCATGCGTGGGAACTGCTCGGGTTGTCGGCCGGACTTGCGTGGTGGCTTCGGCGCCGACCCGCCACCACCCCGATTGCCCGCGAACTGCCCCGGATGGTCGCCGGACTGACCTTTGGTTGGTGGTTGCACCTGACACAGGACATGATATTCAACCAGCCGGACCATGCCGGGGCGTACTCGCTGATCTATCGCATCTGGCAGGGCTTCGACCGTGACCGGACTGGGTGGGGGAACCACAAGACCTTTCACCAGTGGGGCCACTCACCGTGGTGGACCTGGCTCTAGGACGCTGGTCAGGCTGACGGGCCTATACTGACCACCGAGGACCGATATTCCCTGGCACACGCGATGCTGGACATGACGGTCCCGGGAACGCAGGAGAGGAACGCCATGGCCACAACCGCACTTCGAACGGTTCACGCAAGGGTCATCTTCAAAGGACCGGCCATCCAGGTCAACGGTCTTGAGGCAGTCGCCGAAGGCCTCTGGGTCTCGGACCAGCAGAACGACCAGACCTACCTGATCGATTACTCCGGAAAGATCCTCACGAGTTTCCACTCACCCGCCCGGAACGCAAGCGGGACGAGTTTCGGGTCCGGGTCGGTGTGGGTCGCCTCGAATGTGACGCCAAGCATGGTGTTCCGCCACAATCCGTACACCGGCCAGTGCCTGGCAGCGATCCACTTGCCCAATCCCGAGAAAGGTGGGGTGCACGGGATCCAGTGGCGACCCTTCGAACTCGGGGTCAAGCCCCACACGGTCCCCGAACCGCAACCACAGATCTTCCCGACCGCTCACGGCGGGGCCCTGAATGCCGGACCGGGCGTGAGTGGGACCCTCTGGGTCACCCGACCGGGCACGAATGTCATTGACCACATCGATGCGGAAACCGCCGAGGTTCTCGGGCAGATCGCGTTCCCGGTCAGCCGGTCACACGGCCTCTACTGGGAGAATGACACGCTGGTCGTGGTGGAGACGAACCACAACCACGTCTACCGGCTTGATCCGGCGAATGGCCACGTCCTGGACGAATGGCAGATCACCGGCGTACCCGAGGCGCACGCGATGTCGCGCAGTGCCGATGGCCGGGTATGGATCGGCGATGCATCGACCAACGAAATCGCGGTCATCGAGTAGCAAGGCGGCTCCGGAGCGGGGCCCTTGCCTCTCTCCGGAACGGGCGGTGCGCACTCGGCACCGTCCGCGATCACGGATGCTCACCAAGGAAAGGGGTACAAGCACCATGGACCTGACGAAGCACGCTCCACGCAGTGTGTACGACACGCTCGGAGGCATGCGGTTCCTGCCACGGGCGATTGACAAGATGCGCGCCGAGATTGCCGGCACGACCGGCGAGTACAACGCACGCACCGGGTTCGGCACCCGGCTCTTCGACCTGCTCGGCGTTGACGCGGACGGGTTCGAGGCCATCGTCCGGGCGCATGACACGGACGATGGCGTCCTCGAGGGTCTC
This sequence comes from Thermoflexus hugenholtzii JAD2, assembly GCA_945907765.1. Taxonomy (GTDB): domain Bacteria; phylum Chloroflexota; class UBA11872; order UBA12225; family UBA12225; genus UBA12225. The sequence goes on along the minus strand of CAMDTO010000112.1, from coordinate 2,357 downwards.
CTTGCACACAAGCACCCCGAGGCGGTGGCGGTGGCGGCGTTCAATGACCGGGTTGAGTCGCATCCCGAGGGTGATCCAGAGGCCCAGGAACGCCATCGCACCATGCTCGAGAAGGCCGGGCTCGGCCACCGGACGGACATCGTGACCATGGCAGACCGGCTTGACCTGGACGATGGACGTGAAGTTCCTCAAGGCGGTCACCTTGGCAAGGGTCTCGCCAAGCACTGACTTGACTGATTGAGACAGTTCCTGTCAAAGTACCTTCGCAAGATAGTACGTTTTCTGTCAAGACCACTGGCACTTTGGCTAGTTTCTTCGGCCTTGCGACGCCGCCTTTCCACATGGACGGGCGGCGTTTCGTGTGGTCAGCCTTTCGATCACGAAGCGCCAAGTCCCGGGGGAACGAGACCCGGGCCGTCCAACGGCAACCTTCCGACATCCTCCCGCTACTATCAATGAGAGGGATATACGATGGACCTGCGGACAATCCGACCGAGAAGCCCATACGCGACGGTCGGTGGCATCCGCTTCCTGCCCCGCACAATTGACAAGATGCGCGCGCACCTGTCCGGAACTGCCGGGGACTATCTTGCCCATACCGGTGCAAGCCGGGCCGTATTCCGGCTCTTCGGCGTCTCTGCAGGGACGTTCGAGGAGATCGTGAAGGCCAACCAGACCGACGAAGAGATCCTTGTTGCGCTCATGGGGGTCAAGAAACTGAACCCTGCGGAGATAGACCGGTTCAGCAACGGGCTCTTCATGCGGGTTGCGTGTTGGTGGCTCCGGAACGACTGCGACCCTTCGTAGAGGTGACTGGCAAACCGGCTTCTCACTCTGAAGCTGGGGTCCCGGTGATGGTGTTCATCAAATGGGCATGAAATGCCGGAACGTCAATGGCGATGCTCGTTTGCATCTTCACTGCTCCGGGTAAACCCGCATCGACTCTCGTGATCACCTTGCGACCCGGCACATCAACGTCGAGCGCAATGTCCAGCATCTCGGTACGAAGGTAGTCGTCATTGATTGCCAAGGTCATTGCAGCCGGGTCATACATGCTCGTCTCCGGTCGGTTCCGTCGGCGCAAGTAGAGGGCAAGCTGATCTCCCGCCGACTGGCAGGCAAGGTCACCGGCACGGAGGCGTTCGACATCATCGTGCCCGAGAACGGCATCGCGGGTGACATCGAACGTCCCCAGACGGATCGGTGCCGTACTGCCAAGGACGATTGCGGCCGCGTCGGGATCCATGTTCAGGTTATGTTCCCCGACGTCGGACCCTTCACCCAGACGCCCCCCCATGATGACGAGGGCGGCGACCCGCGTGGCGATGTCAGGTGCCTGAGTCAAGACCTGCGCGATGTTCGTGAGCGGGCCGATGGCGGCGAGGACTGGCGGGACGGTCGCATTGCGGACGAGTTCGATGATCAGTTCGGACGCCGTACGCGGGTCGATGCGCGCCCCGAGGTCATCCCACTCCCTGGAACCCGACCCGGGCATCACTTCGTCGGCCGACGCCATCGAGTTGCCGCGGTCACCCGGGTTGACGGGGCCGGCGAGGCTTGCGGACGACCCGATCGCCACCGGAATGTCTGGCCTGCCGGCAAGGTCGAGGACGTGCCGTGCGAGGCGCGCGCGCGCACCAACCTGCCCGTAGACAACAGTCACGGCACGGAGGTCGTATGCGGGGTCGCGCACGGCCAGGAGCAAGGCAAAGACGTCGTCGACATCATCTCCGATGTCGGTATCGAGGATCAGCGACACGGGGCGGTTGGGGGTCGTCATCGACGCGAAGGTATCCGCCCGACGCTTCACGCTGCAACCCGTGTGCATGCCGTGCGGGGTGATGGGCGGGCGGGTTCGGCTGACACTCAATGGGGTTGAGGAACCGCGAAAGTCCCGCCGAGTGATCACCGCGGAGGCTCGCCTTACCAGATCGGAACAGTGGGGGCGGGTATCCTTGAGATCGATCATCGAGTGCGCGCGCGGTAGAAACGCCGTGCAGGAGAAGGCGGGGGACAGGCGTGGAACAGCGGCGAGTGGTCATCACGGGTCTCGGATCGGTCAACCCTCTCGCACTTTCGTGGCCCGAGACATGGAAGAAGCTGATCGCGGGTGAATCGGGAATTGCCCGGATTGCGCGCTACGACCCTGTGGCACTGAACCTGGAGACCCACATCGCCGGTGAGGTACGGGGCTTTGATCCGGCCAACTGGATGGACGCCAAGGCTGCGCGTCGCATGGATCCCTTCACGCTGTTCGCGGTTGCATCGGCGGTCGAGGCGGTCCAGATGTCGGGCCTGCCGATCAACGATGCCACGCGCGACCGGATTGCGGTCATCTATGCGACGGGCGTTGGCGG
>CAMDTO010000111.1 GCA_945907765.1 Thermoflexus hugenholtzii JAD2 | reverse complement strand
AAACAAGCTTGTGTCCGGGAACGGAAACTTGATCGGACGTGCCGAACGCCTGAAGCGGATGGGCGTGACCCCGAAGAAGTCGCTGCCGGATGATCTGGTCCGCGCTTCCGCACAGGATCCCGACGCAACCTTCCTGCTTCCCTCACCCCAATTGGAAGCGGAAGATCACGGATTGCGCTCCGGCGAGGATGATCTGAACGACGACGGCAGCGACGACGCATCCCCCTAGTACAGGTGGCACGCCACCGTATGCCCGCCACCCATGTCGCGGGTCACCGGTTCCTCGGTGCGGCACCGGTCCATTGCGACTGGGCAGCGCGTGTGGAACCGGCACCCGGATGGGGGGTTCAGCGCACTGGGAACATCCCCGCCCAGGACGATCCTTTCGCGACGGGGCTCGCCGGGTAGCGGTGGCTTCGCCTGCGGAATCGCAGATAGTAATGCGCGGGTGTACGGGTGCAGCGGTTCGCGGTAGAGGTCGTCAGACGACGCCGTCTCCACCAGCTTGCCCAGGTACATCACTCCGACGCGCGACGCAATGTATTTCACGACGGCCAGGTTGTGCGCGATGAAGATGTAGGTCAGTCCGAGGTCTGCCTGGATGTCCTTCAGAAGATTCAGCACCTGGCTCTGTATGCTGACGTCGAGTGCGGAGACCGGTTCGTCACACACGATCAGTTTCGGACGCAGGACGAGCGTCCGCGCGATCCCGATCCGCTGACGCTGGCCACCGGAGAACTCGTGCGGGTAGCGTCGCGCGTACTCAGGGCGGAGACCCACCTGCTGCATCGCCTGCTTGACGAGGGCATCCCGTTCGGCGCGGTCTCCGATGCCGTGCACCACCAGTCCCTCGGCAATGATGCTTCCCACTGGCATGCGCGGATCGAGCGATCCAAATGGGTCCTGGAAGATGATCTGCATGTTCCGTCGCATCGCCTTGAGGGCCCTGCCACGCAAGCGGCTCACATCCTCGCCCGCAAATGAGACCGTACCGGAAGTCGGTTCGATCAGCCGCAGGATTGTTCTCCCGGCGGTGGTCTTGCCACACCCGGACTCACCCACCAGTCCGAATGTCTCGCCAGCCCTGACGTCGAATGACACCCCGTCGACCGCGCGGACCCGCGCGACCTCACGACGCAGGAGACCCTTGCGGACGGGGTAGTGCTTCACGAGATTGCTGACCGAAAGGAGGGCCGGCGACCCGGAACCCATGTCTAGCGGCAGTGCCGAGCGACGCATATTGGAATCAGGGGCGATGGACTGGATCTCAGGGCGTGCTTGGGCATCCATTCCCGTCACCTCAGGACTCATGCAACCAGCAGCGGGCAAGATGCGCGCCCGCACCCTGTCCACCGACCGGCAGCAAGCTGGGGGCATCCTGGCGACACCGGGTCATCACCGACGGACACCTGGGGGCGAAGGTGCATCCCGACGGTAGGTTGTACAGGTTCGGCACATTGCCCTTGATGACCGACAACCGGACATCGCGAGGCATCTCAAGGGTGGGAATGCTTGCCAGAAGACCCTTGGTATAGGGATGTTCCGGGGCGTTGAACAACTGGGCCACCGGTGCCTGTTCCACCACCCGTCCGGCGTACATCACTGCCACGTCGGTCGCCATCTCGGCGATCACCCCGAGGTCGTGCGTGATCAGCAACACGGCCATGCCGAACTCCGCCTGTAGGTCACGCAGGAGGTCGAGGATCTGTGCCTGGATCGTGACGTCAAGGGCTGTCGTCGGTTCGTCGGCAATCAGCAGGGCCGGCCGGCACGCCAGGGCAATCGCGATCATCACCCGCTGGCGCATCCCGCCCGAAAGTTCGTGCGCGTAGGCATCGTGGCGCTGTTCCGGAGAAGGGATGCCAACCGCCTTGAACATCTCGATTGCGCGGTCGCGGGCGGCCCGGGCTGACACCTTCTCGTGGAGCCGAACCGCCTCGGCCACCTGGTCACCGACCCGTTGCAACGGGTTCAGGGAGGTCATCGGTTCCTGGAACACCATCGAGATGCGCGCACCCCTGACGGCATTCATCTTGGCATCGCTGATCCCGACAAGATCACGTCCCTCGAACATGATCGTTCCACCCGCAATCCGGCCGGCCGGCGCGGCGACCAGCCGCATGATCGAGAGCGCGGTAACGCTCTTTCCGCATCCCGACTCGCCAACGAGGCCGAGCGTCTGGCCCGGACGGATGGCGAAGTCAACGCCATCGACGGCCTTGACCAGACCGTCGGTGGTGGCAAAGTGGGTCTGGAGGCCACGCACCTCGAGCAAGGGGGTGGCCGGCAAGGTTGCCGGGGATGGAAGGGGTCGTTCGCTCATAGGCGTCTAGATCAGTTCTTCAGGCGCGGGTCGAGAGCATCGCGGAGGGCATCGCCGGCGAAGTTGATCGCAAGGACGACGATCAGGATGGTCAGGCCAGGGTAGAAGGCCAGCCACGGGTTGCGGAACATGTAGGCCTGAACACCCGACAGCATGCTTCCCCAACTGGGGTTGGGCGGGACGATGCCGAGGCCAAGGAAACTCAGGCTTGCCTCGGCAATGATCCGCGACCCGATGCCGAGGGTCATTGCAACGATGATCGGCGCCGCCGAGTTCGGTATCAGGTGCGTGAAGATGATCCGGAAACTCGATGCCCCAAGTGCGCGTGACGCCTCGGTGAACTCGCGTGCCTTGAGCGACAGGACACTGCCGTAGACGAGGCGCGCGACGTTCATCCACCCGAAGATCGTCAGCACCGTGATGATGATCACCACACTCGTGTTGTCACCAAGGGCGCGACGCAAGGGGCCGAAGTCGCGCAACGTCTTGCTGAAGATCAGCAGCAAGGGAAGGCTTGGCAGCGACAGCATGATGTCGGTGAAGCGCATCAGCAGGGTATCCAGTGCGCCGCCGAAGTACGCCGCGATGCTGCCGACCAGGACGCCGATCACGATCGAAAGCATGGTCGCTACCAGGGACACCAGCAGCGAGATGCGCCCGGCATAGAGGAGGCGGCTGAGGACATCGCGCCCCAGTTCATCGGTGCCAAGCCAGTGACTTGCGCTCGGCGTCCCCATGATGTTCGAGGTGTCCGGCTTGTCGAACGTGTACGGCGCAATCCAAGGCGCCAGCATGCACGCGAGGGCGATCACGCCAATGACCGTGATGCCAAGAAGCCCAAGGCGGTGACGCCGGAAGCGGCGCCACACAAGGCGTGCCTGTGAGACCTCCTCGGTCGCCAGGATGTCGTCGTCAAAGGCAGGCGGCATCGGGTCGGTCATGGCGGACGCACTCGCGGACGCACTCGCGGACGCACTCATTGGTCAAGACCCAGTGTGGTCAGGCAGGTGCCACCGACGGTCATTCGTACCGGATCCGCGGATCGACGACTGCGTAGGCGAGATCCGCCAGGAGGTTCCCGCCGACCACCAGGATTGCCGAAAGCATCGTGATTGCCTGCACGACGGGCCAGTCATTTCTGGAGATCCCCTCGAAGAAGAGGCGCCCCATCCCGGGCCACGTGAAGATCGTCTCGGTGATGATCGCGCCACCGAACAGTTGCGGAATCTCCAGGCCAAGCAGGGTGATCACTGGCAGGATGGCGTTGCGCAGGCCATGTGTCAGCACGACGCGCGCCCACGGGACCCCTTTTGCGCGGGCGGTCCGGATGTAGTCCTGCTTGAGCACCTCGAGCATGCTCGACCGGATGAAGCGGCTCTGCCCGGCCACCTGCACCAGACTGAGGACCACCACCGGCATGATGAGGTGCCGGATGCGGTCAACGATGTCGTCAGCCTTGCCCGGCGTGATTGCACCGCCGGCGGGTAGCCATCCCAGTACCACCGAGAAGATGATGAGCATCATCACCCCGAACCAGAATGTCGGCATGGAGAGGCCGAAGAAACTGAACGCGGTGATGAGGTAGTCCCAGATGGAGTACGGACGCACCGCCGAGATGATGCCGATGGGAAGCGCGATGGCCAGCGAGAAGACCGCAGACAGGCCCATGAGCAGCAAGGTGTTGCCTAGGCGACTCTCGATGAGCCGTCCCACGGGTTGCCCGAACGCAACCGTCCACGACATGCCCCAGTCGCCGACAAGTGCCTTCGTCAGCCAGTTCCAGTACCGCTCGTAGAGGGGCCTGTCGAGGCCGAGCAGTTCGTTCAGTCGCTTGACCTGGGCAGCAGCGGCGGTGGCCGACGTCGCACCGAAGTTGAGTTGGTCAAACGGGCCACCCGGAACGAGATAGAGGATGCCGTAGACGATCACCGATATGAAAAGCAGCAGGATGGCGTTCTGCAGCAGGCGCCGGAGCAAGAAGGCGCGCATGATCGGTCTCGACTCCCAGGAGGATGTGATGGATGGCGCCCCATCCCCTCACCCCTCGCAAGGGTGGAGGGGATGGGGGACAGGTACTGTGTGATCGGGCGGATCAGTCGGCGAGGTACCAGTCGTAGCAGTTCCACGTGGGCGGCGTGTTGGTCGGGGTCGGCCGGAAGTTCTGTAGCGACCGCTTGGTAGCGGTCACGTTGGCGCGGGCGTACAGGGTGACAACCGGTACGGCCTCGGCCCAGATCTTCTGCTGTTCGGCATAGACCTCGACCCGCCGGGCCTGATCCAGGGTGTTCTCCGATTCCGCGAGCAACTCGTCGTTGCGCGCGTCCTTGAACCCGGGGAAGTTCTGGCCGACGTACGCATTGTCCTTGGCCGGGATGCCACCGGTGCTGTAGAGGTTCTTCGCCCCAAGCGGATCATCACCACCGACCCAGGCGTACTCGCCCATCTCGAAGGAGCGTCCCCAGAGCGGCCCGGGATTGTCACCAGCGGCGAACCACTCGCTCGACGGCACGTAGTCCAGGTTCGCCTCGATGCCGACGGCCTTGAGGTCGGCCTGCACCAACTGCGTCACAAGCAGGCGGGCCTGGTTGCCGGCCGTCGTTCCATACTTGATTGACAGCTTCTTGCCAGCCTTGGCCATGATCCCGTCGGCCCCGGGCGCGTAGCCCGCTTCCTTGAGAAGCGCCTTGGCCTTCTCGGGATTGAAGTCGTACTTGGGAACCTCCGGGCTGAAGTCCCAGCGCCACTCAGGCGCCCATGAATGGATGACCTTGGTCTTGCCATTGAGCACCTTGTCAACCAATTGCTGGCGGTTGATGGCGTGCGCAATCGCCTTGCGGACGTTCAGGATGCCCAGGTGTTCGTTGTCGAGGTTGAGGTCGATGTGTTCCCAGGTCGCACCCGGCGTGTAGTACGCACGAATGAGCCGCTGGTTCGCCATCTTGTCCAGTTCGGGCGCACTGAACTCGGAAAGGGCGTCCTCGGTGACAACGTCCAGTTCACTGGTGGCCAACTGGGCGAGGATGGCATTCGTGTCAGTTACGATCTTGACAATGAGGTTCGGCGTGCGCGGGGCCCCCAAAAAGAAGGTCGGCACCGCCGCCAGGACGATGAACTGTCCTTCCGCCCATTCGGTCACCTTGTAGGGGCCGATGCCCAGTGGCTTGCGCATGATGTCTTGCTTGGGAAGCTCAGCCGCCCCGACCTTCTCGAGAAGGGGTTGCAGGACATGCTTCGGGAATGCCGGCAGGTAGGCCTTGTAGTAGCCCGGGTCGAGGACCGGACCGGACTGGGTTGCGAAGTCCGCGTAGGCCTTGGCAGGAAGCCCGCCACGTCCCTTGGCCGCTGCCTCTTTCGCCTCGTTCTCCGACATGAAGTTCGCGATCACGGTGTAGTCGTCGGGCGTCTCCACCGTCGCGAGCTTCTGCTGCGTGCTGCGGTCCGGTACCGAGTAGTCCGGGTTCATGATCAGTTCCCATGCGAACTTGACATCGGCGGCCGTGACGGCCTTGCCGTCAGACCACTTCACATCCTTGCGCAAGGTGAAGGTCACCTGCAGGCGCTTGTCGGCACCGTCGCCGACATAGCGTGCGCCACCGTTCTCGAGGGTGGGGACCGTCTCGGCCAGCCACGGCACCCAGTCGTTGAGGTCATTGCGGCGCGTCAGGGTGGGTTCGTTCCCGATTGCCGCCTTGACAATCGAGATCACGTACGCGTTGCCCAGGGAATACCCGAGTGTCGGTGGTTCCTGGGACATGCCCACCGTGATTGTCTTGCCCGCCCCCTGTGCCCCGGCGACCGATGCGAGACCGGGAACAAATCCCAGACCTGCACCGGAAACCGCCCCGGCAACTGCGCTCGTCCGCCCCAGGAGGCTTCGCCGTCCCAATCGTCCGCGTGGTTCCATCGTGGCCCTTCTCTCCGGACCCAACCTGCCATGACCGGCCGGTGGGCCGCCTTGCCCAGCGCCTGGCGCTCACAACTGCACGCGTCAGACAGTCGATTTGCAATAAGGGTAGCGAGTGGCCATCCCCGTTGGCGAATGTCACCACAACCAGGTTTCGGGATTGTGCGGTGCGTGCCAGCGGCATGAGCCAGTGTCGTGCGGGCAGCCACAGTCCGCTTGATCTCAGCGGAAAGTATACTTTATCAATCGACAATATTTATTATATTAGCCGTGCGTCCTACGACGCGAACCGGGCCATGACGGGATCGTTGCCGGTGCCCCACGCCGGGGGAATGGGCCACTGGTCCTTGGGGATGGTGACAAGCGCGTAGGGCACACCTTCCAGCCCGACGGCCAACGGTTCAGGTTTCGCCTCGTCCGGGGCGGTTGGGGCAACTTCAAGGCCAATCGCGACATGATCGACCAGGAGTGCACCCCGAAGGACGAGACCCGGCGCCCGGCGCACCGAGGCCGGGACCGACACGGGAGTACCCGACAGACCCGACGGCAAGCCTCCGGGAGGCGGCACGACCCAAATGAGGACCGCGACCTCGCGAGAGAAGTCGACGGCCGGTGGGCGATGGGTGATCGGCCGGCCGGCCTGCACGAAGTCGCGCCACGCAGACTGACCGAACGACTCGATGTCTGTCCAGACACTCCAGGCGAGTGGCGAACCGACCTCAAGGGCATGTGTCACCGCAGGCAGGTATCCGGCGGGACCGGTCGTGCCGGCTCGCGGAAGCGGCAAGGTCCCCGTCGCCACGAGATGTGCACGCCGGGCCCCCACGACACCGACCGCAAAGACGGCACTGGTCCCCTGCGATGGGTCGGCAAGCAGCGGTGAGGCAACCGGCTTGGCACCACCCAACCAGACAGGCAGACCAAACGGTCGCCCGACCGGCGTCGCGACCAGGATCACCGCAATGATCCCCATCAGGACCGATGCGCGTACCAACCACCGCAGGCGCCAGGCTGACGCACGCCGGCGCCGACCACCACGCGAGGACAGGGTGCCGACCGGACCACCGGCCGACCAAGGGGTCGATGCCACATCACCAGACACAAGACCGCTTTCGGACGCCGGACGAGGACCGGTCATGACCACCTCACCCCAAGCCTAGCTTCTTGGATCAAGCAGTGCCTTGATGCACGGTTCGGTATGGGTCAGAAGGCGGGTGAACAGCGACGCACCTTCGCCCAGGCCGTACACCTTGCTCCACGAGGTCAATTCCACGCGCCCGGCCGCAAGCAATCCAAGCGCCGCGCTGAAGTCGTGATCGGTGTAGGAGTACGCGCCCTGCACGCGCTTCTCATTGAGCACCAGTTCCATGCCCCGTACCGGGATCTCATCGGCGGCAGATCCGATCCACACGGCCGTGCCACCCGGCGCGACCATCCGCACCGCACCGGCACGGGTCGCACCCACGCCAACGCAGTCGAGTGCGCCATCGAACCCTTCGCCATCGGTCATGTCAAGCGCCAGGCGTCCGAGTGAATCCGTCGAACCATCCTCGGTGCGCGCATCGATCACGCGTGTCGCACCAAGCCGCGACGCCACCTCGAGGCGGTGCGGGTCACGGTCAATCACCACGGTTGTTGTGGCACCAGCCAGTCGGGCGGACTGGAGGGCAAGCAGGCCGATCGTCCCCGCACCAAAGATCACGATGGAACGGGGCAGGACCCCGGCCTCGCCAAGCAAGCGCACGCCGTGCACCGCGACCGCAAGCGGTTCGGCCGTCGCCGCATCATCGTCACTGATCCCACTGGGCGTGCGATGAAGGTGGCGGACGGAACACTTCGCCAATTCGGCATGGCCGCCATCGCGATGCAGGCCAAGCAGGATGCGGTCGGGACAGGCATTCGTGCGTCCCCGCTGGCACGTGCGGCACTGTCCGCACGGCATCAAGGGGTTGGGCACCACGCGGTCGCCAACACGCCACCGCGCGGTATCGACATCCGGGCCAACCGCCTCGATCACCCCGGCAAACTCGTGCCCCATGATCAGCGGGGGCTTCCGGCGCGGACTTTTCGTCACCACGCCCTCGAGTTCCGATCCACAGATGCCGGCCCGGGTGACGCGGATCAGGACCTCATCGCCGAGGGGTGCGCCCGGTACAGGCACCGTCACCTGTTCGACGACCCCTGGTGCCGTCAGCATCACCGCCTGCATCGTGCTCATCGCGAACGCTCCTGTCCTCTTGCCAACCGTGCGACCCAAATCATTCGCGATCCATCGCCACGCAGCCTGCACTGGAAGCGTACCGTTTCCAGCCACACGACCCCACCCCACGGCGCCCCACAGTGAGGCCATACGCTACCCCCGTCCTGGTTTCCGAGTGCACATGACGCCACGTGGGGCGTCCCGGCCCGGCGATACGTTTGGCAAACGTGGCACAACCCCTCTGGCACACGCTTGCGTCCGTGATCCCGGCGATGGTTGCCGGAGAACGCCATGGCGCCCTGGCAGCCAGTTCACTCCTCGCCGGGGCGATTGCCGTCGACGGCGACCACCTCGTCGACTGGGCGCTCAACGGAGGACGCGAGGACTACACGCGGCGCATCGTCGTTCCGGCGCACGGGTGGGACCTTGTCGCCGCCTGCGTGATTGCCTCCCGGACAACCGCGGTTCCGGCACCGTTCCGCCCGCTCGCGCTGGCCTTCGCGGCTGGGCTCGCGTGCCACCTGACACTCGACCACATGGTCAACCGTCCCGAGACACTCCTCGGGTACGTCTTCACCTGGCGCGTATGGAACGGCTTCGACCGGCTCCGTTGCGGGTGGCTCCCGGCAACCGAGTGGACGCGCCGCTACCGTACGTCACAGCGCGCTGCGCCCACCGAAACCCTCGTCGCAACACTCGTGGGACTCGCCATCCTGATGGCCGGACGCGAGCGACGACCCTAGCCAGACGACCGCACCGGCCACGGGATGATCCTACTCGGGATGCAGGAAGATCTCGATAACCGGCACCTCAACTCCCGCCGGCGGCTGAATGGGCAAGGCCAGGACGGCAGCGTCCGCACGCGCCGTCGGGTAGTGGCCGGCATCCTCGTACTCGGTCCGCCTCACCTCGGATCCATCGTGCAGGAATTGCGCATACGCAACGCGATCGCCGAGGCCATCAAGGAACAAGTGGCGGAACGGCCAGGCAAACAGGTGGACATACAACCGGCCAGTCTCCTGGTTCCATGTGTACCGGCAGTCCGGGGGCGTGACGAATTCGTCCGGCGCCTGGGTGCATCCCCGGATTGACCGGGAGTGATGGTGCATCCAGGATCCGATCGAGGCAAGCGTTGCGCGGGCGCGGGGATCGAACTCGCCCCGTGCCGTCGGCCCGACATTCAGGAGGAGATTTCCACCCTTGGACACCCCATCGACAAGCATCCGGACCAGGAGCCCCGGTGACTTCCAGTCGAGGTTGTCCCGGTCGTACCCCCACGATCCATTGAGGGTCTGGCACGCCTCCCACATCACCGGTTTGCCGTCGACGTGCATCCACGCCCGCGGTTGATATTGCTCGGGCGTATGGAAGTCCTGGGGGACCTCCGAACGGTTGTTGACAAGGATGTTCGGATGCAGGTCGCGCACCATGTCCAGAAGCGTTTCGGCATCCCAGTCATCCTTGCCCTTGCCCTTGCTCCACCCCCAGTCACGCCATGAGTACGAGAAGTCCAGCCAGAGGACGTCAATCTGGCCGTAGTTGGTCATGAGTTCGCGGACCTGCCCGTGGAGGTAGTCTCGGTAGCGCGACATGTCCCGCTCGTGGTTCAGCGCACGGGCTTCCATGTCGTCACGACGCGGGTGATGGCCATCGACCGTGTAGTCGGGGTGGTGCCAGTCGATCAGCGAATAGTAGAAGCCGATCTTCAGGCCCTCGGCACGGCACGCGTCCACGAACGGGCGGATGAGGTCGCGACCGGCAGGGGTGTTGGGTGCCTTGTAGTGGGTCAGGTCGGTCTCGAAGAGGCAGACGCCGTCGTGATGCTTGGTGGTGATGACGGCGTACTCCATGCCGGCCGCCTTGGCATCGCGCGCCCACTGGCGGGGGTCGTAGCGGTCCGGGTCGAAGTGGTCGAAATACG
>CAMDTO010000110.1 GCA_945907765.1 Thermoflexus hugenholtzii JAD2 | reverse complement strand
AGCAGGTACCCGAGGTTCACAAGTGCGCGCACCATCGGGTTGGGAACGGCGTCAGGAACGGGAGGAGCATTCGGATCGGTATCAATGATGAGGTGACGAAGTAGCCGTCCGTCAGTGTCGCGGTCTGGATGGGTTGGATCTGCAATGAGTACGACAGGTGATCCGCCCGGCACTCGCGTCTGGATGAACCGTTTCGCCTCGTCGGCCACGCACCCGGTGTCCTGACTTTGGACTTCCGGTCTTGCAGCATCGATGCCAACCATTCGCACTTGCTGAAGCCCGCTTCCCGGGATTGGGACTTCCACAGTGCGTGGGTCGATAGCCCTGATCGCCACCGGAAGCGGGAGGTTGGAATCGGCAGTGGACAGTCGAGGTTGAACGCGCCCCACCATCAAAGCGCTCGTCACGATGAAGATTGCCGTCAGAGTGCCCACGCTGAATGATGGTCGCGGGGTCGAGCCCGTGGGTGGAATGTGGCGACCGGGCCGTGATTTCACATCTTCCATGGCACGGACAAAAGGTACCAACGTTGCCAGGAGCAGACCCCGATACCGAAGGAGACTTGTCGAAGGTCTGCTCGGGCGATGCCGGGCGGCTGGCGCAAGCCGGCCATCATCGGATGGGCCACGCCACTGAACCCTGTTAGTTCAGGTCCGTGGGCGCTTGCTTCGCTGCACCCAATCCGCGGTCAGGCCCCAAGTCGTGGATTTCGTCACCACCCGCTGGGGGGCCGGCCACCCTTTCGGGCCCAATTGTTTCGGGCAGATAGTGGCTTGGCACTGGGCGTTCCCTTGGGCCACGATCGACGAACTGGCGCCTGCAGTCGGTGCACCAAGCAGCAACTGGAAACCGGATCGGAACTGAGGGGTCATGCGGTTGCCGGTCTGACTGGATCCAGGACGGAAGGACATCCCCAACCCAGGTGGCTATTCCGAACGCTAGCGCGACGATCAGCAAGCCAGCTGGTGCCGATATGAGCGGGATCGTCGCGGTCGACCCGTCACTCACCACCTTCGCGTGAAGCGCGAGTAACCATGAAACGATCAAAGTCAGTAGCACGAAGCTCGCAAAACTGCAGGCCCACGAGAGGCGCGTGACACGACGAACTGTAGGCTCTGCAGGGTTCAGGTCCGCAGGCGCTTGGCCTGAACCTGGCGGCGGTTCTGACCCCTCGAGAAACGCAAGACGGACTGCGTGATGGGCACTGCCTCCCCATGGACATTCTGGTCCCCACGCGTGCGGATCGTTCCGGCCTACCATCACGCCACCTGCCCATCTGGATGTGCCCTGGATTGAAGCACTTCCATGCTACTCCCGATCCGATGAGGTTGGCACGAGAAAGTAAGGCGACCGAACGCCGTTGGCGCCTCGTGTCACATGGACGTTGTTAAGTCGGTGCCAGGTGGTGCAATAGCCTGCCGGGCAGTTCAATCGCACCATGGATTGGGCCGATCGAACCCGTCGGCCCTGCCATCGGCTTGCTGCCATGATGTCAGAAAGTCGTTTAATTATGTCGATGAACTGTCATTTGAGTTCGCTGCCGTTTGCGCGTTTCTCACGTGAACGGTACGTTCACGGTCAGGTCTAGTTACCGCCGTCGCCACGCGGCATTGTATTGAGACTTTATGTTGTTCACGATTGTCAATAACCACGGTCCGTTGAAAGCAAACATGACGCGGAAAGCGGTCGACCACTTGCGCCGGATTGCTTGTGCCCTTCTCATGATGGGTGCGCTGGTCGCTGGGTCCATTGACCTGCGAGGTGCCGCTGGCGATGAGTTGCCGGTGCGTACGACCACCTTGCCTACTGCATCGGTGCCAGATGTGGGCGTCGCAGCGACTTCGAGCGCTGCCGTGACTGCAACTGCGACTGCACCAACCATTGAGACACCGTCGATTGCCGCGAGACTGTCAGCGACGCCCACATTTGCGTTGGCCACCTTGGGCCTGCCGACGCCGGTCACGGCCGTGCCGACGTATGCTGCTGCCTCGCCGACGATGCCCGTCATTGCCGGGACGGCCACCCCTCAGGTGCAGCCATCACCGATCGTTTTCCGGTCGCGGAGCGGCATCGTGCGTGCTGCTTCCGCAACCTTCGAGTCGACGTTCACGGGTATTTCGGCTGGTGATGATTATACATGTGCTGTATCATCAATAGGCGAGGGTTGGTGCTGGGGAAAGAACTCATCCGGGCAGATCGGAGACGGCTCAACGGCCGTTCGGACGACACCAGTTTTGGTTGCGATACCGACTGGCGAGACTGGTTGGGTTGCCCTCAATGCTGGCTACCAACACACTTGCGGTGTCACGATCAGGCGTACGGCGTATTGCTGGGGTGACAACACCTACGGCCAATTGGGCGACGGCACCACGACCTCACAACTGTCGCCCACACTTGTCCACGGAGGGCGCACTTTGGCGACGGTAGTCGCAGGAGTGCGTCACACTTGCGGTGTGGACAGCGGGGGCACGGCCTACTGCTGGGGTGACAACAGCAGCTACGCACTCGGCGACACCACGACTACGTCGCGCACTTCGCCACACCCGGTTCAGATACCGGCTGGCGCAAGCACCTTCACACTCATCTCGGTTGGCAAGTACCACACGTGCGCCAAGGCGACTGCCACCGCAACATTCTGCTGGGGGTACAACTCCACCGGTCAGGTCGGCGATGGCGGAACAGTCTCCACAGCATCTCCGGTCGCGATCACCGGGCGTCTAGCACTCAGTCCGATTGCCACCGGGTCGGAACACTCATGTGGGATTGCCAGCACCGCCTCGCCGAGTTTCATGTATTGCTGGGGTAGTAATTCAAGTGGGCAGCTCGGTAACTCGACGGCGGTCAACCAGACCTCGCCGTCGCAGGTTTCTGGTTCGAACAATTGGAAATCGGTTGCTTCGTCTGACCGCACCACGTGCGGTACCGACGCAACGGATACCGGGTACTGCTGGGGTTCCGGGGGTTCCGGCCAGATAGGTGACGGTGGCACGCAGAACCGTTCGGCACCGACAGCAATCCTGACATCGCTCAAGTGGGCACAACTGAGTGCAGGCGGATCCCACACCTGCGGGATCGCTGTCTCGGGGAAGGCTTATTGTTGGGGTTCGAACGCTTCCGGCCAGATTGGTGACGGATCGTCGGTTGCCATGCAACTCTTGCCGGTCATCATTCCCGCGGACCCGGTCATCTCGGCGATTACCCGTGGTGCAACCAGCCCGCGGGTCGGCGCGTCCTCTGCGTCTCCCACCTTTGTAGTGACTTTCAGCCGGTCGGTCTCAGGTGTGGCGACGGGCAGTTTCAAGATCGTGGCTGGAGGCGGCGTTACTGGAACCCCGGTCATCTCCTCGGTATCCCCGGGTTCGACAACGTCGACTTCTCATACGGTGACGGTTGGTCTCATGGGAGTTTCGGCAACTGGCGGTTCGACGTCGACCATTGGATTGGCATTGGCCTCGGTGTCTGGGATCGTCGACACCGGGGGAAACCAACTCGCATCGACATCGATTTCGGTCACGAGCGAGACCTACATCCTGGACACGGTCGCACCGTCGATCAACTCAGTAACTCGTGCGAATGGGGCTGCTGAACGAACGGCCGGAACTACCGAAGCAGCTTTCACCGTCACGACGAGCGAGCCTGTGACAGGCGTTTCGAACGCCACCTTCGAGGTGGTGACTGGGTCGTCGATCATCTCAAGTCCCACGCTTTCGATTGGCGTCGCCTACGGGGATGTCTTTGCTGGGGCATCGCACACGTGTGGGCTCTCCGTCGATTTCACTGGGTATTGCTGGGGCTCCAATGGGTTTGGCCAGGTTGGTGACGGCACGGCCCTTGCGGTCACGGCTCCAGCCGCGGTATCCGGCGGCGGTACATGGAGAACCCTTTCCGCCGGGGGATCACACACGTGCGGAATAACTGTTGCAGGGGCCGCGTACTGCTGGGGGCGGAACACCAGTGGTCAACTTGGCAACGGCGGATTGAGTGATGCGACCACCCCTGCACTGGTGTCAACCAGCGTCCTCCCGGCGGCGACCTGGATCGCCATCAGTGCCGGCGACGACCACACCTGTGGCATTCTTACCGGAGGGAACGCGTATTGCTGGGGCGCCAACGCAACTGGACAGTTGGGGGATGCGACAAGCTCGAACCGCAGTGTCCCGACCGTTATCGCGGGCACCGGCTGGACTTCGATCTCCTCTGGTGGCTCGCACACTTGTGGCCGACAGTCCACCGTCGCCTATTGCTGGGGTTTAAACACATCCGGTCAGGTCGGTGACGGCACAACCGCGAGTAAGAGCACGCCGACCGCGGTACTTGGCGGACGCTCCTGGCAGGTGGTCACGGTGGGGAGTAGCCATTCCTGCGGTCTCATGACCGGTGGCGAGGTGTATTGCTGGGGCGCAAACGCCAGCGGGCAACTTGGCACGGTCGCCGCACCGCCGGCGAGTACGCCAACTATCGTTGCTGGAGGGTTGACGTGGAGTGCCATTGACGCCGGAGGCGACCAGACGTGCGCACTGTCCCAGCCGTCCCGGGTGTATTGCTGGGGTGAAACGTCGGTTGGCCAGGTTGGCGGACAGGTCGTTCGATCGCAACCGACGCTAGTTGCTGGGGACACAACCGGGGCACGGATAAGCGTTGGTGGCTCCCACGCGTGCGCGGTCCGAACGTCGGGGGTTCTCGACTGCTGGGGTCTGGGAACCAGTGGACAGTTGGGAAGGCCGATTGCCGCGTCGGCGCAGACCACGCCGGTCCAGGTTGCCGGAGGTCAGCAGTGGTCGGCGGTTGCTTCTGGCCGTGACCACACGTGTGCGATTGCCACCGGTGGCATTCTGAATTGCTGGGGAGCGAATGACGAAGGTCAGGTTGCAGGAGCATCGTCACTCCTGAATGCCACGCCAGTAGCCTCATCCGGTTCAGTGCCAATGTCCAGGATCTCGTCTGGCCCATCGCACTCGTGCTCGGTTGCGAGTGCCTCGCCGAACCTTGCGTACTGCTGGGGGACGAACAGCGACGGACGGCTTGGAGATGGTTCTACGATCAACCGATCGGCGCCGTCGGCAGTGTCAGGCCTGACCGGAGTGTCAAACGTCTCGGCAGGAACGTCTCACTCCTGTGCGGTCACGGCTAGTGGAGCCGTGTCGTGCTGGGGTGCGAACTCGAGTGGGCAGTTAGGTGACGCATCTCAGACATCCCGTTCGACCGCCGCCACGATTAGTGGGCAGCAGTCCTGGACATCCGTTTCCGGCGGTGGCGCGCATTCCTGTGCAGTCACCACGACAGGATCTGGGTATTGTTGGGGCTCAAGTGCCGACGGCCAAGTGGGCGACGACACGTCCGGGACGACGCGCACCGTGCCGTTTCCGGTCTACGACACCGGAACCACAAAGTGGGCAATGGTGTTGGCGGGCGGACGACACACCTGTGGCGTAACGCAGACGGGAGCGGGTTACTGCTGGGGCTACAACGGTTCAGGTCAGTTGGGGGATGGTTCAAGCGCTCCCAGGACTAAGCCGACTTTGATTTCCGGGTTCGTGTGGTCGACGATCACGTCCGGCGATTCGCATACCTGCGGAATCACTACCACTGGTATCGCGTACTGCTGGGGCGCCAACGCGCAGGGTCAGCTCGGGGACGGTTCGGCAGCCGCCCGCAACATCCCAACTCCTGTAGTCGGAAACGACCGCTGGCAATCAATTTCGGCCGGTTTCCAGCACACCTGTGCGGTAAATACGCTCGGCCAGTCATTCTGCTGGGGTGAATCCCTTAACGGACAGGTTGGTGATGGCAGCGCTTCAGTAGCGCTCGTGCCAGTCACTGTTGACCGGTCGGTTGCGACTGCCGCTGGATCGGGCCAGACTTTCACCGCCTTCGTCAACCTGCGTGGCGTCACGGGTGATGGCTCGGCAAGTGCCACGTTCACAATTGGGTTGACGTCGTCTCTGGGCGTCGTTGACGCGTCGGGCAACCCACGGTCCCCAACGCTAACAGGGGTGAGGCAGAGCTACATCCTCGACAATGCAGCTGGTGTGGCGCCTTCAGTTTCGTCAATTTTCCGGGTCGGATCGGCGTCCAGAATAGATTCGCAGACTGTCCCCTCATTTACTGTGGTCTTTTCGAAGGCGGTCGTCGGTGTCACTGCGGGCAGCTTCTACGTGGCCCGTGGCCCCGGGATTGTCGGAACCCCGACTGTGACATCAGTGTCCCCCGGAGGGTCGGTGGCGACGACGACGTTTACTGTTTCACTTTCGACGGCAGGAGTAACGGGAGACGGAGGTGCAGGTTCATCGGTTGGCCTCGGCGTCTCGCCGGCGTCGATGTTGGCCGACACCGTGGGGACCGCTCTCGCATCACCTGACCCAACCGGTGTCAACCAGGCGTTCATCCTCGATAACGTCAAACCCGGCCTTGTCTCGATCGTCCCGAAGGCGAGTGCTGGCTTCCCGGCGGGTACGCAAGTCCCAACGACTGGGGTTCCGTCGCCCGAATTTGCGGTGACGTACTCGGAGTCCGTTTCGGGTATCGCAACTGGGTCGTTCGTGCTTGAACCCGGTCTAGGCATCAGCGGGACACCAACGCTCACGGCTACCAAGGTCACCTACACCTCCATCTCGAGTGGTGCCGACCACTCGTGCGCGGTGACGTCTGTCGGAACCGCCCATTGCTGGGGTGCAAACGAGCGCGGTCAGCTCGGCGACGGGACGTCAGTGTCTCGAAGCGAACCGGTGCTGGTCGGTGGAGAACTGGTCTGGGTTTCTTTGACCGCTGGCTCCCAATTCACCTGCGGTGTGACCACATCCGCCAAGGGCTACTGCTGGGGTGCCAACGATGGCGGTCAGTTGGGCGATAGCACCTTGATTGACCGGTCATCACCCGTCGCAGTCACCAGTGCAGCCTCATGGGCATCGGTCACCGCCGGGACGGCACACGCTTGTGGCGTCACGGCTTCTTCGACGGGCTCTGTCGCGGGAGTAGCCTATTGCTGGGGCAGAAACTCCGATGGACAGGTCGGCGATGGAACCACAACTGGTCGCATCATGCCGACCGCCGTCTCGACAGGGCTTTTATGGGCCGCCGTTTCGGCTGGTTTTGATCACACGTGTGGGTTGACGGCGACCGTCAGCGGCACGCTGGAAGGCACGGCACGTTGCTGGGGTGCGAACCAGTCAGGGCAACTTGGCGACGGGACGATATCCAGTCGATCCGTACCGACGACCGTGTCGACGTCGCTCACCTTGAAAGGCATTTCGGCGGGGTATCGCCACACTTGTGCGGTCACCGGATCGTCGACCTTCTCGGTCGCAGGTCTCGCAAAGTGCTGGGGGCTGAATGCGAATGGCCAGCTTGGTGACGGAACGACCTCGGATTCGACGTCGCCAATGTCGGTTGCCGGGTCGATTACGTGGTCAGCAGTTGTGTCTGGCGGGACCTCAACCGGCTCCCACTCCTGTGGGATAGCGCAATCTGGTGCGGCCTACTGTTGGGGTACGAACCCTCTCGGGCAAGTTGGTGACACGACAACCACATCTCGGACCGCCCCGACGGTGGTGGCGGGTCTGCTCACGTGGCAATCGATTTCCGTCGGGGCTTCGCACACCTGCGCCATCACGACCGGCCTGGTTCCCAACTGTTGGGGGAAGAACGAGACCGGGCAGTTGGGTGTTGGTTTCTCAGCCATTCGGCCATTGCCTGCAGACATCAGTGGTGGCTTCACCTGGACGACGCTTTCCGTAGGCGACTTGCACTCCTGTGGGATTGTCGGCTCGGGCGTAGCATATTGCTGGGGCGACAACGCGTCCGGGCAACTAGGCGATGGAACCGCGACATCTCGGACGGTCCCGACACGTGTTTTGGGCGGGCTTACGTGGAAGGCGATTTCGGCTGGCTATGCCCACACGTGCGGTTTGACCTTGTCTGGGATTGCGTACTGCTGGGGTGCCAATCTTGAAGGACAGATTGGGGATGGCACGATAGGTGCTGGGAATGGCCGTCAAGCACCGACCCTTGTCGCTGGGTTGCTGAGTTGGGCAACCATCAGCGCAGCGAGCGCCCACTCCTGCGGGACTACAACGGCAAGCATTGCGTACTGCTGGGGTGGCAACAGCGACGGACAACTTGGCGATGGAGGCACCACAAGGGGGACCGCGCCGGTGGCGGTTTCCCCATTGTCAGGTCAGGCATCATCAACCTGGACAACCGTGCGTGCCGGAGGATCCCACACGTGCGGGGTGACCTCTGGCACCGTCGCTGCCTGCTGGGGTGCAAATGCGGATGGCCAGCTCGGCGACGGGACTATCGTGTCGCGGACCTCGCCGGCACCAGTGGTTGTCACGAGCATCGGGAGTCAGCCGATGTGGACGTCCGTTTCCGCAGGTGGAAGTCACTCCTGCGGGCTTACGACGGGTTCAACGGCATATTGCTGGGGTGCGAACGGATCAAGCCAGCTAGGGGACGGGACCCCCCAGTCCAAGTTGTCCCCAACGGTCGTGCGGTCTTCGATGTCACGGGTCGACGCCGGTCAAGTCACCACATGCGGCGTAACCACCAGCGGTGCTGCTTCCTGCTGGGGAGGAAACGCTTCCGGCCAGATTGGAAACGGTACGCAGGTCACAGCAAACACACCGGCCACGGTGTTTACCGGCCTCGGGCAGGTTGCGTCAGTCCTGCCTGGTGGTTCGCACACATGCGGTCTTTCCGCCGGTGGGTTTGGCTCCTGCTGGGGTCTCGGTTCGTCAGGACAACTGGGGGATGGGCTTGCGCCGTCCCTGATTGAACCCAACGCAGTGACTGGCGCAACTGATCGGATGTGGACGATTGCTGTCGGCATGAGTGGTGTCAGGGGCGACGGCGGGCGCGATTCGACCGCGACTCTCAAGCTGAAGGCCAAACCGTCGAGACCACTTTCCGATGCTGCGGGCAACTTGGCGACAATCGCCGGAAGCAGTCCATCAACTGCCTTCATCGTTGACACGGACGCTCCGACCGTCACATCGATTTCCCGGACTGCGTCATCGGCCATTACCCGAGGGCTTACTGCACCAAGTTACAGGGTTGTGTTCTCGGAACCGGTTTCAGGAGTTGGCACGTCTTCGTTTGTCGTGCGACTTGGGTCTGGTGTCGTGGGGACCCCAACCTTTGCCACGGTCGTCGCTGACCCAGCAACGACCGTATCCGGTCTCAGTTCCGCTTACACCGTCACCCTCGGACTTACCGGTGTGACTGGCGCTGGGGGAACTCCGTCAACTATCGACATTTATGTCACCAGCGACGCAGTCGTCAAGGATCTCTTCGGCAACGCCCTCACGGTTACCACGCCAACGGGGTCGGTTTCTGGCTACATCCTGGACACCGTGGCACCTCGGGTCACGTCAGTCACCCGTGCCGTGGGTACCCCGGCGCTTATCGGTGCGCAATCAACCCCAACCTTCACGGTCACGTTCTCGGAAGCGGTCGCGGGGCTTGCCACGAGTACATTCACGGTTGTGACTGGGCCTTCGGTCACGGGCACCCCGACGGTGAAGTCCGTCTTACCGGACTCCTCAACTGCCTCGACCACCTTCACAGTGGCCCTCGAATTGGCCGGGACGACTGCAGCTGGAGCCGCAACGTCGACGATTGGCGTAGAGGTTCCAGTTGGGGCGGCGATCGCTGACACCGCCGGAAACAGCGTCACGACCGGATCCACCCCGACGCCAAATGACACCTTCACGCTCGACACCGTCCCGCCGGGGCTGACAACTGCGACACCGACTGATGGGTTGGTGGGACCCCAGATCAACGGGACCAGTCCGCTCACGTTTCAAGTGGTATTCACCAAGTCGGTGTCCAATGTCACCGCCAGTGCGTTCACCGTCGAACGTGGTCCAGCTGTGTCTGGCACACCCACCATTGCCGTATCCGGGTCGGGATCGGTCTACAACGTGTCGGTTGGACTGGGTGGCCTGAGCGCGCTGGGAGATGCTGGTTCGACCTTGAAGGTGCGCCTCGCATCCCCATCGCAAGTTGCAGACGCCG
This sequence comes from Thermoflexus hugenholtzii JAD2, assembly GCA_945907765.1. Classification (GTDB taxonomy): domain Bacteria; phylum Chloroflexota; class UBA11872; order UBA12225; family UBA12225; genus UBA12225. The sequence continues at coordinate 429 of CAMDTO010000110.1, read as the reverse complement.
CGGGCAATCTTCTCGGATCGGGTTCGCCGTACTTCGGGGCAACAAAGACGATTGATACCACTCGTCCGGAAATCGCTTCGGTCAGCCGACCCGCTCTTATCCCTGAACTTACACCGGGCACGCTACCAGTCGACTTCATTGTGTCGATGACCGAACCTGTCAAGAACGCCTCCACGAGTACGTTCATGGTGAAGACCGGTTCGGGGATCATCGGCGTGCCGACAGTCAAGACCTTCGCACCGGTTCCAGGTTCAGATACCAACTTTGCCATCAGCGTCAGTTTGACTGGCGTGATCGGTGCCGGCGATCCAACATCCACGATCGGGATTGCGGTTGCGCTCGGGGCCCCCGGGACGGACTTGGCAGGGAACCTCGTCGGTCCGCACAGCGGGGTCTTTCCGCTCACATCCGCAAACTATGTTCTGTCAA
>CAMDTO010000109.1 GCA_945907765.1 Thermoflexus hugenholtzii JAD2 | reverse complement strand
GGGGTTGTACGGTCTGAACGTTGGCTTGTTTGCCCGGCAGCCCAATCTGGAAGGGCTCCAAGGGAGCCGACGTGTTGACGATCAAGGTTTGGATCCGGCAGTTAAAGAAATCCGGTGAGATCCGGGTCGTGAACCGAATGCATTCACGCGTTTGGTCAACCACAAAGACACCTTCTTGGAGGGTGTAGGTCATAGCCCTCTCATCGAGAAGTGCCCTCACTTGGTTGTGAATAGGATCTATGGTTTCCATGTTCTGCCTTCCTGTCATCGGGTGGGGGCACGTCTTACACTGACGCGGCGCGGTGATTGTGAGCGGTGGGGTCTGCGCCGGGGGATAGACCGATGTCCGGGTGCGTTCTGGTCTGTGGCGTTCCCCATCACGTTTTGGTTTGCTGTGACATTCCTTCGGTGCTGCTCTAGTAGGTCCCAAGACACGTCCCTTGTGACACGTCGTGCCCGAGGATGTCACTGGCGCGGTCGCGGTTTCGGATGCGTGAGGACCCTGGTCAACTCCGCGCCCATGCGAGTGACCGCGTGATCCCGCCTGCCTCCCCCTGGAGGGAGGCCAACAAGTGGGAGGACAGCGGTTCAAACTAGAGTGTCCGCTGCAGGGGCATGCGCATAAACCTGGGCGTCTTGATCGAGATTGCCGGGTGCGGTTGGCAGCGCGGGTCACTGATACTCATCACGCTGATGAAAGTCTTCACACGTCACCCAATTGAGAGGTCTCGAGGGGCATTGGTGCCCAGCGCAACTTCTTGATGAACCTCGGTGCGGATACCTTGTGAGCGTGCCGAAGCAGTTGGCGCGTCACAGTTCGCGGAACACCGCACCGAGTGGACAGGCACCCGGCGTGGGTTCGGTTGCAACCCTAATAGCGGGGCTCCTAGGCTCGGCCGGTCATGACCGGCAAGATGACTGCGCCACAAAACGATGTTCTTGTCAGGGTCAAGACCATCGTGAGCAACACCTTGGCCTGGGACAACCACGGGTGCATGCCAGTTGGAGTGCCCTACTCGACTGACGTTCTACCCGAGCTGCGCCGCTACCGTGAGGCAGGCGTCAATGTCGTTTCGCTGAATGTCGGGTTCGGCGAGATGGACGTTGCTGACCACTTCCAGACCCTCGCCTCCATGGGACGTTGGGTGTCCATGCAGGACTGCTACATGCTGATTCAACCTTCTGTGGACCTCGAGTTGGCGCAACACACTGGGCGACTAGGTGGTTGCTTCGAAATTGACGGAGCGAACGCAATCGGAAATCAGGTGTCGCGTGTCAGGGCGTATCACCAACTAGGCGTTCGCTGGATGCTGCGTGCGTACAACCGGAGTAACCGCGCCGGTGGTGGGTGCCAGGATGACGACGATGGCCTCGCTTCCTTTGGCCGCGATGTAGTTCGTGAGATGGTGCGCGTGGGGATGGTGGTGTGCAGCAGCCACACTGGACACCGGACGGCACGCGATGTACCTGAGGTGGCAACGAAACCGGTGGTGTTCTCTCATAACAAATGCACATCCTCTCGAGGCGCATCCGAGCAACATCCCGGATGGCCTTGTGAGGATGTGTGCCCAGAAAGGAGGTGTCGTCGGGGTCAACGGTATCGGCCTGTTCCTTAGACCGGCCATTGACGACCAGGCTGATCTGGTGGCGACGCATGTTGACCATATGGTCCAACTTGGGCGTCGACGTCACGTGGCATCGGTTTGGACTACGTCTTTGCAACCGAGGAGCTCAGAGCGCACCTTGCCAAGATGCGAGCGACTTTCCCCGCGCAGTTCGGCTATAACACCGAGATTTCAATGGTGCCGCCTGAAAGGTTGCAGGATGTTGTCGCGAGCCTGCTTCAACGCGGGTACACCGATCGTGATATCCGCGCAATCTTTGGAGGCAACTTTCCATGGGTTGCCATTGAGGTCTGGTGACTTGGGTTGGTCACCAGCACCTCTCAACGGACGTAAGGTCGCTCGTGCGCGTCAGGCGGCGAGACGGTCGCTCGATGGTGCATTCAGCGACGACAAGGCCGTCGCCATGAGCAGTTCGTCAAAGGCAGGCAGGGCACGATACGCACGGCGCCACTCAACCGATGCAGCACTTCGACGAGCCTCTGCGTCGATGAAATGCGCCCAAGCCGATGAACACCGTTCGAGGGCAGCTTGGAGAGATAAGTCGCCGTCTGCAGCCTCACTGGATGCCCGCGCCTCAGTCCACCGGGTCCAGGCATTTTGCTCTTCGGCGTCAGCCCGGGCGAATGTCTCGTATTCGGGAAGAGCGGAAGCCTCACTGGCAAGGGAAACCCGAGCTGCCGATCGTCTCCATTCGTGTGATTGGGACAGGAAAGGGGTTGGTTCCGGGTGTGCGGAGGTCACTTCAGTTGGGTTGACATTCATGCCTGACACCGTCGTTCATCCTTAAGAGTGGGTCCGGAGGCAGTCATCTAGCCTCAGTAAGAGCGTAGGGTCAGGAGCCGCCAGGTGTCCGTTACTTGGACGTACCGCGCTGTGTCGAACGCGTTTCGACAGACCGGCACCCTAGGGGATGCCGGCCCTCGGATGAGAAACAGTCTTCGCGACGCACGATCACCCTACGGTGTAAGCACGACGCAACGCCTCCCACGCCATGTCGAAGCGTTCCGGTTCGGTCTCGCAGATCGAGACTGTCCGAACGTGGTTTGCAATCCGTGCATGATCCAGGATGGCCCGAACGAGGGCGGTTGCCATGACCTCACGTGGGGCGGTGGCCCACGGCGCCTCCCCCGCCCGTGCCGTCCTCGTAGCCATGAGGTAGGTGCCAAGTGACCCTATCCCGTAGACCTCGGCGCGGTCGAGTGCATCGCGGACCGCCGCGTAGACGATTTCCGGAGTCGTCGGGATCCTATGCCCGTGTTCGTACTTGATCGTGATGGCGTGGATCAGTCGGCGGCGCCAGCCGTCAGCCGCCAGGTTGCCGGAACGGGGGACCACCGCGGTACCGCGGAAGAAACCATTCGATGGTTCGGTTGGGACAATCCGGTCACGTTCGGCGACGAACGATGGCCCGGCGGCGCGTTCGACTGCAGCCGAGAGGCCACTCCCTCCATTGAGTCGCTTGTTCGCGGATAGGATCAGCGCCTCGGCTTCGATCGTGAGCAGGTTCTCGGCAACCACATTCACGGTGAGGTTCCCGACAGTGACTGCCCGCGCTGTCAATTGCGTTGCGGTGGTTCGCCTGGTCCGTGGTGCCGGAACGACTGACTCCCGACCTGTGGACGTGGATGGGTCTTCGCAAGAACCCGCGGTGCCAAACAGGGCGGTATGGATTGCGGCGCCCCCGTGGACGAGTGCCGCACCGCGCACTCCAGACCCGGACAAGCGGACGTCCTGTCCGAGGCCTGGTGGGGTGTTGACGGTCGCGGTTGCCTGTGACGCGTCACTAACGAAGGCTTGCGCCAGTCCTCCGGGATCCGGGACGCCGACCCCGGTGGTGATGGCTTCGAGCGCGTAGCTCCTGACCAACCGTGGCCAGAACTCGGTGAGTGTCTCGGCACGGTCAAAGATGTCCGCAGCCTTGACGTCTCCGCCGAAGATGGCCACTACGCCAACCGGCCCGTCGCTCGGAAATGGCAAGTTCATTCGCGTGTCCTCGAGATCGACGCGCCTTGCGGTATATGCATCGGATAGGTCACTAGTGTGAGACGACGCCCGCGCCGAAGACAGCGAATCACTCACTCTCGCCCACACCTCTCCCTGATCCGACCGCGGTGTACCGACACTCCGATACGACGCTCGTACCGAAGTCTCCTTGCCCCGGCGAACCGACGGAGGAACGATTTCGCCCGTGGAGAAGTCCACACGGGTCTCGCGCCACCGACCTTGCTCGACGCACGAGACCGGAAGCGTGAAGTCAACTCCGACGGGAACCAGGATCGTGGTGTTCACCACGCGGTTCTGACGCCCTCCTTCGACCTGGTCCCCGTCGATCAGGAGAACTGGCACCGGACCTCGATGCTGAACCGCCAACTCTGGCACCGACCCACCATTGAGTTCTGTGACCGTCACGTGACGGGAGGTAATCGCGGTTGCCAAGGTCTCGTACGGGACAAGTGCTGTGCTGGTCGTGGGATAGACGGGCACCAGTGTGAGACCGCGATGAGAAAGTGGATTTCCCACACGTAGACTACTCAACCAATCCGCAAGGATGACTTGCGGTTCGGGTGTGGCATGGTGTATAATTAGCGGGTTGGTTCCTCTGGGCATTGGTTCGTTCCTCCACAGCTACTCGCTTCGTCGCAAGTAGCCATCAACGACACAGGTAACGAACCGTCCTCTTTGTGACAGGACCGTCCCGCATCGTCTGAGTTGCTGGGTTGCGACCCATCCGACGGCACTTGACCGGACGCTTCCACTCTCCGGCACCGCTCACACCGGCACCGTTCCCAGTGTTGTGAACCCTTGCGACGCCGTCCTCTCCGGGCCAGTCAGTCCGGTCGGAGGTCGGGGAAGGAACCACTGACCCGCATGTATGAACTGACGACCCACGACCAGTCATCGGGGCCCCTGAGTTTCGAGCAGATACATGACCGGCTCTCAATGAATTTGAATGACGAGGCGGCGTACCAAGATCTTGAGACCCACATCAAGGGGTGGATCCGATCGGACGGAGTTCACGATCAGGTGCATGGAGGTGGAGCGGTTCAGAATGACACGCTTTACCGGGTGTTCATCGGTTTTCATCGCGCGCGGGCACGTGAGACGTTCCAGGGGTTCGTCAGGGGGGAATACTGGAACGCGAGAAAGCGTTCATGGGCCGATAAGCGCCTCGTTCCGTTCGACCCGGCGCTTCATGACCGCATGGACGATGGGATTCCCGAAACCGATGACATGGCTCGCGAGTGCATGGATTGGCTTCGGAAGACGTACCCGAACCAATTCAAGGCGATCATCATGAAAGAGGTTGAAGGGTGCGACTACCGGACGATTGCGGCTACGCTTGGAATGGCGGAGAGCAACGCGCGCCAGTCTGTATCACGCGGAAAACTGGCGCTTCGCGAATGCGTCACGGTGAGAAGAATCAATGAGCACGAGTGACCCTGCGTCCTACATGCGCGGACCGATTGGTGATCGCGAAGTTCGGATCGTCCTGCGTTCACTCGATGCCGAACGCTTTGAGGATGAGGACAGTGGCCATTACCCCGACGCCTCGGATGTTGGCCAGTTCGCATTCCTCTGGTGGATAAAGGGGTTGCCGAAAGCGGCCAACGAGTTCGACGAAGTTGCCCGCCACCTGCGCCTGTCGGGTCGCCGCCGTGACCCGGGGCCTCGGCTCGGACCGCGGATCGTCAAGGCTACGTGCGCGGAATGCGCCGACATTCTGGAAGATATCTTCGCCATGGCACGGCGTGACGGTGTTCAGGCCCATGGGGATTGGGGAAATGTTCCAGAGCCTCCTCATCCGGGTGTTTTCCCCTCAATGGGGTCGCGGATGCCGGTTGCACCCGCCATGGCAACGCCTATGGTCGCTTTCTCAACTGATCAGTGGCTTGGTGCACCGATGTCATCCCCTCCCATGGCGGATGTGGGAACGCCAGACCGACGGACGTTCTGGATTGGTCGTTCCCACCTGATCGCACGCATCGGCAGCATCGTCACTTCTGATGCCGAAGTCATCGTCAGCTCTGACGACACCACTCTACGGATGGGTGGAGGTGTGTCCGGTGCGATCCGTGCCGAGGCCGACGAACCCGCGCTATTTGCAGAAATCGAGAAAGTCCGCCTCGGACCGGAACCGGAACTTGGTTCGGTCGTAGTAACTGCCGCCCCCGGATTGCGGGCTCGCTACCTGTTCCATGCAATCACCCTCAACCTCGCTGAACAGTCGCACCCGCGCGGGACCCGCTACCCCCTCAATGATGCGGAGGTGACCGGCCTCATTGTCCGCCGAGGGGTCGCCCGTTCCCTCGAACTCCTTGAGACGTTCGGGTGCCGTTCAATCGCCTTTCCGGTGCTTGGGACCGGTGCCGCACAGTTTCCCTATGAGATTGCCATCGCCGAGATGGTTGAAACGCTCTCCTCGCATCTTCTGCGCGCTCACGCTCCTCTTACGGTGGAAGTTGTATTACGTAATAGGTATCAGAATATTTCTGATGAACAACTCTTTCAAATGTTTGTCCATGCAATGGAAGCCCATATCGGTGTGACGGTCCAGGCGAGGGGTAGGGACTTCGACGTCATTCCGTGGCTGGACGCGGTGGCGTCGCAGGTCAGGATTGGTGCCGGGCAGGTGGCGTCCGAACCGAGGCGTCGCCAGTCCCTCATCCGGCTGATTTCGGAACTCGACGCGCGCCGCGAGACGCTTGAGCGGGAACAGTTAGGCCTGATTGTGGCGAAGGAACCTATCGATCCCGCACGCCTTGATGCTGTGACTTCACAGTTGCATGCATTGCGCGACCGCCGGGCAAAGTTCGAACGGGAGTTCCTTGGCCCGCCGTCGAGGCCGGGCCGAGGCGAAGTCTTCCTGAGTTCCACCTATCGTGACTTGCGCCGGCAGCGGTCAGTCGCCGAAAGCGTAATTGGCAAGCAAGGACTACGCCTTGTCGACGAGCCTCGGCGAGGTACTGCCCCAGTCATTCCCCGGGCCATGATGCTCCGGGAGATTGACCGTGCCGATGCGTACGTCGGCATCCTCGGTTGGCGGTACGGAACCCGCGATCCGGCAACAGGTCTGGCGTACACCGAACTGGAGTACTCCCATGCGGTCGCGCAGGGCAAGCCTACCCTGATCATGCTTGCTGATGGGGAGGCGTCTTTCTCAGTCGCTGATCTGGATACCGATGCCGACGCATTTGCACGGATCCGCGCATTCCGCGATCGAGTTTCCGAAGCGCATGAAGTCGTGAGGTTCGGCACCGACGCGGAGCTTCAAGCCGGACTTCGACGCGGTCTAGCCGCATTCGCATTCTAGCCCTTGGTACCGGGCCAGTGGACGCCGGCCCCGCATGTCTGTTTTGCGGGTTACGACTCCGTGCGGGCGCGTGAAAAGGTTTCGATCGCATCGGCCAGGACGCCAGAGCCATAGCGCACCGGATCGGTCGCCGGCAGGCCGGTCTCGGCAGTCGCCCGCGCCACCGCTGCCTGTGCGTCTTCCTCGGACATGCCAAACGTATTGAGAGATATCGCGATCACTGGTGCCGGTTTCACTGGCGCGGTTACGGCCCGGTGGAGTGCCACAAGATCGGCGAGAGACGGGATCGGAAGCGTGTACCGCCTGATCTGGGTCCGCGAGGATTGATGGCACAGGATCAGGGCATCGGGCGCCGATCCGTGGATCAGCGACAGTGTCACACCCGAGTATCCGGGGTGCACGAGCGATCCCTGCCCCTCGACGAGGATGATGTCGTGGGCCGTCGACGCTGTCTTGGCGGCTTCCATCACCAAGTCCTCAGATGCGCCTGCCGTGAAATCAGAGATCACTTCATCAATCGAGACGCCCCACCCGGCAATCATGATCCCGGTCTGGCCTGTGGGAACGAACACCGATGTCCGTCCCCGGCGACGGAGCGTCGCGTCGATTTCCAAGGCGGTTGACATCTTGCCGACGTTGCAATCGCTTCCGACCGTCAGGACGACGGTGGCCGGCAAGCCATGTGCACGCGTATCCGCGACGCGGTGGCGGTCGGGCGCGCGACGCGCGTCCCAGATCGTGACCCCGCACTCGGCCGCGATCGGAGCGAGTTCCGCGTCATCATTCAGGAAGGCGTGCAATCCATTGATGACATCCAGTCCGGCGCGCATCGCCTGGACAATCTGAGCGCGCCACGATGCTGGCAGGATGCCTCCGCGGGGTGCCGTTCCAAGGAGCAGGGTGTTGGAAGTTGGAGCGATCGCAAGGGCGTCTCCGACCGACGGGACGATTGGAATATCCTTCCCAATCCCGACCACCTCAGACGCATGTTTGCCGGCATGGGTCTGATCGACGACCGCAACTACCGTGTCTATGCCGTAGCGGATCACACCCACGGCGGTCTTTGCCTCGAGGAGGTCGAAGCCCCCATCGGCGAGAACGATGATCTGGCGCTCACCACGCGGACGCATCGAGGGAAGTCCTTTCACCGGTTCGGACGTAAGGTGCACGTACCCGGCCGCTTCTGCGTATCCCCGGGGCACCCCATTGCAACGTGTCCCGGATCATAGCCGAGTAAAAGGGCCCTCCACTCGTCCAGCGGTCACCGCCAGAATCAGCGGGATCGGGTCACCGCCATGCCGCCCGACAATCGAAGTCTGATTGCATGTTTGGCCTGTCCCGCATGGGTGGTCGGGTAGGGTCGTGGCGGGTACGCTTCCAGTGCGTTGTCGGGCTTAACCCGACGGGATTCCATGGCAAGGAGAACTCAGGATGTCGAAAATTGAAGCGAAGCTTCACGAGATGGGGATTGAACTTACGACCCCAGCGCCGCGTCCAGCCACTGTTCCGATTGTGTCGGCGGTCAGGGTTGGCAATCTTGTTTGGATGTCCGGGCAGACGTCACAGATGACTGGCAAGGTAGGGCGTGATGTGACGGTTGAACAGGGATACGAGGCAGCCAAGCAGTGCGCCGTCGGTTTGCTTTCCTCATTAAAGGCGGAGATCGGTGACCTCGACAAGGTAAAGCGGATCGTCAAATTGCTGTCGATGGTTAATGCCACTGACACCCTCACACAGCAGCCGCAGGTTGCGCATGGCTGTTCGGATGTCTTGGTTGCTCTCTGGGGCGATCATGGCAAGCACGCACGGTCGGCGGTCGGGCTGGCGAGCTTGCCGGGCGACGCGACGGTCGAAGTCGAGATGATCGTAGAGGTCGAGTAGCACCTCCGGGGCTGTGTGCCCTTGCCCCACGTGCCAGGCGGGCTATCTCCGTACAATCTCTGGAGCCGGACACCGGACATCGCAAGCCAAGAGTGGCGGCGGGCCAGTGACCCCGGAAGGAGGTGCCCGCCAGTGGTAGTTTTCGTCGCACCTGAGTTGCCGGTCGCGCCAGAGGTTGTGCGTGACTACGAGAACGCGTTCCAACGTGACCGTCCGAAATCCCGCGCCCTGTATGAGCGCGCCGGTGAGGTCTTTCCGAGCGGCGTAACCCATGATGCGCGCTACCTGTCGCCGTTTCCACTTTATATGCAAGAAGCCTCCGGAGCCTACAAGTGGGACGTTGACGGGCATCGGTACATCGACTACGCAATCGGTCATGGCGCGCTCATGTTCGGGCATTCGCACCCCACTTTGGTTGAGGCGGTGCAGTCCCAGGTTGCGCGTGGCACGCACTTCGGGGCTGCACACGAACTTGAGATTGAGTGGGGCGAGTGGGTCAAGCGTCTCATTCCCTCGGGGGAACGGGTCAGGTTCACGGCGTCCGGCACCGAGGCCACGCACATGGCCATACGTCTCGCTCGCAGTTTCACCGGTCGCACCCGGGTCCTGAAGTTCGAGGGCCATTTCCACGGTTGGCACGACGCAGTGACAGCGGCGGTTGAGCCACCTTATGACGTCCCGTCCTCAAGTGGAGTGCCTCACGCCGTGCTTGAGGAAGTACTCGTCCTCTCACCTGACCTCGAGAAGGTCGAGGCTGCCCTGTCGTCTGGAGAAATTGCAGCCGTCATCGTTGAACCGACTGGGGCTGCCTGGGGCGCACTGCCAATTGATCCCGAGTTCCTTCACGGTCTTAGGGAAGTGACCCGCGCGACCGGGACCGTGCTGATCTTCGACGAAGTCATCACCGGGTTCCGGTGTTCGCCAGGGGGTGCCCAGCAGGTTCACGGGATCACGCCTGATCTCACGACGCTGGCGAAGATCCTTGCCGGGGGGCTCCCGGGAGGCGCGGTCTGCGGCAGGCTCGAAATCATGGACATCATGCGCTTTGGTGAGACCACGGCGTGGAACCGTGGTGGCCGGATTTCCCATCCGGGCACGTACAACGGCAACCCGATTTCCGCCGTCGGGGGAATTGCGGCCCTGAAACTGGCCTCCGACGGTCGAGCGCAGGCCCACGCGAACGCACTCGCCGAACAGTTGCGAGCGGGCATGAACGAGGTTGGCGCACGCTACGGGCTCCGTGGCTGCGCCTACGGCACCTTTTCGATGTTCCATATGATCTTCGATCGGGCTAGGTTGCATGCGGGAGGCGGGCCGGTCTACGCGAAGGGTAAGGATCCCCGTGTGACAAAGCTTCGCAAGGCGATGATCGTACTGGGCGTTGATCTTTTCAGCAGTGGAGGGATGGTCTCTGCCGTGCATACGGAGGCGGACATCCGCTTCACGTTGGAGGCGTTCAGCCACGCGATGGCCGCCCTTGATTTGGAAGGAACCTTGCAGTGACCCGAACGGCGTCGTCGATTGCCGACAGGATTGACCTGACAATCGGACCGGGTCACATTGAGTCGATCCATCTCGCTCCTGCCCGCGGAGCAGTGGCGCGAAGGGTGGAGACAGCCGTGGTTGAACCGGATCACGGGCTA
>CAMDTO010000108.1 GCA_945907765.1 Thermoflexus hugenholtzii JAD2 | reverse complement strand
TCCGCTCGCCTCAGCATCCGTACACCCAAGCTTTGCTGCGCAGCATTCCATCCTTGCACAATCCGCCTCGACAACCGCTTGCGACGATAGAGGGGACGGTGCCACATCCGCTGAACCGGCCGATCGGGTGCCCGTTCCATCCCCGATGTGATCTCGCGATTTCTGGCGTGTGCGATACCCACGACCCAGTATTGCAGCCTGTGGGTGGTGCCGACGGGAGCGAGCGTCTTGTCAGCTGTTTCCTCCACCACCCTCATCAGGGGGCTGAGACCACTTCGGCATCCGGAGCTCAGCGATGACGGCGAACCCTGACGTCGCACCAACCCTGCTAGACGTATCCGGATTACAGAAGTTCTTCCCCATCCGGCAAGGCCTGTTCCGAAGAACGGTCGGCTATGTCCGTGCCGTTGACGACGTCAGTTTCACCGTAACCAGGGGCGAGACCCTTGCCTTGGTTGGAGAATCCGGTTGCGGAAAGACAACGACTGCGCGGGCCATCCTGCGTGCTGTCGAGCCAACGGGTGGCACGGTGAAGTTCCTCAGCCAGAACGGCGAGGTCATCGACGTGACCAATTTGCCGAGGAAGGCGCTACAGCCACTGCGCAAGGAGATGCAGCTCATCTTCCAGGATCCGTGGTCGTCGCTGAACCCGAGAATGACGCTCCTGGATTTGGTTGGTGAGCCACTGCTTGTCCATGGAGTGTCGAGTGCGAGCGAACGTCAGGCGCGCGTCGAGGCCCTGCTCAAGAGGGTCGGATTGCGTCCTGAATACATGGGGCGGTACCCCCATGCGTTTTCAGGTGGTCAGAGACAGCGCATCGGGATTGCGCGAGCGCTTGCCCTTCGCCCAAGCCTCGTGGTTGCTGACGAACCGGTCAGTGCCCTTGACGTGAGCGTCCAGGCCCAGATCCTGAACCTTCTTCTCGAACTTCAGGAAGAGTTCGCATTGACCTACCTGTTCGTCTCACATGACCTTGCAGTCGTGAAGCACCTGTCAGACCGCGTTGCGGTGATGTACGCAGGCAAGATCGTCGAGATGGGAATTGCCGCAAAGGTGTTCGCGGCTCCACAGCACCCGTACACCGAAGCATTGCTCTCCGCGGTGCCCGAACCGAACCCTGAATGGAAATCGCGACGGATCGTGCTGGAAGGTGATGTGCCTGATCCGGCCAGCCTCCCTGCCGGGTGCGCGTTTCACCCGCGTTGCCGCCACGTCATTGAGCGGTGCCGCTCCGAGGCACCAGTGCTTCAATCGGGCGCCGACGGCCATCTGGTTCGATGCCATCGTGCGTCGGAGCTTTCACTAAGCGGTGTGATGCCCCCGTCTGACTAGGGGATCGCACCACACGGACGCTTAGGCCATCTAAATGATCAGTGCTGCGCGACGCGTTTGGCGAGGTGGGCGGGCAAGTTACTTTCCAGACACTTGCGGATTGCCTCGCGTTGCGCGGAAGTGGCTGGCACGAGCGGCTGTGATGGAATGCCTGCTCCATATCCCAAGAGGCTGATGGCTCCCTTAAGCGACGCCAACCAGTGACCAGCCAACGAATGAAGCCCTGCAAGGTCATTGATCTGCTTCTGCAATGCCCGCACCGTCGCAAGATCGCTGCGTCGGGCTGCTTCAAACAGATCCTTGAACGTACCAGCGGTCAGGTTTCCCATGCCGGGCACTGCCCCGTCTCCGCCGAGCAGGGCACTCGCTGCCATGGCGAACTCTGCACCTTGCAGGACACGGAAATCAGGGCGCTGCTCCTTGATGCGGAGGAGTGCCTGGAAGTGTGCGAGGTTTCCGGACGAGTCCTTGATGCCAAGGATTCGAGGCTCGGCCGAAAGCTTTGCAACCGTCGACGGCTGAATGTTGTGATGCGTCGATTGGGGGATGTTGTAAAGGAGAATTGGCAGCGGAGACGCATTCAGGATTGCCTCGATGTGCCGAACGTGCGCGTCGTCGCCGACGTCGTTGTAGTACGGGGAACCGGCAACAAGCGCATCGGCGCCAGCATCTGTCGCGCGTCGCACTTCGTCCAGTGTGGGACCGGTAGCAGGAAGCATTACCCCTGCAAGAACCGGTGCCCTGCCAGCGGCGACCTTCAGGGAGTGCTTGACAACATCGAGCCTCTGCCCGGACGTCAACCATGCGCCCTCCCCGCACCCTCCTAGTATGAAGAGACCGGTGGCACCCTCCGCGAGAATGTGATTGGATAGTCCCTCGAGCGCCGGTACGTCCACTCCCCCTGCATCAGTCAGCGGCGAAATGACTGGCGGCACAATCCCGGTAAGGACGGCGTCCCAAGTCCAATGGTGGCCCTTCTTTGGCATCAGTTCGGTCTCTCTCCTTGGCGCCGACCATTATCTCGGCGTAAGACTCCATCGTACCCATACCTAAAGATCTGCGCAGTGCCAATCCTGCCCCGCATGGCCGCCGTTTGACCATTCCATCTGTCGCTGAGGGGTGTGATACGCTTCCATTTAGGAAGCATTGGTTCAAGTGTCTGCTTTGCCGTGTGACACATTGGGGCTCACCGCGTCGTGATCAGCTTCAGATTGGGAGATGCCCGACATCCGGTGGTAGTTCCAAAACACTGCATCCCGGCTACTCTTGCGCGGGTCACTCCCGCCATCATGACACCCAGGCATGCCCGATGACATTCACGAAAGACACCGCGCGTCAGAGTGATGCGTCAGCGCTTACCAAGCATGTGTCCAGTTTGGAGCGTGCGCCCTCCGTAGTGACCACAGACCCCGTGGCCCGTGTTCGCTGGATCAACGATCACCTGCCAGCCGGTTCGCTCTACAGCGACGCGAAGCGCGCGGTACATCCGGATTCGCGGGCATCGTGGAGGCTTAGCCCAGAGCCGTTCTGGATCACTGAGGAGATGGGGGCATTCCTGACCAATCTCGGAAGTGACCTCCAGGCATTCTATCGAGCAATCAACACCCTGTACCTTGCCTCAGTCAAGGGCACGCAACCGGCCTGGGTTGCCGAATATTTCGATCTTGGACGACCCGAGTCACTCGTTGAGTACGGCCGGCTGAACCGAACAAGGCGATCCCTTCCTGGCGTGATCCGGCCGGACCTCTTCTACACTGACCAAGGTTTCGTTGCGACCGAACTCGACTCTGTTCCCGGTGGGATCGGGTTTTCCGCAAGCATGGCAAACCTCTACGCGTCACTCGGCGATCACGTCCTCGGTGGTGATGACGGGATGATCGATGGGTTTCTCAGCATGGTGGCGTCAGCCGCAGGCACCGCTGATCCTGTGACCGCAATCGTCGTATCGGATGAGTCGGGCGACTATTGGGACGAGATGGCCTGGTTGGCGCAAGCATGTCGTGACCGCGGTCATCAGGTCTTCGCCGTCAGGTCTCAAGATGTGACCTTTACCGAAGAAGGGATTCACGTGCCTGCGGGTGTGACGCCGGGGCCCCGTGACCCTTCCCCGACCGACCATTCGCTGCCACTCATTCACGTTTCAGTGATCTATCGCTTTTTCGAGTTGTATGACATCAAGAATATTCCCAAGTGGGAGTTGATGCTCTACGCTGCGAAGAAGCAGAAGGTTGTCATCACGCCGCCTATCAAGAGTTATCTTGAAGAGAAACTGGCGTTCGCACTCATGCACCACCCTGCATTGGCCCGATACTGGACAGCTGAGATGACCGGGCCAGTGTTCGAACGGGTCAAGGAAATCGTTCCGGAAACATGGGTACTGGACCCGCGCCCGCTGCCTCCGCACGCGACGGTCCCTGGATTTGAGGCAAACGGGGCGCCCCTGCAATCCTGGAACCAACTGCTGTCGCTCGGACAGAAGGACCGGCGCCTGGTGGTGAAGCCTTCCGGGTTTGATGCCACTGCTTGGGGAAGCAGGGGGGTCAAAATCGGCCACGACCTGCCTGAGGGCGAATGGCGTGAAGCGGTTGAAGCCGCCTTGGCAGGGTTTGCTACCACTCGATCGATCCTGCAACGCTTCCAGACCGTCCGCCGCGCGACGGTCCCCTGGTACGACTTTGAGACCGGAACGGTTCGCACCATGCCAGGACGGGCCCGTCTGACCCCGTACTACTTCGCAACGGGCGCCGATGGCGGAGTACGCCTCGGCGGGGTGATGGCTACCGTGGTTCCTATAGATAAGAAGCTTATCCATGGAATGGTGGATGCCGTCATGGTCCCATGTGCAATACGCCGCAGCGATACCATTCTATCCGACCAGCCGACATGACCAACGAATCGATGATTGCGAACACAGACCGGTCTGACGGAAGTTGCAAGGCGACCCAGGACTGGCTGCTTGGTTACGACGTGGGTCACAACGACTGAAGCAAACCGGGAAGAGAACACGAAGATGGAAGAATGGCAGCGATTGCTTCGAGACGGCATCAACAACGCCGAACAGCTGTTCCAGCGCTTTGGTGTCGATCAGGAGATGGCGCAGGAGATCAGCAAGGATTTCCGCATTCGGATAAATGCATATTACCTCGGTCTCATCGAGAAACCTGGAGATCCCATCTGGAGGCAGGTTGTGCCGGATGCGGCCGAACTTGAGGACGAGGGATGTCCGGACGATCCGCTGAACGAGGACGCTGACAGTCCGGTCCCGAACTTGACGCACCGGTACCCCGACCGTGTCCTTTTCCTTGTGAACCACCAATGCCCGATCTACTGCCGGTTCTGCACCCGAAAGCGGAAGGTAAGCGAACCTGGCTGGTGGAACCGGGAGACATTGAAACTCGGGATTGAGTACATCAGGTCCCACCCGGAAATCCGCGACATCATCATCTCGGGCGGAGACCCAATGATGCTCCCGGATCACACCATTGATTGGCTCCTCGGGGAGCTTCGCGCGATCCCACACATCGAGATCCTCCGGATTGGCAGTCGGGTCCCGTGCGCACTTCCGCAACGGATCACGCCCGAACTTTGCGCAATCCTCAAGAAGTATCACCCGCTTTACGTCAATACCCACTTCAACCACCCACGCGAAGTGAATGAAGTCACCCGGAAACACGTCGGGATGCTCGTCGATGCCGGCATTCCTGTCGGGTGCCAGACCGTTCTGCTCAAGGGTGTAAACGACGATCCGGCGGTGATGAAGGAACTCATGCAGAAGCTCCTCACGATCAGGGTCCGGCCGTACTACATCTACCAGGCAGACCTGACCAAGGGAACGAACTATTTCCGGACGCGAGTTGAAAAGGGTCTCGAAATCATCCAAGCCCTGCGTGGTCATACCTCGGGACTGGCGGTACCGCACTACGTCATCGACGCCCCAGGCGGAGGCGGCAAGGTTCCGGTCCTGCCGGAATATGTGACGGAAATAAACGACGATGAGGTCGTGATGCGTAACTACGCCGGCAAGACGTACCGGTATCCGCAGGTCGCGTCCGATGGCTCAGGGAACGTACGTGTCGGGAGCGACGGGACGATCACCGGGACGGGACACGACAGTCATCGTGTGTCGAGCACACGCGTTCCCGAACCAATCGCCCACCTTGAGTAATCGCGAATCCACCGCGAAGCACGCTCGGAATGTAATGCTGCAATCCACCTAGGTGCCGCAATCGCGGACTGGTTCCAGTCAGCTTCATCGCCGCAATCTCGATCAGGGCGGCCGCCACTCAACCCCACTGGGTTAAGTGACGGCCGCCTTTCCTTGTCCATCTGCCCGTGCAGACAGTGCCGCACGCCGCGCGTTGAATGTTACGTCGACTGCCAAATGCCGTCGGAGTGATCAAGTCCGGACTGTCGTACTCTGTCAATGCCATCAAGCCCTGGTGAGTACGACGCAGCGAGGACAATGGAGACGCAGCATCTTGCACGGGGCCAGGTCGGGCGCATGACGTCCGAAACGTCGTCAATCGACCAGAAATCGGAAGACCGCCCCGGAGAAACAATGCCCCTGAGTGTCGATAGTGGGACTACCCCTCTCGTTGAAAGCACCTGTGGTGGTGATTCTCCAAATTCCTCGGAGGAAGACAACCCACGCCCGGTCGATGTCATCGCCGAAATCCAGGCACCTGAGTTTGTGCGTCTGTCCGGCGTCAACGACACGACGTTCGAAGTACACCAAAGCGTCTCAAGCATCGATGAACGATTGGCTCCGAGTCTGGACCCGAGTTCGCGCAACTTCATCGAACCCGCGCCGTTTTACGGCACGAAGGAGTCTGTGGGCATGGTGGGCACTATGGAGGCGACCGGATCCGCCGGATTGTTGAACGCCGGAGGCATCGGCTCTGAAAGCATCCTGATTTCCCGTGCGCAGGCAGGCGATCACGAAGCCTTCGAGCAACTGTTTAACCAGTATCAGGCGCAGATTTACAACTACATCTACCGCCTGATGGGAAGTTCCGAAGACGCGAACGACATGACGCAGGACACGTTTCTCAAGGCCTATCTCGCCTTGTCGAAAACGTCGCACGACCTGCGTGTTGGTGCCTGGCTCTACCGCATAGCCACAAACGTATGTCTCGACGAGTTGCGCCATCGCAAGCTCATCAAGTGGCAACCATGGGAAACGTTTGTCGCAGCGTTTCACCCGACCCAGGTTGCCAAAGACAGTCCCGAACGGGACTGCATCAACCGGGAAAACTCCGAAGAAGTGCAGTTGATCTTCGCGCGGATGCACCCAAAGTACCGGATGTGCCTAATCCTGAGGGAATATCACGATCTTTCGTACGATGAGATCGCTGAGGTCCTGAATACGACGCGCGCGGCCGTCAAATCGCTTCTGTTCCGGGCGCGTGAAGAGTTCCGGCAGGTTTATGCAAAGGTTGAGCGTCAACCGGGTCGCGCAGCACAGTAATCACGGCGGAGCGAATAACGGAACCAGTTGAGACCGGTGTTGCAACATATGCCGAGCTAGGCGCTTGTCATTCGGCCAACGTTCGGGCACGCGTCTGTCTGCATTCTTGAGGACGATAAAGTGGCTAAGGGCACTCCCTGGAGGGGTGAACATCCGAACGGCGAGATGCTATCGAGTTATGTCGATGGCGAAGTTGCCGTGTCCCTTCGTCACGAACTTGACCTGCACCTTGACGGATGCAACGCGTGCCGTGATCAGGTCACAGCCTTCCGAGGACTTCGCCTCACCCTCAGGCAGTCAGCACTCAAGCCGGTGCCACAGTCACTGAACCGTGACGTCTGGCGTCGCATCGAAGAGCGGGAACGCGCACGCAGGACGTTCACATTTCCCAGTCTCGGGAGCTTGGTGGGTGTCGCATCAAATGCATTCGCGATTGGTGTCACAGCCATCTTGATCGCGTTGATCGCGCCTGGTGCGTCGGCAGTCTGGTCACAACTCATGTCCCCATCCGCGTCTGATGCACCCGCTGACGCCGCTCAGCCTACACTCGCTCCGACGTCGGTTCGTGGAACTCCGACGGCGCTGCCGATTACCCCGACTGTCCCGCCAATTGCAGCCGCACCAGTGGCTCCAATCGCAGAGCCCACCCAGGCGCAGAAGCCGGCGCCTGCACAGGTCATGGATCCAACTCCTACGGCTCAACTACCATCGGTTACTGGCTTGGGGTCAGTGAATACCCCTGACTCGACCCCATTAGTCGTTCCCACTTCGCGCGCCGTGCCTGCCTCTGCGGTTGGCAATGCGTCACCAACTGTGACAACCCAACCCTTGACCCTGCGTACTGTCTCCGGGAGCGTTGCGTTCGTAGACCGCAAGCAGCGGACAATGTCGATTTCTTCGGGCTTGCCTGGTACCGAAAAGACCTGGGCCATAACCCTGTCGGAAGGCACCCAGTTTTCACGTGCCGATGGACGGAAGACGGCGTTCGAGGACGTTGGCATCGCAGATCAGGTTGAAGTCGCCGGATTTGAAACCGCAGGGTTGCCCGGGGCCATCATGGCGTCAGCGCTGCGCGTAACCGTGAGTGCGGTTACGGTCGCTGCCCAGGCAACAGCACCGCCACCCCGCGTGCTCTTCTTGGTCGACGGCGCCGAGAACATCAGGAACGGCCAGTTCTCATACACCGGAGACTGGGCAAGAAGGCTTGCATCCACCGGGTTTGATGTCACAACCGCCGACCCGGCGCGCATTTCCTGGGCAACATCACCGCTCAAGGACTTCACCCTTGTCGTGATCGGATACCCAGCCACGCTCAATGACAACGCAATATCCACAATCCGGTCAAGCCGGCTTCCCGTTCTCAACGCCGATCCACGGCTTGTGCAGCCATTCGGCATCGGCATAAACGTCGACCCCGCAAACCCTTCCCGACAAGCTGCGCCCGGCAGAACGGTTGAAATATCCCCCGGGACTGCGACAACGACGCGGGGCTTGCCAGCCGGCGAAATAACTGTTGCGCGTGACACCATCTATCGCACGCCGATCATTTCCAATGGGATGGTTTATGCCACCGTAACTGACGGCGGGCAGAAGCGGGCAATCTGGGCACAATCAGGTTCCACGATCTATCTTGGGGCCTGGAACAGTTCGAACGGCGCGAACCACACCGACGCCTATTGGAACATGTTCGACCGCAGTGTCATGACCCTCCTTGGTCGAGACGCGTCACCAGCAGCTGCGGGTGGCCCAACAGCGACCCGCACTGCAACGCGCTAGGCTCCAGCGGAAGTCACGCCAAGTCGTCACCGGTACAGACGACACTGCGCAAGACATGCACCGGTTGACGAATACGGCGTTGTCACGCGCGGCCCATGTGCGCAACAACAGGATGGCAGTGACACCATTCACGCGCGCCAACTACAGAACCAATGGTCCGTCGACTGTGCCTCCGAGGCCTTCCGGTGACAAGAACTGCGCTGGAAACCGGTGACGAACGAGAATACGCAGTCACCTCTCACTGGGGGCGCAAGCGGGTCTACTCGTCCTGAACGGCCTCAAGGAGACCCTGCAGGTACCCGATCGCGTGTGCGCGTCCACGATGCCCGTAATCGGAGTCATCGACCATGCCAGGAGCGTGGTCATCGAGGATGAAACCGGTAAATCCGTTGTCGCGCAAGGCACGCATGACGCGAAGAGGCTTGAAGTTGCCCTCCCCGAGGAAGCATTCTTCAAACACCGGGACCGTTCCCCGAACATCGCGGAAGTGAACGTAGGCAATCTTTCCACGCGGACCCAAGCTTCGGATTGCCTGAAGGACTGCGGATTCGCCTCCCATCTCGGATACCGTCCCAAGGCATAAGTCAACACAAGACATGTCGCTCGGGACGATGTCAACCGCCTCCTCAAGTGCAGCCACACTTGAGAAAATGCGCGCCACTCCGCCAAGGACAGTAACCGGTGGATCGTCCGGGTGAAGGGCGAGTGTCACCCCCGCCTTCTCCGCAACCGGGACAACCCGTTCCATGAACCAGCGATAGTTCTGCCATAACGCACTCAAGCTGATCTCGACATGGTCGATCAGGTGGGCGCCTCGTACCCACGGGTCGTGCAAACGCTTGTCTCGGCGTGCAATGAGGACCTCATCGCTTCGCTTGGGATCCTCAGCCACGGCAAGGTCAAACCCGTTGACCAAGGCGTCGCCGCGACCAGATCGCCTCATCCACGTGCGCCAGACGGATCCGGGCATAAAGTTGTAGCCAAGTACCCGGATACCAGCGTGGCCGATGTTGGAGATGGTGGCACAGACATGCCCGATCTCGGCCTCCCGTCGAGAACCTCCGAGCATGCAATGTTCGAAGAACTGGTTCGGAAGGTTTTCGATAGCTTCCAACCGGAGCCCGGAAGCCTCAACTCGCTCACGAAGTGCCCGCAAGTCAGCAACTTCCCACCGATGCTCACCCGGCAAATCGGGAGTGTTGAGCTGAACTCCACTCACCCCGAGCTGCTTCGCGTACGCAATCGCATCGGAAGTGATTCGAGGCAACTGCCCTACGGCGATTCTCATCTGCGCCGGTGCCGTGCTCATGCGATTTTCCTCGCCTTCCAAACAATGGGGAACCGCTGTCGGGTCCACCCGATGCCTCAGCGTACCGCCCCACCGTTTCCGGTGGCCACAACCGGAGTCATGTGAAAGCCCTACTGATTTGACCCCTATTCGCGCTAGTCAGTTCTCAAGATCCAGTCGTGATCCGTATGATTGTGGTTGCCGCTCGTGGACACGATGGATCCTGGACCAGTGTTCGCAAATACGTTTAAGGCGACAGGTTAGGCGCAATGGACAGCAAGACCACTCATCCTCACCGAATTCTCGTCACCGGTTCCACCGGCGCAATCGGCGAACCGTTGGCACGCCACCTTACTGGTCGGGGACACCACGTTCGAGGGTTGGCGCGGCGTCCGTCACCAGGTCTCACCGACTTCGTGGAGGGGGATTTGAACGACAAGGACGCAGTCCGGCGCGCGGTGGATGGTGTCGACACCATCATTCACCTGGGCGCCTACCCGAACCCTGCAGACTTCATGGATGTCCTCCTTCAACCAAACGTCGTTGGTCTCTACTACATCTGTGAAGCGGCGGTTGAGTTCGGGGTGAAGCGTCTC
>CAMDTO010000107.1 GCA_945907765.1 Thermoflexus hugenholtzii JAD2 | reverse complement strand
CAACAACGTGGCCGAACGCGCCATCCGGCCTGCCGTCCTGTGGCGCAAGGGGAGTTTCGGCACGCAGTCCGGGAGTGGTGCACGGTTCGCCAGTGCCATGCTGACGGTCGCGGCGACCTGCCGGATGCACGGCCTGGACCTGTTCGCCTGCTTGGCCGAGGTCTGCACCGCGAGCTTGGCCGACCTTGCCGTCCCCCAGCTCCTCCCCGCAACCGCCTGATCCCAGGCTGCCTTCAGGCTACCCCGGACGTGGCAGGACCAGTCACCTGGTGCGCGTTCCCAACCGACCCCCGTGAACGGTTACGGATGTGGGGGCAATTCATTACCATCATTGCCGTGGCGCAGGTTTTTGACAATGTTTCCCGTTGAAGCAGTCCCGCGTTGCGGGCAGGAGTATGCCGGTGGGTCTCACGCATCTTTCCTTGGCGAGGCCAGTCGCAATCGTCATGCTATTTGCCTCGCTCGTGGTTCTAGGTCTCCAAAGTTACGGCCGTCTCGCAGTAGATCGGTTGCCACCGACAAACTTCCCGAGCGTCTCGGTCAACGTCAACTACGCAGGTGCGTCACCTCGCGACATCGAAACGCTAGTCGCGATTCCGCTTGAAAAGGCGGTTGCAGGCCTGCGCGGTGTGGATTCTGTGAGCTCCACGTCGTCGCTAGGTTCGGCGAGGCTCAACATCAACTTCACCGAGGACACAAATCTGGACCAGGCGGCCATTGACGTCGAAAAGCGCCTTGCGGCCGTGCGCAATCAGCTGCCAGCTGACGCATCCGCGCCGTCGGTCGTCAAGGCAGATTTCGGATCGTTCCCGATCATGAATATCGTGATGTCGGGAGGCGGGCGTCTCACGACCACTCAGCTGTACGACCTTGGAATCGAGCAAGTTCAGCCCCAACTGCTTCAGGTTGATGGTGTTGCCGACGTCAGCATTTCAGGTGGGCGTCAACGTGAAATCCAGGTCCGGGTCGACCCGGTGCGCCTGAAGGCGTTCGACATCAGCTTGCAACAGGTGGTGACGTCCCTTGGAAGCGAGAATGTCAACGCACCATCCGGAACGCTGCGGGTTGGGAATACGGAGCCGAACGTACGGTTCACTGCACTCGCGCAGAGTGTTTCCGATCTGAAGAACATCGTTGTTCAGCGCGGTGGTGGCGCCGGTGCTGGCGGTTCGGTGGTTCCCGCGGTCTATGTCAAGGACATCGCCGAGGTCGTTGACACTTACGCGGAACAGTCCCGACTGCAGCGCTTCAATGGTGAGGAAGCGGTAGGGATCACGGTTACCAAGCAGCCAGACAGTAACAGCATCAAGGTCGCCGACGGTGCCCGAGCCGCCATCGAACGGGTTCAGCGAAGCGCGCCCCAAGGGGTCTCGTTCCGGATCGCGAACGACACGACCAAGTACACGCGGGAGGCTTTGAACGCCGTTCAGGTTGACCTCGAACTCGCCATCATCATCACTGGCGCAGTCTTGATGGTCTTCCTGCATTCGTGGCGGAACACGATCATCGTCCTTCTGGCAATCCCCACATCACTCATCAGCACCTTCCTGGTGATGTATTTCATTGGCTTCACTCTCAATCTAATGAGCCTCCTGGCCCTAGCACTGCTGATCGGCATTCTGGTCGACGACAGCATCGTGGTGCTAGAAAACATTCATCGACGCCTCGGGCTCGGTGAGACCCCGATGGTCGCTGCATTGCGGGGGCGGTCGGAGATTGGACTGGCTGCAATCGCCATCACGCTGCTGGACGTGGTGGTGTTTGCCCCAATTGCGTTCGTGAACGGCAACATCGGGAGCTTGTTCAGGCAGTTCGGCCTGACCATCGCCATTGCTACGCTCTTTTCACTACTTATCTGCTTCACATTGACACCCATGCTTGCATCCCGATGGCTCAAGGAGCACGAGCGTGAGGGCGACGATGAAGGCACGGTGGCTTCTTTCACTGGTGGCTTCACCGCTATGGCGGCGGGCATCTACGGTGCGCTTGCGCTTCTGGGAGACAGGTTCGCGGGACAAACCGTACCCGTGCCGGCCTGGATCACGAACTTCATCAACAGTGCTACCGGTGTGCAATCGACAGCAGTCGGAGGCTTCGGCGCTGCGCCCGGCGCAGCAGCTCCTGGTCAGACACTCGCCGTAGGCGGACTTGTTGCACTTTGCATCGGGATTGCACTCTTCCCAGTGGGATGGTTTGTCCTGAGGCCGATTGCCCGGACTGTCATGCGCGTGTTCCCGCGGGTCTGGGATGCCGGGTACGGCGCAATCGCGCGGGGATACGGGGCCATTCTTCCCGGAGTTATCCGTATGCGGTTCCTCGTCGTTCTCGCCGGAGTAGGCATGCTCTGGGGAACGGTTTCAATAGTTCAGGGTAATTTCGTTGGCTCCGAGTACGCGCCTCTTGAGGACGAGAATCAAATTTCAATGTCCTTGCGCATGCCTCCCGGTGCCACACTGGAGGCGACGGACCGCGTGACCCAGCAGGTTGAGAGCATCGTAATGGACAAGAACCGCTTCCCCGAAGTGAAGTCGGTCTTCACGTCGGTTGGTGGCGGTGGTGGTGGGTATGGTGGTGGGGGTGGGCGTTCCAGCAACTTGGCGATTGAGCTAGTCGACCGAAGTACCCGCTCTCGCACGGTCTGGGACATCCAGACCGAATTCCGGTCACTCAGTGCCGGGTTGCCAGACGTGACGGTCGGCACGAGCCTTCCCGCCGCACTAGGTGGTGGTGGCGGAGGTGGAAACGTCAGCATCCGCATTCTCGGCCCAGACCCGGAAGTGCTCGGGCGGATCGCAGATCAGTACGAGGCGCTCCTGAGGCGCACGCCCGGAATTGCGGAAGTTTCGAATTCCGGCCAGTCCGGCGTTCCTGAATTGCGTGCGACCGTTCGTCGCACCCAGGCTTCCGACCTTGCAGTCACCAGCACCACGGTGTCCCAGGCCATGCGCACTGCCATCCAGGGGACGGTAGCCACCCAACTTCGCGTCCAGGATCAGGCGCAGGCGGATGTTCGCGTGCTCGTCGGCCGTGACCAGTCGGGTACGCCACTCAATCTCGAGGACGTACCAATCCTCACCACACGTGGGGTCATCGTGAGGTTGGGACAGGTCGCCACGATTGAGAGCGCGACCGGTCCCTCGCAGATCAACCGCTCCGACCGTAACCGATCAGTGAGCGTCAGCGGTCCGGTGGTTGGGCGCCCACTCAGTGAAGTCGCCGCTGAGGTGCGTCAGGCACAGGCGACCATCCCGTTGCCGGCCGGCTACCGGGCGACAGTCGGCGGTGCGGTCCAGCAGCTCGACCGGGCAATCACTGCGTTGTCCGGAGCGCTCGGACTCAGCCTAGTGCTGATGTACATGCTGATGGCTGCGCTTTACAACTCGTATTTGTCGCCGTTTATCGTTCTGGCGTCGCTGCCATTGGCGATGGTTGGTGCACTGGGCGGGCTGTATCTGTTTGATAAGACTCTCAACATCTTCAGTTTGATCGGCATCATCATGCTGACCGGTCTTGTCAGCAAGAACGCGATCCTTCTGGTTGACTATGCCAACACCCTCCGTAACGAGGAAGGGTTGTCTGCCCGTGAGGCCCTCATCCGCGCCGGGCCAATCCGGCTCCGCCCCATTCTGATGACGTCGGCCACCTTGGTGTTTAGCATGCTGCCGATCTTGCTCGGCACCGGACCAGGAGCCGAATCGCGGTCACCGGTCGCCGCCGTGATCACCGGAGGAATGATCACAAGCACTCTCCTGACGCTGATCTTCGTCCCGGCCCTCTACACCTACTTCGACGACCTTGCAAACCTTCCCGGAACGTTCATGGCTTGGCGCGCGCGCCGACGCTCAAGCGGTGCTTCAATGGCGGCTGGCGAGACCATCGATGGCGGGAATCCGGTTGGAGTTGCTGGTCATGAGGGTGCTGGAGCCGCGTTGAGCGCGTCAGTTGCCAAGGTTGCGGTAGCCGGTGGTTCTGACAATGGCGATTAATCAGGCCAGCGCGGTGCACTCCGCAGGCGGCGACGAAATCCCTACCAATACCATCAACCCGACCGATCAGCCGGAACCCAGACACAGGAATCTCCCAATG
Organism: Thermoflexus hugenholtzii JAD2; assembly: GCA_945907765.1. Lineage (GTDB taxonomy): Bacteria > Chloroflexota > UBA11872 > UBA12225 > UBA12225 > UBA12225. Next base: position 6,387 of record CAMDTO010000107.1, on the reverse strand, counting down.
ACCAGCGCGCAGCGTAGCCGTCACCAGCAAGCCATTCTTGTCGGCACATTCGCCATGTTCCTAGCAGCGTGCGGAGGTGGAACGCCCACTCCGGTCGCCGGTGGTGGACAGGCGGGTACTGCAGGTGCCCCCGCCGGGGCAGGCGCAAGTGGACAGGGCCAAGGCATCCCGGTGACGGTCGCGAAAGTTGTCAAGGACAACATAGAGGTCAAGTCGCCCTACGGAGGGTCCATCGCCCCGAAGTCGCAGGTAACCATTCTTCCGCGGATTGCTGGCCGGATTGTGCGGACCGCGGCTGACACGGGTTCGGTCGTTCAGGCCGGGGATCTGCTCGCCGAACTCGATCACGCGACCCTCGATGCCCAGATTGCGCAGGCGAGAGCAAATGTTGCTGGTGCGGTCGCGAACGTGGCCGCTGCAACGGCACGCCTTAACATCATCAAGGCTGGAGCAAAGCCTGACGACGTGGCTGCGTCGCAAGCAGCGGTTGACCTTTCCCGCGTCAGGCTGGACCAGGCGGTCGCTGGGGTTCGCGATGAGGATTTGCGCGCCGCACTTGCCGGGGCCGACTCAGCGCGGACCCGACTAGAGGCCGGTCGTACGGGTCGCCAGGAGGACATCCAGGCCTCCCAAGCTGCCGTGGATGCCGCAAAGGTTCGTCTCGATGCTGGGCGAGCTGGAGGCCGTCCCGAGGATGCCCAAGCGGCAAAAGCGTCCCTAGACACGGCGCGCAACCGGCTTGCTCAAGTGGAAGCGGGCACGCGCGCGGAAGATCTCCGGGCGGCGGAGGCGGACCTCCAGACGGCCCGCATCCGTCTCACCCAATTGCAGAACCCGCGGGCAGAGGACATTGCGTCGGCGCAGGTCGCCCTTGATCAGGCACGTACGCGCCTCTCCCAGGCGCGCGAGGGAGGCATTGGGACCGGGATTACCGCCAAGGCACGTCCAGAGGACCTCAACACGCTAGAACTCAAAGTGCAGGCTGCGCAGGCTGCGCTTGACAAGGCAAATGCCGATCTGGCGAAGGGTCCCACGGGTACCGTCTCGGCCCAGGCGCTCAACCTTGCGGCCATTCAGGCGCAGATCAATGTGCTCACCGCCCAGAATGACCTCGCCAAGGCCCGCGCGGTTGGAGGGCCAACCGATTGGGACCTGCGCCTCCTTGAAGAGGCCGAACAAGTCGCGCGCGCGTCGTTTGACAAGGTGTCGAACCCGAGTGCAAATGACGTCGCCGTCGCCCAGGTTGCGATTGACAAGGCCCAGGCAACCCTGCAGAAGTTGAAGACCGTCACGCCGTTCGACATCGAGACTGCCCGTCAGGCCCTGGTTCAGGCTCAGGCAAACTTCGACAAGGCAGTGAATCCAGATCCCTCAACGGTCGCCCAGCTGGAAACGGCGTACGCCACGGCGGTTGCCACGCTGCAGAAGGCAATTGTCCCTGATCCAGGGACGGTGGCACAGCTTGAAAGCGCCTACGCGACTGCGCTCACCGCCCTGGAAAAGCTCCAGAAGCCGCTTCCCTACGATGTGGATGCGGCGCGTGCAACCCTGGCCCAATCCGAGGCGCAACTGAGCGCGCGGCGCAATCCGTATACGGAGTTCGACCGTGCGGCGGCAGAGGCGGCGGTTCGTCAAGCCGAGGCTGCGCTGGCTCAGCAACAAGCAGCCTTGGACCTGCAAACGGTCAACCTGGGAGAGACTCAAATCACCGCTCCGTTCGATGGCATCGTTGCCGAGCGACTTGCAACCGCGGGTGCGGTCGTCCAGGTTTCCACGCCAGTCTTCACCCTCATCTCGCGGGACACGGAGATTGCGCTGAACGTCGAGGAGGCAGCAATTTCGCGGTTCAGCGAGGGTGGGAAAGCCTCGTTTTCGGTTAACGCGTACCCGAGTGAGACCTTTCAGGGGTCGGTTACGAGCATCTTCCCAACAGGTGATTCCCGTAGCCGAACGTTCACGGTCAAGGTAAATCCAACTGATCCGACCGCGAAACTGAAGCCGGGCATGTATGCCCAACTCAGCGTGACACTCGACTCTCGGACCAATGTGACCGTCGTGCCTCGCGACGCCATCCTCCTTCGTAACGACAAGCCATTCATTTTTGTCATCAACGAGAATGTCGCGGCGCTCCGTCCACTGGAACTCGGTCTTGGCGATGACCGGAAGGTCGAGGTCAAGACGGGGGTCCAGCCAGACGAAAGCATCGTGATTAGCGGTCAAGCCACGTTGCGCGACAAGGACGCGGTCCGGATCGTGACACCTGGAGGACCTGCCGGCGGTGCCGGCGGTCAGGGCGCCGCCGGGCAAGGCGGTCAGCGCCCGGCTGGTGCAGCGGGCCAAGGTGCGCCTAGCGGGGCTGGCGGTCAAGGCGCACCGGGTGGACAGCGTCCGGCCGGTGGGTCTGGAGCGGGTGGACAGGGTGCTGCCCCGGCTGACGCTGCTGGAGGTGGACAGCGTCCGGCCGGCGGATCTGGAGCGGGTGGACAGGGTCCTGCCCCGGCTGACGCTGCTGGAGGTGGACAGCGTCCGGCCGGCGGATCTGGAGCGGGTGGACAGGGTGCTGCCCCTGCCGATCCTGCAGCAGGTGGCCAGCGTCCTGCAGGCGGGCCCGGTGCAGGTGGACAGGGGGCCGGCCAAGGCGGTCAGCGTCCGGCAGGTGCCGGGGGTCAGGCTGCCGGAGCGGCCCAAGTCACACCCACCAAGGCCCCCTGATCCCCCGGTTCCGGGATCCATCGCGTCACCCGCTAGCGCTCAGACCGGGCGCTCGGCGGGTGTCGTCGTTTCGGGGATCGCGGGCTCGCGTGATTGCTCCAGGAGAAGGGGCGCGGAACACGAGCGGTGATCCCGAACGGGTTTCAGATGACCGCGAACGTAATGAGCGGGCTTGAGATGGGGTGCCGGGTTTGGCCAGGTTTGAATGGTTTCGTTTCCGTGTTACCTTCGCTGTATCAGTGGCTTGTTTTTGATGCCCGGGGCTAGGGAGCGTCTGTTCCAGCCAGTGCGCCCATGGAGGATCCACGCATGGAGACGGTGTTCGATCCAGAAAACGGTCGAGTTGCACTGACCGAAACCCGGTTGCGCGAGATTGATGAAGCCGTCGAGGCGTTCGTTGAGGAGGGTGCAGATGCAGAGCGTGCCGATGCAGATGCGACCGAAGCGGTTGCCGGTTTTGAAGCGCACGAGGCCCTCCAGCATTTAAAGGAACGGGTCGCATTCGAGATCGCGCTGGACGATACTGAGGATCTCGAACGAGGAAAGCTCACGCGCGAGGATGCCGTTGATGGCTTCCTGGAGCGCGTCCATGACGATGAGTCTGCCCGTCTCCGTGACCTTGGTCACTCGCTTGACGCATCCGAGCGCGATTACGCAATGACGGTCACGCACGAAGAGGTCGTCGGTGAGACCGAAGCCCGAAAGCGTGCAGGTGCCGAGGCGCATGCCCGGGAAATTGGGCATGCACTCGATGCCGCCGACCAAGCGGACCGCCTGCGTGAGACCAACGACTGACCAACCTGGTCTTTTATCCGCCCGTCGTAAATACTGCATATCCAAATATTGGACCCTGGTCGCTCGGCGTCCGGCACCATGGTCAGGGCACACTCGCTGCAAGCACCATATTCGATATGTGATGTGCTATTATTGAATCACATACGTATTCTCACACTTCACCATGTCTTCTGGGAAGTGTTCCTCGCGCAGGTATCTGAACGGAGCCTTGGGTAGTGGGCACTGAAAGCGATCCGGTGCGCGCAGTTAGTCCCCTGACGGTCTTTGCTCGCCCGGGCCGGGACACAATTGCCAGGCTGCGGGACGCGATCGCTTCAGCACAGGCTTCCGACCGGTTCGCTCCCGTCCTGCTTGTGACGGCTACGATCGACGTCGGTCGCGAACTTCAACTCGCCATCGCCAATGGCAGCTCGTACATCAATGTCTCTTACGCGCGCCTCTCGGAACTTGCGACCCGGCTCGTAGGAGTGGAGGCGACAACGCGACCGCAAGGAACCACCGCCGAACTCAGTGCCGTCCGCGCGGCCCTTGCGCGAACCGCGGTGAAGAATGGTCGCGCCGATGCATTCCACGAAACCCGACACCATCGGTCACTGCATCTCGCTCTTCTCGGGCTCTTCCGGGAGTTCCGAAGTCGCGAAGTCCATCCCAATGATTTCCTAGCCTCAGGGTCGGCTGGTGCCATGGCCCGGGCGGCGTCACAGGTCTATTCGGAGTTCGTGGCAATCACTGGCCAGGATGCCGACGCAGTGTCGCTTGCGCGTGAAGCAGTGGCAGCACTGAAGTCGCCATCTCAGGCGACGCTTGATGCCATTGCACGATTGGGAACCGTCATCGTGGTCGGTCCGACAAGGCTTGACCGCGCGGATGCAGACCTTCTGGCATCGCTCTCACATAAAGCACCCGTGCACGTCATCTTGCCTCGCCTCGACGACCCCCGTGGTCGGGCTGACATCAGGGCGAACCGCATTGCCTCGACCCTGGCTGAGGCGACAGCAGACGCAAGTTCTGCCGGCGCTCTCGCCCATAGCGAAGCATCCGTGGGTCAAGCTGCGAATGGTGGGGTTGACGTCTCCCGCGAACCGCTCGCGGCAACACTCCTACTCCGGTCAGACCTGCAAGTCATCAGGGCGCCTGATCCCGCCGAGGAGGTGAGGCAGGCCGTCCGCCGGCTCCTAGCGGTTGTTGGAAACGGTATGCCGTTGCATCGCACGGCGATCGTCTACAGGCAACGGGATCCGTATCAGCGCCTGGTGTCCGAGGTGCTCGATCAGGCTGGGGTTCCCCACGTCGACCTCGGGGGCATGCCACTTTCCGAGACCCTGCCTGGTCGGAGGCTGCGTGCGCTTCTCGGTCTTCCGGCCTCCGACTTCTCACGGGCATCGGTCCTCGCGTGGGCGGACACGGCACCCGTCGTGGTGGTCAGACTGCCGGGCGCCGATGAAAGCAGCCCGGCAGAACCGGTGACCATCGATGGTGCCTCTTGGGACTGGATATCCCGGGAGGCCGGAATTGTCCGGGGCGCTACCCAGTGGTGCAACCGGCTCGAGGCGTATGCCGACAAATGCGACACGGACGCCAACGCTGCACGGGAGCGGGCCGAAGACACCTCACCTGATGTCGAGGTGCCCGCTGGACGCGCCAAGGACGCGCGACTGATGGCGCATACCATCCGGTTTCTGGCTGACCTGCTGATGCGTCCGGACTTCCGTGACAAGGTGGATGAGGCCGGGCAATCCGTCAGCGCGTGGTCAGCGGCATCCAAATGGGCTACCGAGCTCCTTTCCGCCGCCGCGACGGGTGCCATTTCCGGCGACGGAGCGGATGCCGGGACGGAGAATGCCTACCTCGACCGGATCAAGGGTGTGCTTGCCGGGTTGGCTGCATCCAACCCTTACGACCTCAACCCGGGCACCGAAACCGTGGTTTCGGTCATCGAGGCGACACTTGAGAGTACGTCAGTGTCAACCCGCCGGATTGGGGAAGGCGTTGTGGTGGGCACGATTGACCGGTTGCCTGCCGTCCCATTTGCCCACATAACTATCGTTGGAATGACCGAGGGCGCCTTTCCTCCTCCGGTCGGGGCGGACCCTTTCTTTCCCGATCCCGACAATGATCCGTTTGGCAAACGCGAGGCGCATCCAGTCGCCGAACGGGCCACCTTCCTGTCAGCGGTCGCGCTTGCCGATGGCGGCACCGTCACGTTGTGCACGCCCGATTCCGTTGAGGGCCGTGAGGCGTATCCGGCCAGGTGGTTGCTCGAGTTTGCCGAGGCGCGTCACGGATCGCCGCTTCCCTACGGGAGAAGCCTCCGTGACCTGTCCGCCTCCGTCCCGGTTCCCGATTGGCTTGACCACCGTGTTTCAACCCGGGACGGCGCAAGGCAAGCCACCGGGGATCATCGTCCCCGGACCGGTGCCACGCCCGCCAATGCGGCCGCCCATGCAACGTCTGGTGCAGGTATCGGGGTCGGCCGTCGCACCGTCGCGTTGGGTGTCGAGGATCGGCGGATTGGCGCGATAGCCCGGTGGGTCGATGCCGGCCAATCGGCCTCGACACATCCGCTCGTGACTGGCGACCTGCCAGTGAGCGCGTTGTGGCGACGTGCACAGGCCAGTGTCACGGACACTGCGTCGTTCACGCCGTATGACGGCAATGTCGGGACCATGCGCACGTCGTCCCGGACGCTGAAGCGCGCTTTGGAAGGAAGCCTGTCGGCCACCCGTTTTGAGACCTGGGCGACCTGTCCGTACCGATCGTTCCTCAAGGATGTGCTGCGGGTCACGCCAACCCGGATCCCGGCCGACACCTGGGGGGTCGATCCGATGGTCCGCGGGACCGCAGTCCATGAGGTTCTTGAAAAGTGGTACCGGGAACTCC
>CAMDTO010000106.1 GCA_945907765.1 Thermoflexus hugenholtzii JAD2 | reverse complement strand
GCGATCACGTCGAAGCTGCCCGACGTGCTCTTGAACACCTGCACCTGATCCTTCGTAACAGTGATCTCGAGTTCTGTCCCGCGCACGACCGCCACGGCCGACTGCGTTGAGACTTGCACGCGCGAGGCCGGATTGAGCAGGCTTACCACCTTCGCGACGGTAGATCCGACCGCCTGCCCGAAACTCACCATCGACGCCCCACTCTGGCGTTGCGTCATCTCCTGCACCATGATTTCGGTCTCAGGCGCGATGTCCACCTCCGTCCCTTGGAAGAACGTCAGCTTCGCCGAACCACCTGACCCGGTGAAGATGCGGTCGCCGACGACCACGGTCGCCCCGGACGACGCCACGTCACGGTTCCCGGTGGCACGTTGCACCTCCACCGGCGACGTCAAGACCGTCAGTGTTGCCTGCGAGTTGAGTGTCGCCTGCGCATCGACTGGGTCCGGCCGGACCGCCGGCATGCACACTGCGGCGGCGATCGCCACGAGAATGGCGATCGTCGACCACCGCCGACGTTGCGGAATATGCCGTTTCATCGCAACACTTCATCGAACCGAACCGTTGCCAGTGCCCGGCTAAGGTCAACGATTGACGTCAGTGACCGCCCGGCAAGGATCGACTCGAGATCCGGATTCCCCATGGGATCGACCGCCGCGACCATGTAGCCCGTTGCATTCACCACATGATCTGCAAGTTCGCGGGTACGGGGAGGACTTGCGCCGAGCGCAACCTCCCGCCCGGTATCCCGCACGAACGCTGCCGAAAGCATCGCGAAGGTCACCGGCAGTTGGATTAACCGAGCATCCTCGGCAATGGCATCGTCCTTTGCCGTCTCATACACGAACTGCGTCTGTGACAACGCACCCCAGCAATACGGCAGGAAACCCGTACCGTCGCCCGGGTCTTCGGCGCGACCATCACCATTGTGATCGGCATAAAGAAAGCCTTGGCGCCCCTCCACGAGGTTCACCAGTTGCTCCGCCGTGCGCCGGACGGTATCCCAATCACCAGTAATCGCCGCTTCCCGTAGCACCCACGCTTGGTGACGCGCGATAAGCGCCTGTTGCCGCAACCCGGGCACCGTAGCGACGCCGTACCTCGATCCGGGCCAGCGACTCAGTAGGCGCCGGACTTGTGCCAGCGACGCTACATCTAGCCTGCCCGCACGCAAGACCGTGCTTCCCGGCTTCACCCCGGCATCTCCGGTCTCGCGCGTGATCACGACCTGCGAATACTGGGCAATCAGGTTCTCACCTGCGGGTTGGTCCCATGCGAAATTGGCCGTCCCATCAGCGCGCAGCACCAGGTCGCCGAGGTAGCGCGCCGCGGTGCCATCGTCACTGAGAAGCCAGACTCGCAAGGCGTCGCCAATTCTCGGTGTCACGATGGCCGAGACGCTAACCTCCAGCCGGTCTAGCGAGGCCTGCCCATCAACCAGCGACGCGCTTCCATGGGGGTCATGCGTACGCCCGGCACCCACCGGGATGGACTGCCCGGCAACCGGCGACGCTGCGATCACAACGATGAGAGTTGCGATAAGGACCGAACTCCACCAGACCCCGCCTCGGTATGTCGTGGCGACAGCATACATGCAGACACCTCATTGTCTTCGCATATTACCCCGAGTGAGCTTGTGGGTGTCAGGGAATATCCCCGGAACTACAACCAGTTTACGCAACGGTGCTGTCTGGATCATGACTACGCCAGCGTCGTAGGGAGACCGGTCTTCGAAATGGGGAATACCCGTATGGAAACGGAAACGGGTCTACATTGCAGGGACGAGCACTACCCGTCAATCCCGCCAAACTTCAGGGCCGCCACCGTGACACTCGCAAGGAACAGCAGGGAAATCACCACGGCTACACCGACGCGAGGTCCGACTGTCCGCACCGCCTTCACATCCACGCCGAACCCGAGACCGGCCATCGCGAGCATCGTCAGCAACCGGCTGATCTGCTTCGCCGGGTCGACGAGCATCACTGGCATCAAGTCGAGGCTTCGCACCGACGCCAGCACAAGGAAAACCGCCACGAACCACGGCACGTACGTCGAGAGTTTCGCCGAGGCCGCCCCCGTCCGTGCGCCCCACACCCGGAAAGCCAGGCCAATGATGACCACCGACGGGCCAAGCAGCAGCACGCGCGTCAGTTTCACCAGCGTCGCCACATTCCCGGAGAGTTCACTGACCGGGAAGGCCGCGGCCACCACCTGCGGGACGGCATAGACACTCATCCCCGCCAGCACTCCGTATTGGTAGTTCGAGAGCATGAATGGCGCGATCAGCATCGGCAAGCCAAGCACCAGCAGCACACCGATCACCGCCGTCAGCCCAATCGCACTTGCCACATCCTTCTTCTCGGCCCCGATCACTGGCGCGAGCGCGGCAATCGCCGAGTTCCCGCAGATCGAGTTCCCGATCGCAACCAACGCTGCCAGGTGCACGCCAAGACCGAGGGCACGCCCCACCGAGAAACTCACCAGGATGCCCGCCGCCACCCCGCCAAGCACGAGTACCAGGAGCGCGGGGCCAGCTTTCAGGATGTCCGGCATGTAGACGCTCACCCCGATGAAGGCGACGCCGGTTTCAAGCACATGCTTGGCAACGAACGACGCCCCCGCCGTGTAGGGCTTGCTCCCATCACCCATCACGCTGCGCACCAACACGCCGATCAGTAGCGACAGCACTAGCGCCTCAATCAGCGCGTTCCCGAACGCACGGGTCTCAACCTCGGCCAAGCCCCAGCCCGCGGCCGCAATCACGCACATCAACCCGGCCCCGGGGGCCCACGCGGGCAACACGCGCGCCTGACTGGATTCGCTCATCGTGGTTCCTCTTCCCGCACTCGTCCCCGGCACATCGTGACCACTCCCTATGTCATGGATGATCAGCCGTGCCGTCGTTGCTACCCGGTTTCCGGCATGAAGGACGGCAGCGTCACCCCCGCGAACGGCGGACACGCACCGCGTATCTGGTGAACATGCATTTCCACGTTGCGGCCACCCCACGCATAGACCTGTTGAACCAAATCCCCACACTCCACTGGCACCAGAAAGACAGGCGAGTGCCCGCGATGCCGGTCCAGTTCGGCCAGCAATACTGCAGCTGCACCCGACTCGGTGCGCGCTACACCAGGACCCACCATCCGGCTTCCCGGGTGAGCGACCGACGCAACGACCGCGTCGAGGCGCCCGTCACGGCCATCCAGGACTGAGACGTGCCAAATGCCGGACCGGTTCACAATGAAATGCGCAAAGTCACCACCACGCCGGATCCCCGTCAGTTCTTCCTCAAGGGCCACGATTGCAGGCACGTCGGCAGTCGTTGCCGAGCGCACCTCTGCCCGACCCGGTGCATCATGCGAAAGCCCACTCGCGGGTACCGCTAGCAGGATGTCCTGATAGGTACGCCTCGGCACGAACCCGGCACGTGTGTAGAGCGAGAAGGAATCGAGATTCATCGCACTCGACACCAACCGCACTGGCAGCCCCCGTGCATCCGCCAGATCGGTGATGTGTCGCAACAGGCGCCGCGCGACTCCAGTCCCGAAGTGTGCCGGATGGACATTCATGATCCCGAGACTGACATGCGTCTCGCGCGGATGGAAAAAGCACGACCCCATCAGTCGACCGGAGCGCTGATGGACCGCCAAGATGCAGCATCCGGGATCCAGCGCCTCGTAGACCTCGGGAAAGACCCGCGCCGCATCCGGTCCACCCGCGAAGATCGCCCCCGGCCCCTTGGACGCGTACCAGTAGTTCGTCGAGGTGTACACCAGTTCCGCGACAGCATCCCAGTCATCGGGAGCCATCGCCCGCAGCACCATCTCGGTCATGACGGCCGACAGTGTATCGCCGTCACCGTGCAGCCAGCGGAAGTGCATCCAATCCCTGTGTACCCCTCCTCTGGGAGTACCACGCCCTGGGAGCGCTGGCCTACGCCCCCTCCCATCGCAACGGGGTGGTGGGTGGGGGCCAGCCACATTTTAGGGCCGGAGGCAGAGGAAAGGCGTCCTGCTCCTCGAAGCGTGAATGCTTGAGCATCGACGGCCCGCCAACCTCCTACCGAAGGCACCAGTCCGCCAACACCGTCGCCTCATCCCTCGGCGCAAGACGCACCGCGGCGATGCGCGTGCGTTTCTCAATGACCCGGAGGGCCCCGCGTTCACAGAGGACACCAGCCATGGCACCGCCGAGGTCACCAATCAGGTCAGGTTGGTCAACGATCAGCAGCGAACCCATCGGGAGGTCGCGCACTGACTGCAGCGCCGCCTCACGGCCCACCGGGATGTATGCGTCCTGCGTCATCAGGCTAAGGGGCAAGCGGTTCACGATGGTCGTGCCCACGCGTGCCCGCGGGTCAAGGTCGGGTTCGATGATCATCGCGATCCGGCCATCCACGTTCGCCTGTGGAACAGTGCTGAAAGCCTCCACCAGACTCCGCAACTCCACGACATCATCACCGACTGGTGGATACAGCGTGGTGCGGATGCCTTCCGCAAAGGTCGGAACCACCGGCGGAACCGATGATGCGCCCTGTGTGTACTTCACCTGCAACCACCCGATGCCGGTCGATCCATAGGACGCCAGCGCCACCGATGCCCCTCGCGCCAAGATTACCGAAACCGCCACGACCACGCCCGCTACCACCGGCATCATCGGGCCATCCCACACGCCCGCACCGTGCTGTTGCAGCCGATGCAACCAGTACACCGCAATGATCGCCACCGGATACATCAGGTGGTAGAGGTTGTTCGGGTGTGACCGGAACGCGAAGTAGCTGAACTGCAGCATCCCGTACGCCGCCGTCAGGATTATCGTCTCGGCAACCGGCACAGCATCAACGGCTTCCGTCAATCGGGATGCCCACTGCGCCCCAATGACAATGAAAGTGATCGCGCAGACGAGGAACATCGGCAGCCACGGAGATCGCACTTCGGGAGGGACAAACCCGAACCCTCCATCGTATACCGAAAGGTACTGCGTGTAGTGGCGCCAGTCCGGCAGGTGGCCAGACCGCCTCACCACGTCGAGCAAAAGGGCCACGTGGAACCCCACGATGCCCGAACCCACCGCCAACAGGCTTGGCACCAAAGCGAAGCGCACATCCATCGGGCGTCGCGGTAGGGATGCGCCACGCTCATCTCCCGAAATCCGGTGGCGCACCCATTCCATGCCAAGCCCACACGCCACCAAGGCAGTGATGTAGATGAAGACCTCAAGGCTATGGACACTCGCGAGACCCGCCACGAGACCCAGGCACGCGGCGCCTGCGCGTGGGTGGCGACGCAACCGCCGACTCGTCAGGCAGGCAATCGCCAACCATCCCAGGCCAAACCGGACCGCACCCGTCGAGGGGTATGCCGACGGACTCGCCACGTTCCCGAACCGGTGCAAGACCATCGCCGCACCGATGAGCAGAATGTAGGGCGCCGACCACCGGGACACCCGTCCGACGAGCATGAACAGCCCAGCCGCCAAAGCCAATTCGCCCAGGTTCGTGACAAACGTGAATGCCGGGAAGGAGATCAGCAGTGGGTTCCATAGAAATAGCATCCCGATCAGGTAGTGCACGCCAACGCCGTACTGCGCGTTGATGTCGGCCAGCAGCGACTTGCCATTGATGAGATCCAACACCGGCATCAGGAAGTGGGACTGGTGGTGGATATCCACCAGCATCCGGGTGTTCAGCACCAGAAGCAGCATCACCGCCACAGCCACACTGGCACCCAACCACTGCATCTGACCGACTGATCGAGAGGCGGTGCGCTCGCCCGACAAATCCGTCCCACGTTGTTGCAGCGCATCCCGATCGGCGTCCGCTTGGTTCCGACCCGAAAGCAGCGTCAGCAACAGGAGTAGGCCGACCATCGGCCCGACCGGCAGCACCGGCAATGGCCACGACGCCAGGAACTCCACCACCGATCCGACAATCGCGATGACCGCCACCGCCATCACTTCCCTCTCCCGCGCGCGGGAGAGGGAGCCCTCCCATGCCAGAAGGGGGGAGGGGGTGAGACTTCTGGGAGAGGCCAAAGGATCAACGGGAGGAGACGGGATCACTTCGCCTCCAGGTCTCCCTTCGTCACTCCAAAGGTCTACCGCGACAACCACTCCAATGACGATCACCAGGTACAGAACAACCACGACCGTGGGAGTCGACTGGAACCCGTGGAACCAGAGCGCAGACGCAACCGCAAGGAACTGCATCGGGGCAAGCACGAGCGGTGTCCAGAGGCGCATCCCCCGAGACCCGATCTCATGTGCGATCACCGCCACCGTTGCAGGAACCGCAAACGTCATCAAGAGGTGTGACAGGCCTTGGTTTGAGAGAAAACCCGCGCCCACCAGTCCGAGGGTGGCACTGGCGAACTCCACCGGACGGAGCAGCTGGCGCAGGATTACCGCCACGGTTCCGGTGACAAGCGCCATCGCAAATCCCGGACCACTCCGATTGACCGGCCCGTACCAGATCACCGCGCCGATCACGATCACCGCCGACCAGTAGGCAAGGCGGTCGGCCATCGACACACCATCGGCATCGACCGACCCGAACCGCCTGATGCCGATGATTGCCAGCGCACCAGCCCCGATCAGGAAAGGCGCGAGCAAATAGATCGAATGCTCATTCGCCGAAGTCACCGAGGAGGCTCCGGGTGGACGGATCACCCACAGCACACTGGCAAGCGACACGATCGCCCACGCAATCATGGCGACGACGAACCGCAGATCCATCTCGGCGGACGCGATCCCGATTGCCGAGACGACCGTGCGCAGATCCCACTCGGGGCCTGTTCTCACCTCTCCCGTCGCAACCGGGGACGAGGCGGCGGTGAGGGTCTCGCCATATTCACGGACGGTCCGCCATACCATCGCCACCGGGTTCGATCCACGCTGCCCTGACGTCGATGTATCGTCGTCCGGGACTGTGTCACTTGCTATGCCGTCTGTCTCGCGTTCATCCGCCATGCAGAACTACCAATCGCCCGTGGTCTGCAGGCATCCCTGCGTTGTGCGTCTCCCCATGCACGATCATCGGGAAAACACACGTGCCACTCGGGCCCACGCAGAGTATTGCCCACTGGAACGGCCCCGTCACTCCACCGGTTGGGTCCGCCCCCACAGCCGTCACCTGATCCACACGCACGGGTGAGCCAACTCCCCTCTCCCGTCGCATCGGAAACCACTCGCAGGGGGTGGGGGTTACGCTCCGACCGGGTGGAGAGCATCATCCGACTGCGCTATCCTGCCTCAAGAGGACGTCCGACGAGTGATCACCACGACAGACACCAGACCCGCGACCCTCATTTCCCGGGGTCAGGTCCTCGAGGACACTCCGGGGACAATCGGAGAACTGCGTCGATCCGATGACCTCGGCACGACCCCCGTTGCCATCGCACGAACCATTGCCACCGCGCACGAACGACTTGACGAGGACGGCTACCTCTACCTCCCCGGCTATCTCCTGCGCGACGAAGTCCTGGCCGCCCGCCATGAACTCTGCAGCCAACTCGCCGAACACGGACTGATCAGATCCGCCCACCCGGTCGACGACGCCATTCTTGTGCCCGGCGCGACCCTCGGCGTGAAGTCATCCGACGTCGCCCGCAACAACCGTGCCTTGCAGCACCTCCTATACGCCACCGACGGCCCGATGATCCGCTTCTACCGTGCCCTCTTTGGCGAGGAAGTGCGCCACTTCGACTTCACGTGGCTACGTCTGGTCAAGCCCGGCATGGGCACCGCTTCGCATTGCGACCTCGTCTTCATGGGCCGGGGCACCCACCAGTTGTGCACGTCGTGGACCCCCTTGGGAGACATCGACCGGCACCTCGGCGGACTGATCGTCCTCGAGGGATCCCATCGGCAGCACAACTTGACCGGCGACTACCTCGCCACCGACGTCGACACCGTCTGTGAGAACCGTCACGATGGCGCGTGGACCGGGCCGGATGGCCTGCGCAACCGTCCCGACCTCGCGACTGGGGCGATCACCGACGACCACGTTGGCCTGCGCCAGAAGTTCGGTGGCCGTTGGCTGACCACCGACTACCGTGCCGGCGACCTGCTGGTCTTCAACATGGTCCTGGTCCATGCCAGCTTGGACAACCAGTCGGCCGACCGCCTGCGCCTGTCATCGGATTCGCGATACCAGCGGGCCAGCGAACCAGCCGACGAACGGTGGATCGGCATCGACCCGCCCGCCCACGGACCACAATCCGCCCGCCCCGTCATCTGCTGACACCAGACCCCGAGAGGTCTCCCTACCCCCGTCGCAATCGCAGCCACGCGCAGGGGTGAAGCAACTCCCCTCTCCCATCGCAACGGGGGAGGGGTAGGGGGTGGGGGCATTCCCTGCCGGCGCACCCCACAACCACCCCTTATCACGTCGACCAGTTCGCGCATCCCGTCACCCAAGGGAGGCACAGTCGTATACACTAGCCGTATATACCGAGATGCAGAGGACTGCGATGCGCCGAACCACCGTGTTCAAGTCTGGCAATTCCCAGGCAGTGCGCCTACCCAAGGATTTCCAGCTTGCAGACCGTGAGGTGCAAATCTTCCGACAAGGCACCGACATCGTCATCCGTCCAATCCCCAAGACCATCGGCGAGCCACTCAGCCTGCTGCCTCCATGTCCGGACGACATGTTCACGCAACCACGCGAAGACCCGCCCCCACAGGAACGCGACTGGTGGTGATCACGCGCTACGTGCTGGATACCAATATCTGCATCAGGATCATCAAGGATCGCCCCTTGGTATCCCGGCCACGCATTGACGATCTCACTATGGGTACAGTGGCAATCTCTGTTGTCAGCCTCGGGGAGTTACGCGTCGGCGCTGAACGAAGCGCTCGTCCATCGGAAGGGCATGCCCTCGTGGACGCTCTGCTGGTTGCCATCCCTGCTCTGGACATGACGGAGGAAGTCGCCGCGCACTACGGCGAGATTCGCGCCCACTTGGCCCAGACCGGCCGGATCATTGGTAGCAACGACCTCTGGATCGGTGCTCACGCCCGATCCGTTGGCGCGACCCTTTTGACGTCGAACGTGCGCGAGTTCATGCGCATCCCCGACTTGAGGGTTGAGGACTGGGCTGCGCCAGACACGCGATAAGGTCAGCACTCGTCGCGCATGCAAACTTGGCTCACGCCGACTCCCCCGTTTGCAATTGACCACGCGAGCGATGCCCCGGGTCCACTCACGACCCCGGATCCACTGTGCCTTTCGCCGTGGAGGCACCGGTCGCCCCACCAAGGTCTTGAATGGTGATGCCGGTCCGCCCACCAAGCTTTGCCCGAGTCACATCCACCTCGGTGAGGATTGCTCCCGAAAGGTCGGCCCCGGACAAGCTAGCCCCGATCAGTTTCGCCCGCGTCAGGTCCGCACCCGCAAAGTCCGACCCTGTCATGTTCTCCGCATAGGACAGGTTTGCCCCTGTGAGAATCGCACCGGCCAGGGTCGATGCCATCACGTTCACCCAACGCAGGTCCGCACCCGAAAGGTTTGCACCCCGCACCGTCGCCCGGGTCAGGTTAGCCCCGTACATCGCCGCCTTGGTCAGGTTGGACCCATCCAGGACCGCCCTGATCAGGTTTCCGTAATAAAGGTTCGCGCCGGTCAGATCGGTACCGGTCACCGTTGCCCCGAACAGGATGGCCCACCGCAGGTCGGAACCCGACAGGTTTGCCTTGTGGATGACGGCCCCCGAGAGGTTCGCACCGGTCAGCGTGGCCCGAACCAGCGTGGCATCGCTCAATGTCGCCCGGGTCAGGTCGGCGTAGGTGAGGTCAGCATTGGTCAGGTTCGCACCCGTGAGGTCCGCGCGGTAGAGGGTTGCCCCCGTCAGGTCCGCGCCGGACAGGTTTGTGCCAGTCAGGTTCGCCCCGGTGAGGTCCGCGTCGGTCAGGTCGGCCTGCGTCAGATCATGCCGGGAGAGGTCCCGCCCACGTAAGTCCTTGCCAAAGTCGCTTTCAGCCATCGGTTGATCGTAACGCGTCCGCGCATGGTCGCTTCCGGGTAGCAATCCTGCCACCCGGCAACTACCCCGCCGCTGGCGTGTTATGGTCTAAAGGCACACGGCAACGGGTTCTAGATCCTGTTGATTGACGCCAAATGAGGAGTGCGCCGTGCGGCGCTCCGACTTGCCCGTCAGCACGCCGTTGCCGGTCCTTTCGGATCCCGGTTGCCCCGCCGCTGCCGGTACACCCACCCGAGAGGACGCCGCTATGGCGACTGGAACCATTATCCGTCTTGTCCGTGACCGAGGCTTCGGATTCATCCGCGGCGAGGATGGCAAGGAAGTTTTCTTCCACGCCACCGGCGTAGTCAACGGCATCTACGACAACCTCAACGAAGATCAGATGGTCACGTATGAGAAGCAGGCCGATACCCGTGGACGCGGCGAGCGCGCCGTGAACGTCCGCCCGGCGTAAGCCTCCCCACCCAACGGACGGCCAACTGCCGTCCGAACCCCGGACACCGACCGGGTGACCCAGGATTTCCTGCGTCACCCGGTCGTGT
>CAMDTO010000105.1 GCA_945907765.1 Thermoflexus hugenholtzii JAD2 | reverse complement strand
CCCTCGCCGATGTCTCGTGCCTCGCCGACCTCTCAAGAATTCACTTGGTAATCCTTGGCGGGAGGCCAGTGGCCGACCGTCGACCCGAATCGATCCTTGTCGCAATCTCATAGCAGATCTGATGCCGAGGCCGACACTGGTCCGCATCGCGTGACTTGTTCCCGAGACCGGCCGGTCGGTGACGGCCTGACCGCCTAGGCTCCCGGACCACGTGCAGGTCCGGGAGCAAGACGAGTTCTGACCAGACAGGGACGCGCCGCGGCGTGCGGTCACGCCGGTGGCATGTTTTCGATGGCGTCGCGCACCCGGGCGACAAGGGCGTCGACCGCAGCCTGAACCAGACGGTTGCCGTCTCCCACGGTGAGGGGACCATGAACGGGATGCGTCCGGGCATCCGAACCGCCAAGAACCGGTTCACCCGCGGGCGGGGACTCGCGGAAGTCGACAAGCTCCGGATGGAGGCCGAGGATGAGTGCGGTCTCTGAACGGCCGGCATGTCCGCCGCCATCGGGCAGGATGCCCATCGCGGGTGCGTACGCCTCCATCGGTACGACCGCGCGATACCCGGAGGCCTCGTTCCGGGCACGCGCAACCTTGTAAATGGTGTGGGTCTGGCCCTTCGCCCCATGACCGGTCACCAGGGCAACAACCCGGTAGCCCGCACGGAAGACCTCGGCAACAGCCTCGGTGATCAGTTGCCCGTAGGTGTCGTGCCCAATTCTAAATATGTTTCCCGGAAGCGGCATGTCGGCGGGAATGTCCATGCCTGACCGGATCTCGCCCGATTCCGAAAGCCCGAATTCATCGACACCCCAGAACAGTGGGGGATACACGACCCCTCCGGTCACTGCGGCGGCCCGCAACGAGATGCCGTGTGCGGTCATGCCATCGGTCCCGACGGGCATGTGGCGTTCATGCCACTCCAAGGCGCCAACTGGCAGGTAGATCACCGGGCATTCGTTGCGCAGGGCGACAATCTGCCGTGGGCGCAGGAGTTCGAGACGCCGCTCGACGGGCCCGTCTGGCCAGAGGGGTAGATCACGGGAGTGGGTGAACAGGGCATCCTGGGCGATGCGATCATTCTCATTCATGTCGGGATTCTCCCACAGTGACCCTGAAACCGGTTGACGCGCCCGACGGCATGTGGGTAGCCTAGGCTACCGTCCGACTGGTCGGGCACCGGATCAGGGGCATCCAGCCACCGGGCGTGCTGAGCGCGCCGCATCCAGATCGCAGGCGACAGCGCCAGAGGAGAGAGACCATGGCTATCGCATCGGTTGCCGGTCACGGGTCCACCGGAAATCCGGGGGTCGGCATGGCTACGTTCCTCGGATACCGACGTCCAGATGGGACGGTGGGAATCCGGAACCATCTCGCGATCATCCCCAGCGTCATCTGTGCGAACACGGTCACGGAACGGATCGCCGCTCAGGTGCCCGGTGCCATCGCGCTCCCGCACCCGCACGGATGTGCCCAGGTTGGCGACGACGTGGGGTTGACGGAACGGATCCTCGCAGGCGCCGGGGCAAACCCGAACGTCGGTGCGGTCCTGGTGATTGGTCTGGGATGCGAGACGTGCCAGTCGAATGACGTTGCGAGCCTCATCCGCACCCTCGCACCGGGACGTCCGGTCGTCTCGTTCTCCATTCAGGAGGCCGGAGGGTCGATCAAGTCGATCACGCGAGGAGTTGCGGTTGCCCGCGAACTCGCGACGCAGATTGCCAACCTGCCCCGGGTCCCGATCGGTCTGGACCAATTGATCGTCGCGACCCAATGCGGGGAAAGCGACCACTCGACCGACACGGTTTCCAACCCGATCGTCGGCGAGGTCGTTGATCACCTGGTCGACCTCGGTGCGCGGGTCATCATGGGTGAAACGACTGATTGGATGGACTTCGAGGATCACCTTTCATCCCGGGCCGCTGCGCCCGAAATTGGGGCACGGATCCATGCGGTGACTGCCCGGTTCCGTCGGGGGGCCACGGCCAACGGCGCGATCGTGATCGGCCATGAGGCCGACGCTGATGTCCTCACTGGTGAAACGACCATCGAGGCACGTGCCTTGGGCTGCCTTGCCAAGGGTGGCACCAGACCGATCCAGGATGTCCTCGACTTTGGCGTGAGGCCAAGCCGTCCGGGACTCCATCTCATGGACACGCCTCCGCATGACGCCGTTTCAGTGACGGCAATGGCGGCGGCCGGGGCACACCTGTGCCTCTTCACCACCGGCCGGGGCACTCCGGTCGGGAATGCCATCATCCCGGTCGTGAAGGTGACCGCGAACCCGCTCACTTCCACCCGGATGGGTGACAACATTGACCTGTCGGTGGCCGAAAGCGGTAACGGGGCGTCCCGAACCGCAATGGTAGAAGCGCTCCGGGCACTGCTCGTCGACGTCTGCAACGGCGCCGAGACGGTCGCCGAGATCATCGGTCACCAGGACTTCGCGATCCACCGCATCGCGCCAACGGTCTGAGGATGGCTTGGGGCAAGTGCCCCAGCCTTGCCACTGCATTTGTCGGGCGTATCCCGGCGACGCACCACTCCCAACCACATCGCCGCACGGGGAGAGATCAAGATTCGCTCCACTTTGTAACGCAAAGTGCTTGACCACTGCGACGCTGTGGGCCTATCCTTCCGTCATGTCGATCTCCACTCTCTGGCGCGAGGCAACCGGGCGCGGGACGCAAGCTGGTTCCGGGAAGCGTCCAGAACTGGCAGACAGGGTGGTGCGGACGCCCCGTCACGTGGCGTTCATCATGGATGGCAACGGACGTTGGGCGAAGCAACGCGGTCAACCGCGCCTGTTCGGTCACCGCGCAGGCACCCAGAATCTCAGGCGCGTGCTTGAATGTTGTGGTACGCGAGGCATCCAGGTGGTCACGATCTACGCCTTCTCGACCGAGAACTGGGGACGACCGCAGGAAGAGGTCAAGGGCCTCTTCCAGATCCTGACGGAAGCGATCGGACGCGAGGCGCCGGCACTCCGTGCCAACGGGGTGCAGATCCGTCATGTCGGGTCGATGGAGGGCATCCCCGCACGGTTGTCGAACCGCATCGGAGAGGCAATCGCACTGACGGCTGGCAACACGCGCCTGATCCTCAATGTGGCGTTCAACTACGGTTCACGGGCCGAGATCGTCGACGCAGTGCGACGGATCGCGACCTCGGGGGTCGCGCCGGAAGCGATCACCGAACAGCTGATTTCGGATCACCTATACACCGCCGGGCTTCCAGACCCGGACCTCATCATTCGGACCGCGGGTGAGTTCCGCCTTTCGAATTTCCTGCTTTGGCAGGCAGCGTACGCCGAGTACTACTCGACGCAAGTCTGCTGGCCCGATTTCAATGAAGACGAACTCGACCGCGCCCTCACGGTGTACTCGTCGCGTGACCGCAAGTACGGTGGAGTCTCCGATGGGGACACCGAAGGATGAGCAACCTGTCCCGTCCCAACAATTGATGCCACGGGCTCCCACCCCGATGAGCTACGCTAGTCAACAGATCCGTCCTCCTTCGGCAAGGATCACGAACATACAAGACTGGGGCAGGCGCGGCATGGCTGATGAAACGCTGGCATCGCCGCCCATCAATGGCGAACCCAGAAACGGGACCGGCAGCCAATCGCCGTGGCCAACCCGACAGATGGCCGAGTGGGGCAGCAATGGAGGCCACTCCAGTGTTGGTCGCCGTCAGCGGTCGCCGTCAACCGGACGCGGACGGCGTGCGTCGCGGGCCGTGGCTACCACCCTGCCTGCACTAGCCCATGCTGACGCCCTCGACGAACTCCGCTTCATCCGCAACACGATGGAGGCGGCAGGGTCGTTCACCTCAGTGCCCGGATGGGCCACCGCATGGATTGGTGCCACCGCAGTTGTGACCGCCATGTTTGCGTCCGCGCAACCGACTACTGACAGGTGGCTTGCTGCATGGCTTATCGAGGCAACTCTTGCAGGAGTGGTTGGGGTTCTCGCCGTGGCACGGAAAGCGCGGCGCACCGGGCTGGCGGTTACCGCCGGGCCGAACCGACGGTTCGCATCAAGTTTCACGCCAGCGATGGTAAGTGGGGCAATCCTGACCGCGGTGCTGTGGTCGCACGGTCTTACCGCATTCCTGCCAGGCACGTGGCTTCTGGCATTCGGAACCGGCGTGACTGCCGGTGGCGCCTCCTCGGTCCGCCCCGTCAGGGTCCTTGGGATCGCGTTGATGGCACTCGGTGCCTTCGCGTTCGTCGTCCCGCAATCCTGGGGTGATGCCATGCTTGCAGTGGGGTTTGGTGGATTGCTCGCCGGGTTCGGCGTCGTCATTGCACGCAGGCATGGTGGCTGACGACGATGCCAGCGCCGTCTGTCTCCAATCCGCGAAAGCGTCCTGCCCTGCCGGACTCCACCGTCTCCGATCAGTCCCGCCTCTTGGCCGGAGAGAGACGAGACGCTGTCCGCCATCATGGCCGTTCGGCATCCGCCCACCAGAGCCCATGGCCGGATCTTGACCGCCTGATCCACGAACGGTTGCGCCTCGGGATCGTGAGCGCATTGGCGGTCAACCAGACCATGACGTTCAACGAGCTGCGCAATCTTCTCGGGACCACCGATGGGAACCTCAGCGTGCACGCCCGAAAACTCGAGGAAGCTGGGTATGTTCGCTGCCGAAAATCTTTCGATGGACGGGTCCCACGCACCGATTATGACCTGACGGATGTCGGGCGGAGGGCACTGGAGGATTACCTCGGTGCGATGGAAGCACTGATCGCACAGACCAGGCGCCCGGGTGAAGCCTGACCGCGAATTCTGCCAGACGGGAACCCATCCAACGCCGTGCTTGAAGGGCGAGGATATCCCCCTACCCCACTCGTCTCACCGGCGACGGTACCCGGCCAGTTCTACCGCCGCTGCCGGACATGAACAACCCGACATACACCTTGAGGGATCCCCTAATTGACCATCTCACCAACAAATCAGGATGAAGTCTCACCAGTGGCCACGTCGACGCAGACGCGCCGGATGTTCCATCGAACGGTTGCGATTGCCACCGCGTCAGTCGCTGCCTCGATCACCGGACGCACGGTGCCGTTCGCGAGTGCCCAGGCAGTGGGAATGCTCGCACCGAGACCGGGCCGGGACAATCTCGGGATAAACGAAGCATTCAAGGCAATGCAATTCGGCACAGCCTCGGGTGCCGGTTGGACCCGCTGGACGTGCCAGTGGTTCAACATGCAACGCGAACCCGACGAGTTCAACACCTTCTACTTCACCGATGGCAAGGGGGAGAATGTCCTTGATGCACAGGTCAAGGCCGGGATGAAGGTCGCGGCTATGGTGCTCGGCACCCCGGAGTGGGCCGCCCAGACGCCGGGTTTGAAATCTGGAACTTCGGTCCCCAAGGGTCTTTATGAACCGGTGTTCAACGGCGATGTGATCAATCCCCTGAACACGTGGGGTTCATTCATGTACCGGCTCGCACAGGAATATGCGGGCCGGATGGACGTGTTCGAAATCTGGAATGAGGTGGAAATTCCTGCCACCGGCAGCAATGCCGTTTACAACACATGGGCGGGTTCGGTTGCCGACTACTACCAACTGCTTGCAGTGGCGTCAGAGGCTGCCAAGGCCGCGAATCCCTCGGCTCGGATCGTGACCTCGCCGTACTCGTACTTCAAGGACAAGGAGGCCGGAGGCGGAGATAGCCTGCCGTGGTTTGATGCGTTCGCTGACGTCGTGAAGGCCAAGGGCGCGGACGCCTTCGATGTCGTCGCCTTGAACCTTTACCGGAACCCGCACGACCTGTGGGACCGCTACCACGGTGGGGTGGACATCGCCGCTGAACCGGCCGACCGAACCGGGTTCCGCGCCCGTCTGCAAGCAATGGGTGCGGGGTCCAAGCCAATCTGGCTCACTGAGATCAACGCGATGCCGTTCGATGACCAGGTTCCTGGATGGGATCCAAAGGGTCGCGAGGATGGCTTCCGGATCACGATGGCCGAACAAGCCAACTACGTCCTGCAAGCCCATGCACTGGCACTGACCGCGGGCTACGACAAGGTCTTCTTCCAGGCACTGCAGGATGACCCGTATCCGGTACCCGATGAACTCTGGGGACTTGTCAGGTTTCATCCGGACATGCAGAACAAGGACGTCGCACGTGGCCGTCCCGGATACCGCGCCTATCAGTTGGTCGGCGAACACATCGCCGGGGCGTCAAGGATGGAACTGCATGTCCGCAAGCGGCCCGACCCCAAGAAGCAGGCGCAATACGCCTCACGCTTTGAGTGGGCGCAACATCTGGCCGTCTTTCACCATGGAGACAAGCGTGCCTCAGTCGTTTGGAACGGCACCGATGAGGCATCGACGGTTGCCCTGAAGGCGTCCGGCGGGTCGGCCATCCTTATCGATAGCGATGGTCGTGAAACTCCGTTGGTGGCTGATGGTGATGGACGCCTGGTGGTGACCCTTCCGCCTGCCTCGCGCCACTTCGACCTCTTTGGCGGCGACCCACCCGGCTACTTCTACATCGGTGGAGCAACGTACCTGATTGTCGAAGCTGGCGTGCCAGCGGACGCGCCGGTCGACGCCACCGGATTTGCCCGCCAGTCCGGCAAGTAGGCCCGTACGGCCCGGATGACCTTGCCTGGCCAACTTCCCCAAGTGATGATTGGTCAGGCGAGGATGAGCGACGTCCGGACCGTGCCAGCTCGCGGGTGGCTCGCCGTGATTCCAATGCGCTGGCCCGCTGTGCCAACGATCACCCATTCCACTTTTGCCCGGTCATCGGTCGGGTCAGCCGGGCGCCTGGTCGGAGCCGATGCCTTGTACGCCCTACCCTCAAGTTGGCCCGCATCCTCCTGCAGTCTCCCTGAAACCAGTCTTGCACCGTCAGGAAGATCGAGTTCGCACCGCACACCCCGGACCGCCTTGATGTCGCGTGCCCGCTTGGTCACCTGGGTCGGCAACCAACCGGTGTTCTGGACAACAACACGGACCCGCGACGTCCCTGGTGCTTCGGCGACCGCCGTAGCCTCGTGAACCTCAAGGCGGGGAAGCACCAGAGCATGCCAGATCAGCCAAGGCGAAAACCGCGAAATCTCGGCCTCCAAGAGATGGGGAGTCGGGTTGCCAAAGGCGTAGAGTGAGTCCCAACCGCCAATCTCGACTGGACCAAGGTCGGGGTGATCAAAGGGCGTCCAGTCCTGATACCCCTTCCCTCGCAACGCATCGCCGCTCCAGGCAAGCAGCTTGCGGTCATCCTCAACGGAATGTTCTCGGTACCACTCGACGTACTTCATCTCGGGAATGCCCGCCTGCCGTTGCGGGTTCCAGATCTCCCCGGTCCACCCGAAGATCCCGAGGTGGTTGTACGCCCAGTCGTCGAATGCGCCGTTGACTACTTCCTTAGGGTGGTACCCGAACTCGTGATAGACCGAGATTGCGGGATAGCCGGTGAGTTCAGTGCCTTTCGCTCCAAGCTTCTGATATGTCCAAAGATCCTCGGCCGGGAACGCATCGTCACTCTGGTGACTAAACGGCCTGAGGATCACGCCACTCTGGGTATGGAATGCGACCCCAGCACAAATGTTCGGGTGCAACGACACAATGCGGATGAGCGCGGCGACTTCAGGCTCAGAACCTGGATACGGTCCCGCCCCCTTTTGCTCATGTTCAAGTCTCCACTGAGCCGGAAAGTTCCGGTTCAAATCCAGCCCTTCGCGAGGTGGAGCGAGGCCAATCGTGACGCCGTCATCCCCGTGGACTCGGCCCTCAGGGAAGACCCGGAAGTATTCGCCTCCAACCTCAACCGGCTCGCGTCGGACGAGCAATCGTGGTTCGTCAAGGCAGACCTTCCACGGCCCGTTCGCATCACGCGCAGATGTCCGTCACCGTCTACGTCACCGCCATCATGACCGTGGGGGGTCTCAGCGTCAGCCGGATACGCCCGCGTGCTTGATCGCACGATGCGCGGTGAATCGGCCAGTGCGAGTTCGGCACCGTCAGGGTTCACACTCGGCACGAGGTAGAAGGCGCGAGTGTCCAGGCACCGCGTGATCTCGGGATCGATGCCGTATCCGGTGGCCAACGTGTGCAAGAGATGGAGGACGGCAACCGTCGGAGCAAGTTCGGTGGCAAGGATGCTTGCATCGGCCCAGAACGCGGGCTTTTCATGGGCTGGTCCTGTCGCGGAGTTCGTGATGGTCAGGTGCCATATCTCACGGCCCTCAGGCTGTGTCCGATGCATTCAATCGACACAAGGTGCGGAAACTCTTTCACAAACTCATGAAGAATATCAGTGAGTTCTGCAACTTTCGGATAATGATTAAAGGTGACGATCGCCATGCCGGGGGCCTCCGAATACAGCGGCAAATAGACTGGTAGAGTACGGCAACGACGACGAATCGGGTCGAGACACGTCTCCCAACGGTGGCCCTCGCCATCGGGTTCTTGGGGCAACTGGCGCGTTCAACGTTCCGCAATAAGCCATCGCCAAGGAGCAATTACATGACGACGCGACGCATCCTGTTGGCCCGTCTCGGGCAGGCAGGCGCAATGGTCGGACTCCCTCCATTGCTCCTTGCGGCGTGCGGCGAACAGCCTCCTGCAGCGTCGCCAACCAAGGCCCCTGAGACGGTGAAGGCGGAGACGGCGAAGCCCGTCGCGGTGGCATCGACTGCCGTCCCGGCGCCAGCAGCGCCGTCCACCGGGACTCCAAAGCCGGGCGGAACTCTCAAGATTGCCCTTTACCAGGAACCCGGGAACCTCAACCCGTACCTGAATGTCCAGAACGCCGGAAACGTGGTCAGGAACACGATATTCGGTGGCATGGTCCGACCGAATGAAAAGGGCGAGTACGTTCCAGATCTCGCCAAGGAAGTGCCGACAACCAAGAATGGCCTCGTGTCCGCCGATGGCAAGACAATCACTTACAAGCTCCGCCAGGACGTGAAGTGGCACGATGGGAAGCCATTCACGGTCAAGGACGTGAAGTTCACCTACGACGTGATCATGGATCCGGCGAACCCGGTGACGTCACGGTTGGGCTACCGTGACATCGAGTCGTTCACCATCAAGGTTGACTACACCTTCGAGGTCCGGTTCAAGACGTTCTTTGCGCCGTTCATATCACTCTTTGGAGCGATCCTGCCCGCGCATTCATTCGAGGGCAAGACGTCGATTGAGAAATCCGACTTCAACCGGAACCCGATCGGCACCGGTCCGTACAAGTTTGTCGAATGGGCGTCCGGCGACCACATCACAGTCACGAAGAACCAGGAGTACTACGTCAAGGGCAAGCCCTACCTTGACCAGGTGATCTTTCGCATCACGCCAAGCCGAGAAGTTGGGATTGCCCAACTGAAGACCGGCGAGGTCGATGTTGTCTGGAACCTGATCGAAGCCCAGATACCCGAGTTCGACGGAGACAAGGAGATCGACGTCTGGGCCAAACCGGGCGTTGGCGTGGAACGCCTTATCCTCAACCTCAGCGCTCCAACTGGCGACAAGGCGGGTAATCCGACGACCAAACATCCGGTGCTGAGCGATCCAAAGGTACGGGAGGCGATCGAACTCGGTATCAACAAGAAGCTCATCGTAGATAAGCTCCTCTACGGCAAGACGACCGTCGGCACCTCACCACTTTCCACCGGATGGGCCGCTCCAGCAATCCCCGCTAGTGAGTTCAGCCCCGACAAGGCAAGGAAATTGCTTGACGACGCCGGATGGAAGGTCGGTCCAGACAGCATCCGTGTGAAAGACGGTGTCAAGGCGAGCCTGACCTACCAGACGACTTCGGGCGACAAGTTGCGTGAACTCGCTCAACAAGTCGTGCAGGAAATGCTCAAGGAAGTCGGCATAGCCCTCGAGATCAAGAACATCCCCTCGGCCTCTCTTCTGGGAACATGGGCGGACAACGCTCCGCGTGCCAAAGGCACCTTCGACATCAACATGTGGACGACAAATCCGGGCATTGACCCGCACTTCCACCTGTTTAGCTACTTCCACTCGTCGCAAATTCCGACTGAGGGAAACAAGGGCGAGGGCCAGAACTATGCCCGTCTCAAGGATGAGACGGTTGACAAATCGCTCGACGAGGCTGGGTCAACGCCGGATCCGGACAAGCGCAAATCGGCATTCGAACGGGCCGTCAAGGCACTGACCGCATCCCGTGCTCACATTTTTCTCTACAACCGCCTGGACGTAGATGGCGCTCGGAAATACGTGATGGGTCGCATCCACAATCCGTGGGACAACCTCGCATGGGACCTGGAAAACTGGTGGCTCAACAAGTAGGCGGTTCCGCAGAGGTGTTGTGGCGCCGCCCGGTGTGCGGTGCGCTCATCGATGCCCGTAAACCCTCCGGCCGACCACGGAGGGTCTCCGGCATGGGTATGAGGTGGCGGACGGGGTGTAGTCAGAATGCCACAAAGCGGGCTCATTCTGATTTGGCTCGTTGCAATCCTATCGGCCAAGCCGTGTCCGACGAGGGGAACGTAGAGGCATCTCGATGACCCGGTATCTGGCCCGTCGTATCGTGCAGGCGGTGCCGCTCCTCCTCCTCATGACACTTGTCGTGTTCGTCCTGCTGAGGGCGACTCCTGGCGGGCCTATGTCGATGTATGAGGCCGACCCGACGGTGACCGCCGAGGACCTCGCCCGGCTTCGCGC
>CAMDTO010000104.1 GCA_945907765.1 Thermoflexus hugenholtzii JAD2 | reverse complement strand
CGCGAACACCGTGACATCGAACTGGCCTTGCGGGCCCATCTCGCGGTGACCCTCGAGAGACAGCTGCGGACGGGCGATGTCCTTGATCGTCTCCGGGCCGCGTTGCCGTGGCGCCCCCCTGAAACTCCGTGACCGGGGTTCAGGGAGCGACGCGCACGCAAGTGAAGGGGGGCTCTGTGGGGAGGGGCAGGCGGCGGGTATCATCCCGAACGTGACCACGCCGGTACCTGCGCCAGTCGGCCTCAATCGGGCGATTGCCGACCTCCGTCCCTACGCGTTCACCCAACTGCGCGCCCGGCAGGATGAACTCGCCTCCCAAGGCGTCCGGCTGATCAACTTCGGCGTGGGCGATCCCGAGGACGAGACCCCGCAGTTCATCCGCGATGCCTTGGTGTCGGCCATCACCCCGGCAAGCCGGTATCCCACCGCCGCCGGCCTTCCCGCCCTCCGGCAGGCAATCGCGTCGTGGTTCGGCCGGCGTTTCGGCGTATCGGTCGATCCCGAACGTCATGTCCTGCCCGCCAACGGCGCCAAGGAAGCCCTCTACAACCTCACCTCACTGGTACTCGATGCGCCCGGCACCCCGGGTCGCCGTGACCTTGTCGCGGTTCCCGAACTCGCGTACCAGGTCTATGGGGACAGCGTCATCCTGCACCACGGCGAGGTGTTTCCCCTGCCTCTCGGACCCGACTGGCTCCCTGACCTCGAGGCGATCACGCCCGAAATTGGCCGACGTCTTGCAATGCTGTGGCTCAATTCGCCGCACAATCCCACGGGTGCGGTTGCGCCACTTGCGCACTACCGTCGCGCCCTGGACCTCGCCCACCAATATGGCTTCCTGGTTGCCTCGGACGAGGCGTACAGCGAACTCTGGTTTGACGCCCCGCCCGCGGGGTTGCTGCAGGCGTCCACCGATCCGGAGTTCTCACATGCCGTCGTGGTGAACACGCTTTCCAAGCGCAGCAACATGACGGCGTACCGTTCGGGACTGATTGCCGGTGATGCCCGCGTCATCGCCGCGATGAAGAGTGTGCGTCCACGCATCGGGGTAGCCACCCCGGAGTTCATCCAGAAGGCCGCCATTGCCGCCTGGAACGATGAGGTGCATGTCGAGGCGCAACGTGCGCGCTATGCCGTGCGACGCGACCTCTTCCTGGACCTGTGTGCCCGCAAGCACCTCACGGTCGAGGCAAGCCAGGGCGCCTTCTACCTCTGGATCCGCGTTCCGGACCGTGTACCCGGGCGTGACGCACGGGTCTTCGCGTCCGAACTCCTAGACAACGGCATCATCGTCCTGCCCGGGTCGTTCATGGGCCCGCGAGGCAGCGAATATGTCCGCCTTGCCTTTGTGCCAGCCATCGAGACCTGCCGGGATGCTGTCGCCACTCTCGACCGCATCTTGTAAGACCATCATCCCCAGACGACGACTGCCGGAGAAGCCCGCAATGACGAACGATCACCTGCCCCGCACCAACGATGAGTTCCGTGCCTTCGTCGCCAGTGTCGAGGCGCACCCCGGCTACCAGCGACCGGTTGCCTTTGCGGTCGGAATCGCGTCGTATGCCATCGGCGACTGGGACCATCCCGGGAATGTCGTGCCCGGTGCCAAGGTGCTGGACACGTGGTACCCGGTCGTCAACCGTGAGGAAAACTACGGTTCGGCTGCCGTGCTGGCCCACGTCACCGGACACCTTTCAGGATCGGGAACCGTTTCCCTCACCCTTGAATTGCTCGATCGCGCCCTCGCCTACTTCGCGTGTTTTGCCGGTGACGGCAAGCGTCATGCGAACATCGAGGCAATCCAGATGGCGCGCGACGTCCTCGGGTCTCCTGTTTCTTCCGACCCCATCGCCGTGCCTCGGGCGCCGGTCGTCAGCTTCGTTGGCGATCTGGATGACGCCCCGGCGGATGCCTCGGGTGTGTACCTCCGCCTGCATCTCCTTTCCGCCCGCAAGGTCCATCCCCATGGTCAGAACCTTGCCGGTATCTTCGGCCTCCTGCACAACGTGGTCTGGACGGATACCGGCCCCTACGACCCCGAGACCTTCGATCGTGTCTCGATGCGCGCACGGTCCCACGGAAGGGCCTTGCGTGTGAGCGGTGTCGACAAGTTTCCCCGCATGACCGACTACGTCATTCCATCAGGCGTCCGCATTGCCGACGCTGACCGCGTGCGTCTTGGGGCGCACCTTGCACCCGGGACCACCGTGATGCACGAGGGGTTCTGCAACTTCAATGCCGGCACACTCGGCGTCTCAATGGTCGAGGGACGCATCAGCGCCGGTGTGGTCGTCGGCGATGGGTCCGACGTCGGTGGGGGTTCCTCCATCATGGGCACCTTGTCCGGCGGTGGCAAGGAAGTGATCCGGATCGGCGAGAAGTGCCTGCTGGGCGCCAACGCCGGCCTGGGCATCAGCCTTGGGAACGGGTGCACCGTCGAGGCGGGTCTCTATCTCACGGCCGGCGCGAAGGTGACCCTGCCCGATGGGCGCATCGTCAAGGCACTGGAACTCTCCGGCCAGGATGATCTCCTGTTCCGCAGGAACAGCCAGTCCGGGGCCATCGAAGTCGTGGCCAAGCGGAACCAGGTCGTCCTGAACGAGGCCCTGCACGCCAACTGAACCGCTGCGTTTCGCCACCCTGGGAGTGCCGGCACCATCGCCGGCTCATCTCTCCGCATCCGAATATTCCAGATCTCGTGCAGGGCTTTGGGTGACAATGCTTACCGAAGCGCCTGGGTCACCGCGTCCTCCAGATCTGGAGGTCTGTTCCGGGTGATCTTGCGTCCGTTCACGAAGAATGTCGGGGTGAAATTGATCGCCACCCGGTTGCCGTCGGCAACAGCAGCCGGGATCCGCGACGCGTAGGTGTTTTCGGCAATCGCCTTGCGGATCAATTGGGGATCAATGCCCAAGCCAGTGGCAAGCGTGGCAAAGCAGTCGGTCGGTTCCGGCATGGGTGCCCCCATGTCCTGAGTCTCGAACAAGCGGTCGTGCACCTGCCAGTACGCCCCGGCAGCACCGGACGCCTCCGCAACGGTCGACGCCTTCATCGCATTCCTGTGCGGTGGAAGCGGATAGTTCCGGTAGACAAGCGCGACCCGGTCCCGGTTTGTCGCAAGGATGCGCTTCACGGTCGTGTCCAGTCCATTGCACGCCGGACACTGGTGATCAGAGAACTCCACCATGGTCACCATCGCGCGGGTCCGGGCCTTGCCGGTATGCCCCAGTCCCTTCCAGGACTGCCGTCGTCGCTTGGCTAGTGCTGGCCGGCCCGCCCCGGACGGTCTCCATCACGATGATGTCCCACTACGGTGGCGACGCTTCCGACCAATGCCAGGAGCAACATCCGTGTCTGTCGTTTCATCGAAGTACCATCCCAATCCGTACAAGATGGCAAGGGCGAGGGAGCAGGTTGCCAAAACCAGGCACCAGAATCAGTACGCGCCGATCACGAATGCTTCAAGTGCCGTCAGGTAGGCGCTCAAGGCCATGCCTGCACCCACCATCGCAAGCATGGTGCGGTCGATCATGCGTAGTGCGCCGGGTAGTTCCGAACGCGAAATTTCAAGGACGGCCAGTGTCAGGGAGAACCCGATTCCCATCAAGGGCACGGGAATGCCGAGCACGGAAATGCATTCGCTCAGCCGGACGACATCGCAACCGGCACCCCCGACCGGGCACGCTACGTCTCCGGCCCAGAGGTACGCATGGGCGAGGAAGCTCCTGATGCCAAGTCCCACCAGGGACACCCCGAAAGCGGGCTTGGGGTCCATCCGGCCTGACCGGGGCCACATGTCGGCACCCAACCCTTCTTACACACTTCCCGGGACACTACCCCGCCGTGCCGGGGCCAGACCAATTGTGGCGGAGTGGCGGGTTTCCAGATCGTTCGGTTGCAGTTCTGCGACGACCCACGATGAGGGCTGCAACCCTGACACACCGGCGGTCGGTTGGGGGCATACTGGTGATCGATGACCTCAAGGCGTCCTGCCCTCGCTGTCCGCGTCGCGTCGGCATACACCCTTGCCCGGCGTCCCGGAGGCACCATCCATGAGTCATTCGCCCCGTTAGAGAGCCCCGGCTTCCGTACCCTTTTGATCTCCACCTTCGCCTGGAATGTCGCCAGATGGATGGAGATGACCATCACCTCGTGGACCGCACTGCAACTCACCGGGTCGCCGTGGCTGGTCGGAATGGTCGCGGTCGCGCGTACCGCCGCCCTGCCGGTTTCCGGTCCGATCATGGGTGCCCTGTCCGACCGCGTCGACCGGCTTCGCATGATCCGTTATTCCGGGTGGGTCAACGTGATCGTGATGGGCGCTGTGGCTGCCGCCCTCGTCGCGGGACAAGGTGCCTACTGGCAGCTCCTACTGGGTGGCCTCTGGCTTGGCGCAAGCTGGGGCATCGACTGGCCGGTCAGGCGGTCACTCCTTGCCGAATATGTCGGGCCGGAACGCGTCCTCCCG
The DNA here is from genome assembly GCA_945907765.1 of Thermoflexus hugenholtzii JAD2. Lineage (GTDB taxonomy): Bacteria > Chloroflexota > UBA11872 > UBA12225 > UBA12225 > UBA12225. The sequence continues at coordinate 6,218 of CAMDTO010000104.1, read as the reverse complement.
GCCATCGTCCTGGATAACGTTGCCTTCAACATTGCACGTGTTGCCGGCCCACTCATGGCCGGGGCGGCCCTGAATGCCTGGGGCGCGCCCGGTGCATACGTCCTCTTGGCGATCAGTTTTCTGGTGGCATCCCTCTCGGTCTGGACCGTCGAGTCACCTCCGGCCAAACCGGTCCCCGTTCGCGTGCCAGGATCAGCGCCACCTCGACGGCCATCCCTCTGGCGAGACCTTCGCGATGGGTTCGATTACGTCCGGGCCGACCCGGTTATCACCGGAATCATCATCATCAGCCTCGTGATGAACATCCTGCTGTTCCAGTACCAGGGCATGTTGTCGGTATTCGCGGATGATGTCCTGCGTGTCGGACCGGTTGAACTCGGTGCACTTGGTGCCGCTACCGGGGTTGGCGCAGCCGTCAGTGTCTTCTTTCAGCCAATGTTCCGCAGCACCCGTGCGCAGGGCCTCGCATTCATCATCGGGTCGATTGTCGGCGGTATCGCCCTCATGCTGTTCAGCATCTCCACTGGCTACCCCGCTGCGCTGATCCTCCTGTTTGTCGTCGGATTGGGAACCTCGTCGTTCGGCACCATGCAATCAAGCCTGATCCTGTCCCGGGCCAGTCCCGCCATGCGGGGCCGGGCCATGGGGATGGTCACCCTGGCCATTGGCAGTGCCCCAATCGGATCCCTCCTGCTGGGCTTCCTCGCCGACACCGTCGGTGTGTCGATGGCCATCGGGATCAGTTCGGCCCTCTCCCTGGTCCTCGTCATCGTCGTGGGGATGTACTTCGGCATGTTCGGGCGCAACCTCGTCGGCGTACCCATTCGCGACGGCGAAAGCGTCAATCCCGAGGTGGGAGTGGGCCTCCCGCCACGCGCGTCCCGTCGCAGCGATGCGGGGGAAGCGGGTGAGGGTGTCCTCTCCCAGGTTCCGAGCAAAACCGGCGATCGGTCAGTGCCGTGACGGGAGTTGGTCCAAGGCCTGCATGAGGTCGTCGATCAGGTCGTTGGCGCTTTCAATGCCGATCGACAACCGGATCAGACCGTCGCCGATGCCAATCCTTGCGCGGTCCTCCGGGGTCAGGCCCCGGTGCGACGCGCTTGCCGGGTGCATCGCCAGCGAATAGACATCGCCAAGCGTCGGTGCAGGCAGGACCAGGCGCAGGGCGTCGAGGACAAGACGGGCGTCCGGCATGCCGCCTTCGCGGATCTCAAAGGCCAGCATTGCCCCGAACCCACGGTCACCGAACATCGAAGCCGCCAAGGCATGGTGTGGGTGATCGGGCAGGCCGGGGTAGTGCACGCGTGCGACGTTCGGATGAGCGGCGAGCGCCGTGGCCACCGCCATCGCATTCGCGAACTGGCGAACGAGGCGCAACTCAAGGGTCCGCAGTCCTCGCAGGCCTAGCCATGCGTCGAACGGGCTGAGGGTCGCGCCCGTCAACCGTGCCACCAGACGGAGCGCCGGCAACTTGTCGGCCCGGGCTGCGACCACGCCGGCCGTCATGTCGCCATGCCCACCGATGTACTTCGTTGCCGAATGCACGACCATGTGCGCGCCAAACTCGGCCGGACGGCACAGGTACGGCGTGGGGAAGGTGTTGTCCACGATGAAGACCGACCCGACGCTCCGGGCCGCCTCACCGATCGCCGTGAGGTCGGCGACCCGCACGAGGGGGTTGGAGACCGTCTCGGCAAAGATGGCTTTCGGGCGAACCCTTGCGATCAGTGATTGGGTGGCTTCCACGTCCTGGAAGTCCACAAGATGCGTGCGCACGCCTTGTCCCGCCAGCACAGTCCCGAGCAGGGTGTGCGTGGCCCCATAGACATCCTGACTGGACACCACGGTGTCGCCGGCGCCGAGACCCGCACCAAGCAGGGCAGCGTGAACCGCGGCCATGCCCGACCCGAACGGCACACCGCCGTCAAGACCCTCGAGGTCCGCCACGGCGTTGGCGAACTGGTCAGTCGTCGGCCCACTGATCCGGGCGTAGCAATACGCCTCATCGGGATGCTCAAAGGCATCATCAAGGGCGTCGGCGGTCCCGAAGGAGAACGAGGTGGCAAGTTGCATGCCGGGTGCGACCGGTCGGCCCTGGCCGTCGGGGCGCGTTGCGGTCGGGTTGAGTGGGCCGGTGTCGCGCCCGAGATGCACCACGCGTGTCGCGAAGGCGCGTCCGCCAGACTTTTGGTCGTTGCCGTTCATCGGGTCGAACGATAGCACGGTAGCCCATTGAATCCTCCTGCCCGAGGAAGTAGCGGTCTACTCGAATGGGTTCTACCACTGCGCCCCACGCGGGCAACCGTTGCGTGTGCCTCTCTAACCACGTCATAGGTCGTGGCTACACTTCCCCCGAGTTCATGAACCTTCTGTAGTACTGGCAACCGGACAACTATCGTCGCGACCGGCGGTATGGGTTCGGGTACCACGTGAGCCAGAACAGCGCAATCATGGATTCCGTTGACAACGGGGGCACCATCTGGGCGTTCACGGGTCGGGGAGATGGCCGGCACGTTCTTGCTGCCGAGCTTCTGGCCCGCCGTGTCACGCGCAACCCGGCAGGCTACACCTACGGCAAGTTCAGGGCGTGGGCCGACACTGACCGGACGCGCTACTTTGATCTGGCTGATGCCCCGGACATCGAACCGATGGCGCGCGGTTTGTCGGTCCGGAGTACCGCACCGCATCTTGGACAGTCATTCCAGGGGACATCTGCCGTCCGACTCCTGGGGGTGGGGGACGTGCAGGCACTTACTGCGTTCGCCGTGGGGTTGCCCTCATTGGCGTGGGTCGGCTTTTACCCAGAGGATGTCCTTGAGGCCTGCTTCCTTGGCGAGGATGTCGCGGGGCGAGCCGTGCGCGATGTGCCGGAGACCCGGATCAGTTACCTCTACGGTCGCGATACCCCTGACAGGCGGATCGTCCGGGAGATCCCGAACCCCGAACTTTTCGGCAGCGGTGACGACATGCGCATCCGCCACGTCATGGAGCAACTGAAAGGCGGACGTGGCTCGGAGTTTCGCCGGGTTGCGAGCGAACTTCGTGAGACCTGCGCGGGTCGTTGCCAAGTCTGTGAATACGACCCGCGGATCCGCTCTGCGCAGGAGATCTGCCATGTGCACCACGTCGTTTGGCTGAGCCGGGGCGGGGCCAATGACCGCAGCAATCTCGTGGTGCATTGACCCAATCACCACGCCATCGTGCACCGCGACGACGCGCCATTCGATTACGGCAGCCTCGCGTTCAGTTTCGCCAACGGGGCTGTCGAGGCACTTCGCCTGAACCTGCCCGGCATCGCGTAAGCCACGCGAATCTCCACCAAGGGAGATTGGGGTGAGGATCGCGGGTCCGGCGGCGTCCCCCATTTCCATACCGAAATGAAAGGCTAGACCGGACCCGTGCACCGTACGGGTGATTGCCCGCGAACCGTTCCGCAATCAGCCGATGGTCCAGGTCCCGTTGTTGACCAGTTCCAACTTGCCGGAATGTGCGGACCGCTGTCCCGCATCGAGGATCGCTTGCGCCTGCAAGTTGAAGCCCACCTGAAGGGTCTCGTGCAGTGCCTCGCCGGTCGTGATGTGGTGCATCACTTCCTGGCCAAGGGTCTCCCGACCTGCAGGAAGGTGATCGAGTTCCACCTCAACTGGTTCGGATCCCCGTCCGCGCATGAGCAGTAGCACCTGACGTCCGCCTGCCCGGTCCACCACCAGGGTTCCGGTTGACCCGTAGATGATCGGTCCTGCCGGTACGCCATGGTCCAGGCACGTCCAGGTCGCCTCGAGGATGGCAATGGCACGTGGGAAACGGACGGTGATGACCGCGTTGTCATCCGCGTCGCCGTACTGCGACCGGAGGTTCGCCAGCATGCCGTTTGCCGCGACGGCCGGTTCGCCGATGAACCACCGCGAAAGGCATGCGCCGTAGCAGCAGTAGTCCAGCAGTGCGCCTCCGCCCGTGTCAGCTTGGTGCCACCATGTTGCGCCGCGGTCGAGGTCGGTGATCTCCACCATCGTCCCATCCACCCCGGGATGCACCGATCCGTACGCCAGCGGTCCCATCGAACCAGCACGCCACTTGACCTGCCACACGTCGCCGATCAATCCCTCGTTGATCACCCGGTGTGCCGTGCGGACCGCCGCCCACCAAGTGGTCGGCCAGTTCACGATCAGTGACACGCCAGCAGCTTCGGCCGCACGAGACATGCGCAATGCTTCCGACAGCGAGGCGGCCATCGGCTTCTCGGTGAGCATGTGTGCCCCATGGGCCGCGATTGCCTCGGCTACTTCGCCGTGTCTCGAGTTCTCGGGGCAGAAGACAACCAGGTCCAACTTCTCCTTGGCAAGCATCTCCCGGTAGTCGTCATACCCCTTCGGGATACCGAGTTCGCCGAGCGCGATCGCATTCTTGTTCCACCCGCGCGTATTCTTCGCATCCACGAGTTCCGGCCGGGTCGGCACCGTGTCCGCACACGCCACCCATTCCACTCCTGGCTGCGCATGCACCTGCCGCATGAGTTCGTTGATATGCATGTGAGCAAATCCGATGACGCCAGCGCGCAATTTCCCGGCCATCTGGTTCTCCTTGGTTGGCTTGCCCTGTTCGGGTGCCTGCCTTCCAGTCTACTGGGTTGTCGCCACCGATGCCTCGGCGATGTGGCCCCCCATCGTCGCGCGTGGGGGCAGGCCGCCAAGTGGAGCGATTGCCAAACAGGGGTGGCGGGGTTCCCCATACGGATCGCCGGGGTCAGAGCCACCGCACCATCAGCAGTTCATCGCGAGGTCCATCCGGCAGTTGCAGCGCGTGACGTTCCTGGCCGAAGATCACGAACCCGGCGCGTTCGTAGAGGCGGTGTGCCGCGGTGTTCCCGACGACGACTGACAGTTGCACCTGTTCGAGGCCCCATTGGCGTGCCGTGGCAAGCACCTCGTCGACCAACTGGGTTGCGGCACCGGTTCCGCGCGCCTCCGGGGCCACGTACATGCCCCACAGGCTCCCCTTGTGTCTGACCTTTGCGCCCGGTGACCGCACCAGACCCGCCGTACCCACAAGCACGCCATCGGCCGCGACTGCACCGAAAACCGCGCTCAGCTCATCAGATGCAGATGTCTCGAATCGTCCGCGACGTCCGGCCGATCCGGATGCCAGTTCATCCTCGTAACTCGATCCGAATGCATCGGGGTGGTCACGGAGCGCACGCAGGCGAAGGGATTGCCATGCGGGGAAGTCTTCGATGGTCAATCGCCGCACCCAGGGAACCGGGTTTAGCTGGGCTGTTTCGGAAATCTCAGGCATGCTCACAAAGTAGCAAACCCGCGGGTACACTGGGATCAGGAGTGCGTTGCGATGGAGCCACTGCCCGACGCCGGAACCCCGCAGGCCCGCGAGGTGCTTGCCGAGGAAGCGGTCCTGAATGCAGCAATGGCGTTCGCCGGTCACGTCGTGGCCGACGCTGAAACGCGTGCGGCGCACCTATCCGGTTCACTACCCCCAGCGGTTGCCACTGCGGTGCACCGTCAGTTCCTGCTTGAGACGGCCACGTTGTGCCTTCGTCGTCTTGGCGAAGCCTTCACAACTGGTCGCGAGGACGCCGTTGATGCTGGCGTCCGCGACCTCATGCGCGATGGTGCTTCCCAAGCCGTGGCTGCCACCTCCGCCACCGAGGCGCTTGGCGATCTCAGCCTGGATCTGCTGGATCGTCTCGTCGATCCGCGAATCTGACCGCGCCCGACACTCTTCTCTCCCTCACATCGCTTGGGCGACGTCCGGATCAGGCAGGTCTCCCCACCACCCTGGGAGCGCCGGCGCCCTCGCCGGCCCATCGGTCCAAAACCGCCATCATCACCCGGCAGGAACTACTGCCCGGCTATTCGCGCGCGTCACATCCACCCCGAAGTCCTCAGCTGGAGAGCGCGCCGGCGCTCCCGGGAAGGATCCCTCACACGAGACTGATTTCCTCCGCTTCCCTCGCCCGGGCACCGGCTTGGGCGCTGACAAAAAACTGTCTGAGGGCGGCGGGGAGGTGGCACCGTGCGGCACAACCTCAGGGCGAAAGGATGGCCGGGTCCGGGATCCTCGTCCGACCTGCATGCCGGACCCGGCCGTGGACCATCATGCCACGACCCATTGCCCCCGCATCCCCGGCGGCCGCCCCGGTTCCCGGTGATCCCCGCCCGTTGGTCGACGCGACCCGCGAATGGCTTGCCTCGCTCGTCGCCGGG
>CAMDTO010000103.1 GCA_945907765.1 Thermoflexus hugenholtzii JAD2 | reverse complement strand
ACCCTCGTCAGCCGTGAAGTTGCCCCGGGCGACCCCGCCGTCATCACCGTCGGGCGCCTTGAGGCCGGTCAAGTCGCCAACATCATTCCGGAGACCGCAACCCTTTACGCGACCGTTCGGACCTTCCGTCCGTCGACGCGCGATCACCTCGAAAGACGCGTCCCAGAGATTGCCCACGGAATCGCCTCCGCCTTCCGTTGCACGGCCACGGTGGATTACGAGCGTGGCACCCCGCCGGTTGTCAATGACGCGGACGCCGTCGAACTGGTCCGCGAAGCCGTGTCATCGGTCCTCGGTCAAGACGCCTGGACACCTCCCATCTCTGACGGACCGACAATGGGCGCCGAAGACTGGGCATGGATCCTTGAACGGGTGCCGGGGTGCATGTTCGTGCTCGGCGTTCGCGATCCGTCATGGGAAACCGCGAGGCCCATCCACTCGCCGCGATTCGCCCTCGATGAACGCGCCCTGCCGTACGGCGTCGCCGCCATGACGGCGGTCGCGCTTCGCTTCCTCAATGAGGAACCGAAGGCCTGACCCGCTGTCCGCGAACCATGAGGATTAAGGCACGTCCAGTACAAGCGCGCCAAGCACGCCGGGGCACCTTCGCCTACGGGTTCGGCTCGCCTCACGACTTTCCTATGGCTTCATTTCATCAATATATATCATAGTAAAAATGCTGTAACGCTTAACGAACTAGTGACCCAACACCAACGGAATTGGGTGGACGCACGGGGAACACTGGGAACGTGACAACAAAATGCTGTCACGGGGGGAGCACTACGTTCCTCACCCTCACGACCCAGGAAAGGCGTTTCCCATGGCAATCAATCCACTCACGTCGAACCTCAATGCACCGCTCTCCGGTTCTGGCGCGAGTGCCAGCGGACAGGTCCGCGCGCATGGTCATCGCCACGGTGGGCGTCAGCAGGTTGTGGCGGACGCCCCGACAGCCCTTGACATGACCACCACAGACCTCGCCACCCAGTTGCAGTCCGGCAAGTCGATTGCCGAGATCGCGAAGGCACAGGGAATGACCATTGACACCCTGAAGTCCAAGATGACCGACGCGTTCAATTCCCGTCTCCAAAGCCAGTGGGTGGGTGGGACGATGAACCAACCTCAAGCCGCGAACATCGCCGCGCGGTTCAGCGCGAACCTCGACACGATGCTTCCCCGGACTGCGAGCAACGGTCCCGTCGCTTCATCAGCGGGTGGTGCGGGCGGCCTAGGCGCCGATAAGGACGGGGATAACGACGGGCGGTAGTCTTCGTTCATCCTCTAGCGCACTCAGGACATCCAATGGAGGCAACGGCGCCTCCGGCGGATGGCCCTGCGGCGCACCCCGGTCCTTTTGACCACCCGGGGGGATCAACCCCAAGAAGGATTCCAACCGCTTGACCACCGACCGCGCCATCCAGAAGGCCCAGCGGGACCACCCGGCGATCAGTGTCACCCTCGCACTTGATCCCGACGAGAACGACAGCTACGGCTCAACCGCGTCTGGACGGATGATCGCCGAAGGCCCGATCGCCCTTGCCAACGCGGTCTTTGCCCACCTCCGCCAGATGCACGGACCAAACGTCCACATCAGCGTCACCACCGGCACGCTTCCCATCGACGAATGCGTGACCGCAGGCATCTCACCTGATCCGGAGTTCGAGATCCTCGACGCCATCGCCTCCATCCGCGAGGCACAACTATCCACAGGATCCGTCCGGAATTCTTCGGTTCGCGTAGTCCTGCCAGATGGCATCGTCCTCGAACAGGCCGCAGGTGCCACCACCGACATCTCCCTGTTTGAATCGGCCGACAACCACCTCGCGTTACTTGTTGATGGGTGGGCGGTGACGGGTTTCGAGCTTCTCGTCGGGTGGCGCCTGCTTCCCGACGCCCGCGCCCTCTTCGCCGGAGACACCATCCCGACACATACCCGGTGGGTGCACGACGGCGCAGTCCTTGTGGTCTGGGGCGATGGGCGGTTCCTATTGGACGGCACGACGCAAGCCGAACCCGAACCCGCTTCCAGCCAGACCGGACTGGCAACCAGTGCCGGTCCCGGGAACGCACGACGGCGTCGCAATGATTTTGACGGCATCCCTCCGCGAACTTCATGGCAATGGGTTGCCTCTGCCGGACGCGACGGGTCCCTCCGACACGCCGATGACCTGTCACCCCGTTGTGCGCGGATTCTCGACCTGCCCGCTACCCCGTTGTCACCAAAATCCTGACATCAGGATCCGTTGTGTTGTGACACACACCTCTGCGAGCCAACTCGATAGCGACCTAGCCCAACGGATCAACCACGTCCATCACGTTGCAGATCGGTACGAACAACGGGGACATCCTCGCCGTAGCCCTGACGAACAACACCGCGGCAACCCTTGCAGTCGACACCAACAACATCACCACCCAGGCAACCGCCTCGGCGGCCATCACCGCGCTCGACGCGTCGATCAATACCGTCAGCACGAACCGCTCGAACCTCGGGGCAATGCAGAACCGTCTCAACAGCGCGACCCGTTCACTTGCCGTAGCGTCCGAAAACACCGCCGCAGCAAATAGCCGCATTGCGGATGCCGACATCGCATCAAGCATGAGTGAACTGGTCCGCAGCAGGCAGGCGTCTCCGTCCTCGCACAGGCGAAACAGGCACCATCCATGGTGCTCCAGTTGCTCAAGTAACTCATTTCTGATCGATTGTGGGGCCGGGGGCAGGGCCATCCCGAGCCATCAGCCCCACAATGGATCAACTCCCTCGTGGCTAGACCCCATAACCGGGTAGACGGCCTGAGATCCGAGTTGACGGTAACGCGCGTGAGTTTTCGAGACTTTGCAAAACCCGCCCTAAGGTTCTGTCGCGTTGTGCCGATGGTTATGTTGTCAACCACTGACAAGCGGATTCAACCCCACGATCTCAAGGCTGACACATCTCCCGGACGCCAAGGATGGCGCCGAAGATTTCAATGTGAAGGATCACGAACATGGCTCTACGCATCAACTACAACTACGAGTCGATCTCAGCGCAGCGGAACCTCTCCAGCACACAGGGCAGTTTCTTCAAGGCGATTGAGCAGCTTTCCAGTGGGCTCCGGATCAACAACGCAGCTGACGACGCGGCCGGCCTTGCCGTCAGCGAGAAGCTCAAGAACCAGGTCCGTGGATTGAACCAGGCACAGCGGAACGCGCAGGACGGCATCTCGCTCCTTCAGACCGCGGAAGGTGCGCTCAACGAGACGCATTCCCTCCTCGGCCGGATGCGCGAACTCGCGGTGCAGTCAGCCAACGACACCCTGTCCAACAGTGATCGCCTTCACATCCAGGATGAAGTGAACGCACTACTCTCTGAAGTTGACCGGATCGCCAACTCGACCCAGTTCAACAAGATCAACCTGCTCAACGGCACCACCAATAACGCTACCGAAGTTCTCCTTCATGTCGGTGCCAATATAGAATCAGGCACCAACGACAACGAGATCACCGTTTCAATCACTAATTCCGACACGGTCGCTCTTGGGGTCGATGCTCTCGCAAGCGCAATTTCGCTCACCACCCAGAGTGGCGCGAACAGTGCGATCAGTGCGCTTGACACGGCCATCGAGACCGTAAGCACGACACGCGGACAGATCGGTGCCTACCAGAACCGTCTGGACAGCATGATCAACAGCCTCGGGGTTGCTTCCGAGAACGCCGGTGCTGCAAACAGCCGCATCCGTGATGCCGACGTTGCCAAGTCGGTTTCCGAGATGGTCCGCACCCAGATCCTGCAGCAGTCCACCATGGCTGTCCTCGCTCAAGCGAACCAGGCGCCGCAGATGGCCCTGCAGCTCCTCAAGTAGGCGCAGGCCTGACCGCGAACACCCGGTGAGCCCGGCCCGCTACCAAGCGGGCCGGGCTCACCCTTTTGTGCCAGCTTCCCCAAGCGTGCACCACCACTGAACATGCATGCCCCTTCATTCACCGACCCGTTTTGCTGACGTCGATGACTTCGGAGCGGTAGCGGCCGCGACGGGGAATTGGCAGGAGAGAGAAGGCATGGAGAGACAACTGGTCCTGGAGTTCGTCAGGGTCACCGAAGCCGGGGCCATCGCCTCGGCGCGGATGATGGGACGCAACGATGCGATGGGGGCTGATCGTGCCGCCGTCGAAGCGATGCGTCGCGCAATGGACGAAGTCCCGATGGTCGGCACGATTGTCATCGGCGAGGGTGAACGCGACGAAGCGCCGATGCTCTATATCGGTGAGCGGGTTGGCGCGGGGTGGACCATCTCTGGGCCTGATGGGGCCCGAAACCCAAGCCTTGAAGTGAACGGCGCACCGCTGCTCGCCGCCGTCGACATTGCGGTTGACCCTCTCGAGGGCACCAACCTCGTCGCCCGTGGACAGGATGGTGCGATCTCCGTACTTGCCGTTGCCGAACCCGGTGGGCTCCTCAATGCCCCGGACATCTACATGGAAAAACTTTGTGTCGGGCCCGGGGCGGCCGGCAAGGTGCGGATGGAATACCCCGTCGCGGCGAACCTGCGCATCATCGCCGACAGTCTCGGGCGGGATATTGAGGATCTCACCGTTGTCATCCTGGACCGCGAACGTCATGAAGCCCTGATCGAGAATGTGCGGTCAACCGGTGCACGCATCCGGCTGATCGCCGACGGCGATCTCTCGGCCGCGATTTCCTGCGCGGTCTCGGGCACCGGCGATCACTGCGTGATGGGATCCGGGGGCGCGCCGGAAGGTGTCCTCACCGCGGCGGCACTGCGATGCCTCGGAGGACAGATCCTGGCCCGGTTCATTCCCCGGAACGATGCCGAACGCCTGCGATGCCTCCAGATGGGAATCGACCCGGACCGCATCTACGACACCGCCGACCTCGCGTCGGGTTCCTCCATCATCTTCGCGGCGACGGGAGCCACCGATGGTTCCCTCCTCAAGGGAGTGCGCTTCTTCGGAGGCGGCGCACGCACCCACTCGCTTGTGATGGGTCTGCAATCCTCCACGATTAGGTTCGTGGACACCGTCCACATGTTTGACTCAAAGGCATTCGGGCGCGTTCGTCTCTAGTCCCGCGTGTCGGCAATCGGAGCGACGTCAGACAGGCAATAACCCCCCTCGTTTGGCGTCGCCGATCCGGCATTCTTCCTGGCCGACAAGCAAGGAGATCGGTCAGCGCTTAGCTTCCATTTAGCATTTCCTCGATACCCCAACCCGATCATGATCCTGGGTGCACCACCGCACCCGGATCGCAGGAAAGGGGGATGGACCAAGATGGACACCAAGACACGGCGGACCTTTCTCGGGGGCTTCATCACGTCATTTGCAGCCACGGCTTCCGTGATCGGCTGCAAGTACGCCTTGGCAGACACCAACCCGCCGTCAGGTGACCAACCATTGTCTCCGTCACCCAGCAGTGGCCCCGAAGCCATCCTCCCCGGGTTCGACCGCTTTCCACACGCCGTCAAAGTGATGCGCGCCAGACTGGTCTACCGCATCGAGAGTGGCGACTTGCCGGATCACGGGATGATGGTCGGCATCCGCAATTGGCAGCAGCAGGTCCCGACACCACAGCCGTACACCGGGGCGAACGCCTGGCACCTGCCCGTCAGTCCGGTCCTCGCTGAGACGCCACTCTCCTGCCAGAACGCCTTCTACCGCGGTGCAATCGCGATCGCTGCGAATGGCGTCCCGATCTTCAATCCCATGAAGGCGCCGAACGAGGACGTCTACCTGCTTGGCGAACTTGACCAATGGGGAGGGCACTCGGGCCGTTCGGATGACTATCACTACCATGTCGCCCCACTTCACTTGCAGGACGTCGTAGGCACTGACCGGCCCATTGCCTACGCGATGGATGGCTTCCCGATCTACGGCGAAACGGAAACCGACGGTTCACCCGTTGGGGCCCTCGACCAGTGGAACGGCCACTCTGACGCGGAAAACCGCTATCACTATCACGGCACTCGCGGCTATCCGTACGTCAACGGCGGATTCCGTGGCGTCGTTGGCGTGTCCGGAGACGAGGTCACTCCCCAACCACGCACCCGTCCGTTCCGACCCGCGGGCACGCCCTTGCGCGACGTCGTCATCACCGAGTTTGCGCCCATCGGCGACAACGCCTACCGATTGATCTACACCGTCCGGGGCGCGCCGAACCGCATCGAATACGTGATTGGGGCGCAGAACGTCACCATGACATTCACAGGACCAACCAACGCGTCGCTCACCGAAACCTATCGCCGTTAGGACCGGGCCGGATCGCATAAGGCACCAACCCATGTGAACGACCGTGGCCACGTCTACCCTGACGAGACCACATCGTCAACGCATCGACCTAGGACAGCGTCTCACCCGGTTGGGGCGACAGCACCGCAAGACCTTGAGCCGCTCCTGCCGCCCGTAGGGCATCGGGATTGCCGACGAGCGCGGGGAAGGTGCCCCAATGGATCGGAATGACCCGGTGCACCCCCAGAAGTTTCGCCGCCATCGCCGCCCCGGTCGGCCCCATCGTGTAGTGATCGCCAATCGGCAACAGTGCCACGTCCGGGTGGAACATCTCACCGATTAGCGCCATGTCGCCAAACACATCGGTGTCACCGGCGTGATACACGCGGTACCCGTTCTCCAGCGTCACCACGAACCCGCACGCCTCACCACCCGGATGCAACGTGCCATCACCATCGAGGATGCTCGAGCTGTGGACCGCAGCAACCATGGATATCCCGATATCACCTACATGTTGGGTGCCACCACGGTTCATCCCCCGGGCGACCGTGACGCCGTTCCGTTCAAGCCAGACTGCAATCTCGTGGACCGCAATCACCGCCTTCGGATGGGTCAGTTCAACGACTTTCAGGACATCACCGAGGTGATCCCCATGTCCGTGAGTGATGAGAACCACGTCAATCGGCGGAAGCGTGTGCCATGCAACAGGGCACGAAGGGTTTGTCATCACCCATGGGTCAATAAGGATCCGCGCCCCGGACGCCGATTCGATCAATGTCGTTGCGTGACCAAGCCACGTAATCCGGGTGCCACCGCCGAGTACCGCTGTCATCTCGTGTTTCCTACTACAATCAAGCGCGTCTGCAACGACTTCCCGTTGCGTAGACCATGTGCGATCACGGATCGACGCACCGGGCACCGTCAAGGGGTCGGTTGCCCCATAACCAAGAGGCGAAACACAAATGCGCTTGTATGATGCCACCCGCACGATTGCCGTCGCCGCCGGTCTTCTCGGAGCGGTGATGTTCTATCAACCATGGGTCGGTGGCACCGTACCTGGTGTCGGCGCAGTGATGTTCAGCGCTGATGACCTCGCGAACGGTCGCTCACGCACCGTTGCCGATAACGCCTCGGCACCGCCGCCAAGGGTGCCAAGTGGCGCCGCACCCGGGGCACCCGCCACTGGTGGCGCATCATCATTGCCAACCCGCGTACCCACCTTTGCGCCCGGCGCCGTCGCACCCACCACCATGCCTTCAGCCGCCGAACGTACGGTGGCCGCGGGGAATGCAACACCCACCCGAATGGCGGTGGGAGGAATGACCCTGCCTACCCGCGTGCCAACCTTCGCGCCCGGGGCCGTCGCGCCCACCACCATGCCCTCGGCCGCCGAACGAACCGCACTCGCAACACCAGGTGCCGGCGGAAACGCCCTTGCCGTGGCGGCCCCTACCCCGGTGCCAGCGGCAACTCCACCGCCACCGGCAAAGCTGCCCAAACTCACCCTGTTCGCCATTCCCCTAGCAGGTCTCGGCATCGCAGTCTTCATGGCAATCCACTCCCGGCACAGCAACTCCCGGGACATAATCTTCTCGAAATGGTGGACACTCCTTCTCGGCCTCATTGGCACGTACTCCACTTGGAATGTCATCTCAACCATCTCCGGCGCGCCCGTGCCAAACAACCTCATGGACCCCGGCGAATCAAGAGACCTCCTTTGGGGTGCGTGGGCAAGCCTCGCGGCGTTCGCTCTCGGAACCGTCGCCGTCGCCGCCTCGTGGGCACTCCCGCCGGCCAAAAAAGTGATCGGTCCAATCGCTTAGGGAAGGGCTGCACCAGGCACGATTCGCGTCCAGTGCGAGGCAAGTGACCGGGAAGCGTGGCCCGTGGAGCGTGCGCAAGCGACGGTTCCGGTCGGGAACAGGGTTTCGCGCGTCGTCCAGGCCCGCCGTCGTTGCATGGGTTGCGCACGCGGGCGGGAGGCAGCCGACCCTGCCACCAGGGTGCGCCGTGCCATCCAGAGGTTTGCCAGCGCGAACCGTGTCACCAGGCGCGAACCGTTCTTCGCCAGACCCCGGTACCGCGCCTCCATGTGGCCGAACTGCCGCTTGATGACCCGGATCGGGTGCTCGACCCTCGCGCGGAACGATGCGTTCCGCAACCGCCTCGGCCGATCCCGGTGCCAGCAACCGACGCCGGCCTGGTGGCATGGCCATCATCCACGCCACGCCGGCGGTGTCCCACCACCGGGCCACGCCCCGGTTGGACTTGCACCCATTTATCGGACAGTCAATGGTTTGGGAGCGGTCGGGGCAGACGGTTGGGAGGCTTCGAAGGCAACGGGGCTGAGGTAGCCGAGGCTTCCGTGCCGACGGTGCGGGTTGCGCCACGTTTCGACAGAGGCGAATATGGCTTTGACCACACCGGCACGTGAAGTCCAAGGGCGCCGGTGGATGAGCTCGACCCCTCAGGGTTGCAAAGAAGGTCTCCGCGACCGGCTTGTCCATGCAGGTGCCCGGCCTCCCCATGGAGCAGGTAATGCCGGCCTTTCGCAACAGGGCCTGGAAGGCCCAGGCGGTGGAGGTGCTGCCACGGTCGGAATGGTGGACACGTTCCCGGCCCGCTACCGGTCGCCGGCGGTGCAGGGCCATGCGCACCGCGTTTCCGGTCAGCGAGGCATCCAGGGTGGCGGACGCCTTCCAGCCGACGACCCGGCGGGATCGCAGGTCGATGACGACGGCACGATGCAGCCAGCCCTCACCGCTGCGGATGGCGGTGGTGTCGGCCACCCAGACGTGGTTCGTGCGGGAGATCCCGCTGACGGCACGACGGACCAGATCGGGGGCCGGCGCGGCCCGGAACGCCCACGCCCCGGGCACCCGGGTGTGCACGCCGGCTGCAGCGGATGCCGTGCGCGACGAGGTCGGCATGGATGCGGGGACTGCCGTAGGTGCCCCGGCTGCGGGCATGGCAGTCCTGGATGGCCATGCACAACGCATCCGAGGCCACCCGGCGCGGGTTGGCGGCTGCGAGGCGCCGGAGGCGGTCCTTCCATGCGTAGTACCCCGACCGCGAGACCCCCGTCCTCTGGCCGAGGGTGGCAACCGGCCAGCGTGACGCCAACCGGGCAACGGCCGCGAACCGCCGTGCCGTGGGGAGATCCGCCTGGTCGCCAGTGACGGGTGGGACGGTCACCGCCTGCCCCGTTCGTTGGTGGTGCCCTCGCTGGCGATGATGGCGAGGGCGTCGCGCAGGATCGCGATCTCACGCAGGAGGCGATGCTTGTCCGTCCGCAGGCGGACCAGTTCGGCCTGCCCGGTGTCGCAGAGGGTTCCCTCGTGCAGTTGGCGCGGGTCGTGGCGGGGGCCTGGGCGATCCAGTCGCACACGCGGTCGATGCTGATGCCCAGTTCCCGGGCAACATGGGTCACGGGAACGCTTGTGGACCGTGTCAGCAGGACGGCCTGGTGACGGAACTCCGCGGAATACGGTGCGAAGTACGGCCGGATGATCGGCATGGGCAGATCAACGAAGGTGGCGGTGGCAGGTCCCGGCTGGTCGGTGGCGGACGTTCCCGGTCCCCGAGCGGGTACGGGAACAATGCGTCGACGGGCCATGATGTCTCCTTGCCCGGCCAGTGTGGCCGGTGCGCTGGCGACTATCCACTCCTTGGGTGCAAGTCCACTTCGACCAGTGTGCCCCGGCGGACAATCTGGCCTTGCGCCTCGAGTACCTCGTTCACCGTCGGGAGGAGTGCGGTGGCCAGGTGGCGGCGCTCAAGGAGATGGCGGAAGCGCTGGATGGTGGTGGCATCCGGGATGCCGGTGGCGCCGGGGGCGATGCCCGCAAACGCCCGGCAAACCGGGATACCGTGCAACGCCTCACGGGCCACCTCGTCGGCGAGTGAGAACCACTGCTGCAGGAAGTGGACCCGCGTCAGCAGTAGGACCGGTTACGGCGGGCGTCCCGTGGTCCCCGCCGGGGTGACGGAGGCAATCCGGGCGACGAGGGCATCCCACGGGACATCGGCGAACATCTCCTCCGCGAAGGCCTGCCGGCGCGTGCGCTTGGTGGATCGTTCGAAACCGTTCGCGAGGCTCAACTGGTTCATGCCACCATGATTCCTGCAACGGCACAGACGCCACTCCCTTTTGCAGGCAATCGCTAGGCTCGCATGAGGATTGAACTCGAGCCCCGCTGCATCGCCGTAGCGCGCGCTCCAACTGGATTCAGGTTAGCGTCAACGGATTTTTCGCCAGCGAGTGCATGGGGTGGGCAAAGGATGTGAACACGGTGCGCAGCAGGACGGTCCCCAAGGGATGTTGCCAAGCGCGCCTTCCCGTCCCAAAAAACATGTTGGGTGACAGGTGCGAATGCACTTGTCACCCAACGACCTCTGATCGGACATTCACCCTGGGCACCCCGGGAGCGGATCAGCCCTTCACGCTGCCGGCTGTCAATCCCTCGACGAGAAACCGCTGCGCCATCGCGTAGAACGCCACCACCGGAACCGACATCGCAACCGAGGCTGCCATGATCGGGCCCCAACGGAAC
>CAMDTO010000102.1 GCA_945907765.1 Thermoflexus hugenholtzii JAD2 | reverse complement strand
GCCTGGAGCGACCGGGCAAACCAGCGCATCCTGATCAGCGTGGCGTCGGCCATGCGCCTGATGTTCCTGTTCCGGGTGCCAGTCTTCGTCATCGGCGATAGCGGCGTCTACACCAAGACCGCCATGACGCTTACCGCGTCGGGTTCGTTCGCGCCACTCGATGGCTTCTACCCACCGGCGTACCCCGTCTTCGTGGCCGTGATCCAGATGGTTCTGGGCCCGGATTTCCTGGGTATCGCCGCTGTGCAACACGCCCTTGGAGTAGTGACCGTTCTCGCGACATACGGCGTGGCACGGATGGCGCTTCCTCCAACTTGGGCAATGGTTCCGGCGTTGGCAATGGCCGTGAACGGCTACCTGCTGATCCTTGAACACGGCATCTACACCGAGGCACTGTTCATTCCCTTGGTAACCGTTAGTGCGTGGCTGACCCTGTGCCTGTTACGGAAAAGCGGCTTGGGCACGTCAGTCGCCACTGGGGTGGTGATCGCAGTTGCATCACTGACACGCCTGGTACTGCAACCGTTCCTTGGCGCGGTGATGCTGCTGGCCATCGCGTCGGGTGGATGGCCGATCCAACGGATGGCAGTGTTCCGGGCGATTGCAGTTGGAGGATCCTTCGTGGTGGTGGTCACGCCGTGGGCAATCCACAACCAGGTTGTCCACGGCTACCTCGGACTGAGCAATGGCATCGGCGTCAGCGCACTGTTGCCCCGCCTGTGGGAAGAGGAAGCGACGTACACGTGGGAGAACCCGTCGCACCCGAACCCTGACGTGCGGGCCGTGCTCCGCGGGATGCAAGAACAGCGCGATCGTGGTGCCTCGTACTGGCAGGCGTGGATGCGGGCACGACGCGACTTCCCCGACCGCAACACCTCGACATTGGTGGCAGCGGCCGCAACCGACGTGATCTGGCGCCACGCGGGCCTCTTCACCGAACGCACGTGGTTCCGCATGCAAAGGATGTGGCGTGGTGGTTTCGGCGCCGAACAGGTGAACGACCTCTTCGGCGAACAGGGCAAACTCGGCATCCGGTCACCAATCTTCACGGTGCGCGATGACGGTGATAGCGCGGAAGCGATCGAACAGGCCGGGGCTGAGGCATCGGGACTTTCGAGAATCTTCCGTCCCGACGACCTACCAGCCGGCCTGACCCTCGTGCTGACGGTTGTGGCAACGGTTGCGTCCTTGGCCGTGAGACGGTTGCGTCCGGCTTTGGTACCAATCGGCCTCGGTCTGGGCCTCCTGTTCCTCGCCGTGCTGCTGAACTCCGACCGCGCCCGCTACCGGCATCCCGCCGAATCCTTCCTCGTCGTGACCTACACCATCGGAGCGTACGCGCTATGGCAAGCCGCCCGGTGGATGTGGAACCGCGTCCGGGCAACCCTGTCCCCCTTGCCCGGGCAGGATTTGTCGAGACGCACGCACCAGATTCCACCTCCAGAACCAGGATGACGCAAGTCCGCTCGGCCCCTCTGATTGACATGAACCGAACGCGCGCGTAGCGTGAGAGCATGGACACATTCACGGCATCGACATCCGGGGCAACACACCCAACGACCTCGCCGGGGACACCCGACCTCTACGCACGATTAGGCGTGCGCCGGGTCATCAACGCCGCAGGCACCCTGACGCGCCTCGGCGGATCGCGCATGGCGCCGGAAGTGCTGGCCGCCATGGCCGAGGCGTCGCGGGCATACGTCCGCATGGAGGATCTGCAAGGTGCCGCGGGTGCCGTCATCGCCCGGGTCACCGGAGCGGAGGCCGGGTACGTCACCAGCGGTGCGGCGGCGGGCCTCTTGCTTGGCACAGCGGCGTGCGTCGCCGGTGATGATGCAACCCTCATGGAGACGATGCCCGACTTGTCCGCGGTGACGCGCAACGAGGTGATCGTCCAACGCGCACACCGCAACAGTTACGACCACGCCGTCCGCGGAACGGGTGTCCGCCTCATCGAGATTGGTGGGGTCGGCCACCCAACGCCAGTCCCAACACGCCCATTCGACCTCGACCGTGCCATCGGTCCACGAACCGCCGCCGTCCTGTGGGTCGAGATGGGTGACCCAGACACCCTCGGCGTGCTGTCACTCCCCGAAACGACGGTCATCGCCGCACGTCACGGCGTACCGGTGATCGTGGATGCGGCGGCCTCGCTGCCGCCGGTGTCGAACCTGCGCCGCTTCATCGAAGAGGGGGCGTCTCTGGTCTGCTTTTCCGGCGGGAAGGCGATTGGAGGACCGCAGGCATCCGGCATTCTCGCCGGTCGGGCCGACCTGATCCGGTCCGTCGCGCTGCAACATCAGGACATGGACGTGCATCCCGAGACGTGGACTTGGCGAAACCTGATCGCCGACGGCACCGTCGACGGACCCCCGCTGCAGGGAATCGGGCGCGCATGCAAGGTCGGACGCGAGGAGATTGCCGGATTGCTGGTCGCCCTCGAACGCTTCGTCGCCCGCGATCACGAAACCGAATTCCGGTCGAGACAAGCGATGGCCTCCGCAATCGCCGAGGCCTTGAGGCACGCCTTGGCGTCAACCGGCGGGGTTTCGATACATCTGGACGAGGGTGTGCGGAGTCACCGGCCAACGGTCACGGTCGTGATTGATGGCCCGGACGCCCGTGCGCGCGTCATCGCGGCGGTCAACCGATTAGGCGACACCGACCCCATCGTGGCAGTCGGGCAAGGAGGCCTGGACCGTGGACGGTTCTCGCTATCGCCAGCGTGCCTTGAGGAGACGGACGTGCCCGGCCTCGTGCAGTTGGTCGCCGGGGCACTGAACCATCCGTGACTGTCACTCCCCTCACCCGGGCATCCCTGCCAACCCCCACCCCCTACTCCCCCGATGCGACGGCAGAGGGGAGACGAACCCCTATCGCGGTTCGTCCTCTGGGCGCCTCGACTACCCCCTCTTGGCAGGGAGGATCTTCACGTCGGGGAGGGTACGAAGGAACGCCTCGGGACCGTGCGGCGCATACGTCGCGATGATCACCAGTTCGTCGGCACCGAGGTTGATCGTCTCATGGAACCACCCGATCGGGATGTGGACCATGTCGCCCGCCCCGATCTCGCGGAACTCCTGATGCCCATTGGCACTCTCCACCAACTGGCGACCGTGCCCACTCACCACATAGAGGGTCTCTTCGACGCCCGGATGGTTGTGGCGGGTGTGTCCCTTGCCCGGTTTCAGGCGCACCACTCCCTGGCTATACCGCTGCGCATCGGTCACGCGCGGTTCCGACAACCAGTGCAGGGTGCCCCAGTCAAAGACCATCGTCTCCACGTCATCCGACTGGACGAAGCGCGCACCATCGGCATGCGGGGCCATCTCGGTCATGGTCTGGTTCTCCTTGCGAAGGGTTTTCGTTCGAAGCGTCATTCAATCAGGGGCGCATTCTAGACCAAGGGGCGATCGGGTGGTTGGGAATGCCGGTAACGGACACATCCGGGGCGTCACCTACCCCCGGGGCGTCAGGGTGATCGCCTTGAACGCACGCACCGTGTCGGTGATCGCCGTCTCCACCGGCAGGCGTTCCATCGAACTCGCACCGATGAAGCCGACCGCAGTCGTGCGTGCCTGCACGTATGCCGCATCCTCAGGGGTTGCGATCGGCCCGCCGTGGCTCACCACGAGGATGTCACGGTTGACCGCTGTCGCCGCGTCTGCGATCGCCTGCACCGCCGCCGGAGCATCCTCAAGGCGCATCGCCACACCGCCATCGCGATCCAGGCCAATGCTGCCACCGACGGTCAGGCCCATGTGCGCAATGATCACGTCAGCCCCAGCCCGCGCCATCATGGCACTCTCTTCCGGGTTGAAGACGTACACGATCGTGAAGAACCCCATCTCGTGGGCCGTGCGGATCATTTCGACCTCGCGTCCGAAACCGAGATTGGTCGCCTCGAGCTCCCGGCGGAACTTGCCGTCGATCAGGCCGACTGTCGGGAAGTTGTTGATGCCCGAGAACCCAAGGTCGTCAAGCCGACGCAGGAAGTGCGGCATCTGTCGCAACGGGTCGGTGCCATTCACGCCGGCGATCACCGGAATCTCCCGAACGACGGGCAACACCTCGCGCTCACCCATGTCGTAGACAATCTGGTTGGCATCGCCGAACGCCAGGAGGCCGGATAGCGAACCGTGACCGGCCATGCGGTAGCGTCCCGAGTTGTAGATGATGATCAGGTCCGCGCCACCCGCCTCGGCGAATTTCGCGGAGATGCCGGTCCCGGCGCCCGCCCCGACGATCGGGTGGCCGTGTTCGAGTTGCGCGTGTAGTCGGTCCAGTACCTGCTTGCGGGTGTAGCGCACGGGTTCCTCCAGGCTGCCCCCCTTCCCGTGTCGGGAAGGGGGTTGGGGGGTTGGGCGGGATTCTCGGGTTAGCCGGGATCCTAGGGTCGTTCGGGATCAAGCCATCAGGCGCAGCATCGCGTCGGAAGTGGCCTCGATGAATGCCGGATCATTGATGTTCGCATCGACCTCGTGCAAGGGAATGCCGGGTCGAAGGTGGGTGTGCAGGGCTTGGCGCAGGGCGGCGTCGGCCTCGGGCCACCAGAATGCCTGGGGACCGGCATCGGTGACGCTATCCAAGATGGACACCCCGCGCAACGGCAAGAAGACCTCCACCGGTCCGCGCGCAGCGTTCGCCTTCTCCGCGAGGATGTGTCCCAGTTCGGCATTCTCGGCAGGCGTGGTGCGCATCAGGGTCACTTGCGGGTTCCACACATGGAACCGGCGCGACGGATCATTGCGGTAGTGCGCCGGAACGGTCTCCATGCCCCCGAAGTTGACCATGTCCACGCACCCCGGCGCGATGATCTGGGGCAGGCCTCGCAACCCGGCGCCATCAAGGCGCGTCGGTCCGGCGCCGAAGATCCCTCCGCATAGTTCATCGGCCCATTCGGTGGTCGTGACATCGTAAACACCCGCCAGGATGCCGTCGGCCGCGAGGCGTTCGAGGGTACGACCGCCAGTACCGGTGGCATGGAAGACGACGACCTCGTACCCGGCAGTTTCAAGACGGGCGCGGGCGCCATCGACCAGCCGGGTGGTGTTGCCAAACATGCTGGCCCCGATCATCGGCCGGTCCGGTGACGGCGGGGAGGCCAGCAGGGCACGGTGGGCAAGGACGGCACCGGAGATTGCCCCGGCCGCATTGGAGAGGATGACGCGCGACATGCGGTTGAGGCCGGCGATATCCGTGACGGACGGAAACATCATGAGATCGGCCGTGCCGACGTACGGCGCGACGTTGCCGGACAGGACGGTGGAGACGAGGAGTTTCGGGACGCCGAGGGGCAAGGCGCCAAGTGCCGCCGAAGCGACCGACGCTCCCGCCGACCCACCGATGCCGATGGCGCCGGCGATCACGCGCATGTCGGTCCCGGGGTACCGGCGTTCATACAGGTCGCGAAGGATGATGGCCGCCCCCCGACCCATCGCCGCGACCGCCTCACCACGGTCGGCACGTTCCCGCAGGGCCTGAAGGGTAGTCCCGGCGGCGCGGGCGACCTCCGAAGCGGGCACATCGTGGGGTCCGAGTGAGAAGCGTCCTTCCATCAAGGGCGATGCGGTGGCGATGCGCGGTTCACCGACAATCCCGGTATCAATGAATATGGTGGCGTGCCGGTGTCCGAGGATCTGATCGCGGACAAACGCCGCCTCCTCACCCTTGGTATCCAGGGCCGCCACGATGGCAATCGCGCCATGGATGGTCCCGGGATCGTCGTGGTGCGTGTCGGTCATGCCCGTGCTCCCCACCGTCATGCTACCCGGAGTGGGTTGGATGATGGAACCATCACCCGCCCGGCCACCTGGGGACCGGCGGGTAGCGCACCCTGATCCGTCAATCGTCCAGAAGGTGATTGTCGTCCGTGTCGGGAACCGGGGTGGCGTCCCGGTCAATCCGGGCTACTTCATGTCCGGCAAGCCAGGCCACCATCGTGGCAAGCATCGTCGCGATCAGCGTGGAGTCAAGGGCATTCCCAAGGACTTCGAGCGGATCGGCATCGGCGAACGCCGTTGAAGTCACGGTTGATCCGCCCACCCCGAAGAGGTCGATACCTCCCCACAGTGCGCCCCAGATACCGCCGAATGCGACCCATCGCACAAAGTCGCGGGGAGAGCGCACCGCCCCGGCGGCGAAGCCTCCCGCAAGCCCGCCGGCCGTCTCGGCCGCAAAGATCGCCACACTCGAATGGTCTGGTGCACCGGCAAGGGACGCCGCCATCCCGAACACCACACCATAGACCCCGCCGAAGGTCACCCAACGGATTGCGTCACGAGGCGCACGCGCCAGGCCGGCCACCAATCCGCCGATCAGGCCCGCGATCAGGTTCGCTATCAAGAGCGAATCGGCAGGAACGTTCGGCGACTTGAACCGGAATCCGGTCATGCATGCCTCGACGGCTACACCGAAGACGATGCCGAAGACCAGCGGCCGGTGGCGGTCCCATGCCCGGAGCTTGCCACAGGCGGGACACTCATTCGCTTCATCGGGGACAACCTGGTTGCATCGCGGACACCGCACGCCAACGATCATAGCGGCCCAACCGCCGATACAGATACCCCCGCACCTTGCACCGTACCCTTTCGCGAGTAGGAACCGGCCCGATCGTTCCGGTCTGCCACCTGCGCCAACCACTCCGAACCCTGCAAGGAAGTCCCAACCATGGCACGCACGAACATCGCAAAGGCCCGTCTCCGCGCCGGCAAGCCCTCGATTGGCACCTGGATCCGCCTCGACGGCACCCTCTCGGCCGAGATGATGGCCCACATCGGCTTCGACTGGCTTGTCCTTGATGCCGAACATTCCGCCTTCGATATCCATAGCCTCCAGTTCATGCTGCAGGCCATCTCCACCACCAACACCGTGCCCATGGTGCGCGTGCCGTGGAATGACCCGATCGAACTCAAGCGCACCCTCGATGCCGGCGCGTACGGCGTGGTCGTTCCCATGGTGAAATCGCGCGAGGATGCCGAGAAGGCCGTACGTGCGGTCCGCTACCCGCCAATGGGTGACCGCAGTTTCGGGTCGGTGCGAGGCCCGTTGTACGCCGGTGACGACTATCCGGTAATCGCCAACGATGAGATCCTCCTGGTCCTGCAACTCGAACACATCGAGGCAGTCCGCAATGTGCACGAGATCCTTGCCGTGCCCGGGTTCGACGCAATCTTCATCGGACCCAACGACCTCGGGGCGTCGATGATGACCGAAAACGGCAAGCGTCCGCCGGCTGAAGTGGTGGAATCAGCATGTGCCGAGATCTTGAAGGCCTGCCAGGAAGCCGGGATCCCGTGTGGCTACCACTGCGGCAGTGCCGACGACGTGAACCGGCGCATTGCTCAGGGCTACCAATTCAACGCCCTGGCGATGGACACCGGGTTCCTAGTGAATACCGCGAAAGCAGAGTGGGCAAAACTGGTCGATACTGCCAAGGCGTGAGCGTGCCGGGCCAAGCAAACTGACGAGAACCGACGACCTACCAGGCTTAACCCCCGATCCCCCTTCCCGACAAGGCGCTGGGCGGCGACCAAAACTGTCGGGATCAGGGTGGGGAGGCGATCGCCACGAGGCACTTTGGTCCTCGGGTAAGGATGCCCGCGAACCAAGGTGGAACCCACCCGATCGATATCCCGGTCGTTCGATCGCCTGGTCTCCAGTTCCACGTCAGGCCCCGGTGGCGACCAGTAACTGTCCGGATCAAGCAGGTTTCCCCGGCACCCTCGCTACGCCAGAGGCCTCCACTCTGTATTCGCAACGGGCTTGGGCTGCGACCCAAGACTGGCAGCGACCCAAGACTGGCAGCGACCCAAGACTGGCCAGATCCGGCTGGCGCTCCCGGCTGGCGCTCCCGGCTGGCCCCTCATACCCATACTGACAATCGGGTGTATCGCACCGGATTGGTCACTGGTGGGTTGGCGGGCCCGCCTAGCGGAGACCAGCGATGGTCACGGTCAGCACGATCACGCCGATTGTCAGGCGGTATCCCGTGAAGACGTCCATTCCCCGTGTGCGCACGTACCGCAACAGTCCGCCAATCACGATCAGGCCCACCACAAACGACGCCGCGATACCTGCCGCGAACGCCATCTGCTCATCGGCAGGAATGCCGTCACTGACCAGGTGGCGAAGCTTCAGGACGCCGGCACCCGCGGTGATGGGCATCGACAGCAGGAAGCTGAACCGCGTCGCCGCCGGACGGGTGAAACCTAGCAACAGGCCGGCCGTGAGCGTGATCCCGGACCGCGAGACGCCTGGCGCCAAGGCGAGGGCTTGCGCGCACCCGATGAGCACGGCGAATGGCAGCCCCATCCGCTCCATCCCGTTCCGCTGAAGCCCGGCACGGTCCGCCACGGCCAGCAATACTCCGCCGATGATCAGCAGCACGGCCACCATCCACGGGACGCGCAGTGCCGATTCCACCACGTCCTGATAGACCAGTCCCACAACCGCCGCCGGCACGCTTCCCGCGACGATCGAAAGCCCCAGCCACCGGTCTGTCGCCGTCGCCGGCCCGAACCACCGGCCACCCGAAGGGAGCCAGGCCCGAACGAGGTTCCACCAGTCACGCCAGAAGTAGATCAGCAAGGCGAACAGCGTCCCCATGTGCAGGGCGACGTCGAAGGTCTGCGAATGGTCGGGCCATCCCAACAGCCACGGCACGATGATCAGGTGACCGGAACTGGAAATCGGCAGGAACTCGCCAAGACCCTGGACAACGCCTAGCACCGCACCCTGCACCGGATCCATCAATCAACCCTTCCGATTCCCGACACAGCATCAACGGCGGACTTGGGTCGGGGGACACGCACGATTCGCCAGACGCATGCCGTGGCGTGGGGACGGGTCAAGGCAGTTGCGCGCAAGGCCTGCCAGAGGATCAAGCGGGGTATTCTCAGATCCACTCGCGACGCCGGAAATAGATGAACAGTGCTCCCGCCGACCCAATCATCAGGGTGAGCGCGAACGGGTAGCCCACTTCCATCTCCAGTTCCGGCATCACCTTGAAGTTCATGCCATAGATGCCGGCAATCAGCGTCGGCACCATGAACATCACCGTCACCGATGTGAGGGTCTTCATGACCTCGTTCAGGTTGTTCGACACCAGGGAGAGGTAGGCCTCCAGGGCGTTCGTCAACATGTCCTGATAGACGTCCAGCGAATCGGTCAGGCGCGCAATATGGTCGTAGATATCGTGGAAGTAGAAGGTCACACGCCGGTCGAAAAGCGGTATGTCCTGCCGGCTGAGGGCAAGCACGGCATCGCGTTCCGGACCAAGCACCCGGCGCAGCTGCAACAGGTCGCGCTTGATCCGGAACAGTGCGCGGAGGTCGTTGTTCTTCGCACCCTTCTGGACTTGCGTGAAGAGGCGCTGCTCCAGTTCCTCCACCTCCTCAACGATCCCGTCGAGAACCGGAAAAAACTCATCCACGATCGCATCGAGGACACGGTAGGTGATTGTCCCGGTTCCACCTTCCATCGGTCCCGGCTGGGATGCCCACCGCCTCCAGACCTTGTCGATCACCGGCAAGGGAACGGCATGCGAAGTGATCAGGAAGCGCGACCCAATGAACATGTCCACCTCGTGCAGATGGAACGGTGTGCCATCAAGCCACCCGAACTTGCGCGGAGGCGGTTCCGCTTCGGCCACCTCGAAGACGTTCCCGACCTTCACCAGACCCTGGTTCATCTCGATCGCGAAGACCACCATGAAGTAGGTGTCGTCATACTCCTCGAGTTTGGGTCTTTGCGCCTGGCGGGCAGCGTCCTCGATCGCAAGGGGGTGGAGGGAGAACTCCTTCTGGATCAAAGCCAGTTCCTCGGGCGTCGCCCCCACCAGGTCAAGCCATACACAGGCATTGCCGGAGGCCAGGATATCGCTGATATCGGTGACATCGGCCAGTTGCCGTACCACCGGCACGATGCCCGGACCATTCGGCACGGACGCATTCGGATCAACGTTGGATGGCTGCCACACGAGGGTCTTCAGCACGGGCTTCTTCCCAAATTGCCCATTGCCGCATCACCGCAAACGGCAGGACTGACTATGAACTGAACGTACCCGGTGTGGTCCGGTCGTGAACATCCAGCCCAGACGACCGATTCGGTCGGTCACCTGAAGTGAATGTATTTGTGTCGCACCCACCACCCCATCGCGCCTTGGTTGAGACGCTTTGCTAGTGTGGCCCGGCAGTGCGGACCTCGGGGCCGACCTCATCGGCGAACTGGGTGAACCGTGCGGCAAACCGTCCCGCCAGATCCCGTGCGGTGGCGTCGAAGGCATCACCATCAGCCCACGTGCGCCGCGGGGTCAGCACCTCGGTTGGCACGCCGGGACAGGCCACCGGCACACCCATCCCGAAGTGCGGATCAGGCGTGACCGCCACGTCATCCAGCGAACCTTCCAGGATGGCCCGCACGATTGCCCGGGTATGCGCGATGGACATGCGCTTGCCCACGCCGTACTCGCCACCCGTCCATCCGGTGTTCACCAACCACACCCGGGATCCATACTGCGCCAGACGTTCGCCAAGCATGTTTGCGTACGTCACCGGCGAAAGGGGCAGGAAGGGTTCGCCGAAGCAACTTGAGAATGTTGCCTCCGGGGCAGTCAGGCCTATCTCGGTCCCGGCAACCTTGGCGGTGTACCCGCACAGGAAATGGTAAAGGGCTTGCGGGGTGGTCAGGCGCGAGACCGGAGGGAGGACACCGAAGGCATCACAGGTAAGCAGCAGCACATGGGCCGGATGTCCACCAACACCATCGGCACTCGCGTTGGGGATGAAATCCAGTGGATAGGCCCCACGCGTGTTCTCGGTCTTCGCCTCGCTATCCAGGTCCAGGACATGCGTCGCCGGATC
>CAMDTO010000101.1 GCA_945907765.1 Thermoflexus hugenholtzii JAD2 | reverse complement strand
CCTGGCACTTGCGTGACACGTCACGCTTGTACGAGTCCAGTCAATACTGGTCGCAAAACGAGTGCTGGTGGGATCCGTGCTTGAACTTGTACGGCGTCTTGACGCGGTTGATCTTGGTCCCGCACTCGTCGCACTTGTTGCCCGGCATGGGTTGGCCTCCCCTGCAAGGGTACGCGACCGGCGGGCCGATCTGGAAACAGGCATCGACCGCCGCGACCAAGGATGCCTGCCGGACGTTTGGCGAGCGAAGCATCCTGCATTCAACCAAGCGGCGATACATCGTGGCGGGTTGGAGTGGGCCGAGCGAGGCGTATCCAAATCAGGTGGGGTGGGACGGTCTCCGAATTCCATCTGGGGCAGGGGGTGGAGGCACACTACATGCCGGGAAAGTGGCAATCTTCATGACGTGGTACGCTGCCCCGGGTACGTCCCAGACCGTTCCAGCAACAGTGGCTAGAACGTGTCTCATCCAAGGGATAACCCAGGAACCTGCCCGGTGAAGCTTTCAGTCCTCATCCCGGTCTACAACGAACAGACATCCGTCGAAACGATCGTGCGTCGGGTCACGGCGATGGATCTCGCATCCGTTGCGACACCGGTCGAACTGGAACTGATTGCGGTCGATGACTGTTCGACCGACGGCACGCAGGCAATTCTTGATCGCCTGCATGGGGCTCCGGCGGAAGTGCCGGGTGCCGGGCCACAGTCCGGCCGAACCGGCGGCCCCGATACCGTGGGGGCATTACGGGTGATCCGCCATCCGGTGAACCGTGGGAAGGGTGCAGCCATCCAGACAGCCCTCGCGGCGGCGACTGGCGACTTCGTCATCATCCAGGATGCCGACTTCGAGTACGATCCGGCGGATATCCCGCGCCTGCTTGCGCCGGTGGTGAGTGGCAAGACCGCGGTCGTCTACGGCGCGCGCCCCCTGGATGGTTCGGGTGGTCGCTGGCTTCTGGATTTCGGGAACCGCGCCCTGACGTGGGTGACCAACGTGATCTACGGAACCCGTCTCCACGACATGGAGACGTGCTACAAGTTGCTTCCCACCGCGCTGCTGCGGAGTTTCCGACTGGAGTGCCTCCGGTTCGACATGGAACCGGAGATCACCGCCAAGGTGGTGCGCAGTGGGTACCGCATCATCGAGGTCCCGATTGACTACCGGCCCCGAACCGGTGGCAAGAAACTCTCGGCACGCAAGGACGGACTACCCGCCCTGCAGGCCCTGGTCCGGTACCGCACATGGCGACCAACCGAAACGGTTGCCACAATCCCCACCACCGACCACGCCACAGCCCGCGGCTGACCGGCATCCGGACAACCCGGTACCCCTCCACGGGACCGGGGCGAGGTCTCACCTGCGAGGGAAGCGCCTCGCCTCCCGGTGCCCTCCGGTCAGGCGTGAGACTGAACGGAGCGTGACGCGCGGATCTGGCGCACGACCCAGGCAACGATCGCGAGCCCCAGGACGACGAGGAAGACGCGTTCATACTGGTTGACCATCCCGATGATGGCCTGCCAGTTCTCGCCAAGGTACCACCCGCCGATGGTCAGGATGGCCGTCCAGATCGCCGATCCCGCGGTGGTGAACACAAGGAACCGCCCCATCGGCATGCGGTTCATGCCGGCCGGGACCGAGATCAGGCTTCGCACAAGCGGGATGACGCGTCCGAAGAAGACCACGGCATCGCCGTGCTTCCGGAATGTCTCCAGGGTGCGGTCGACATCCCGTTCGTCCATGAACCAGTACCGCCCGTACGCGCGGACGAACCGTCGGATGATCGGTTCATCGGCGAACATGCCGATGTAGTAGAGGATGACGGCGCCGACGACCGTGCCGAGAGTCCCGGCGATGATGCAGAGGGTCATGTCGAACTTGCCATCCCGGGCAAGCCATCCGGCAAATGGCATCACGAGTTCGGACGGGATTGGCGGGAAAACGTTCTCGGCAAGCATCACGAGCGCAATGCCGGTGTAGCCAAGCGTAAGGATGGTGTCCTGGATCACAATCCGGACGAAATCGAGAACCGAAGCCAGCATGAACTTTCCTTCGCGGATTGATCTGACCTGGAATGGCGGATATGCCAACCATGATTGCGGAAACGAGTCGGCACCCCAACAGGCGATGGTGGCCGGACCCGACAGCGTGAACCCGTCTGCCTGGACACAATGGTCGCACTGGCGCGCGGGGATGGCAAGGCAGGTGCACCTCAGGCAACCCGTGAGTGCGTCGCACCGTCACCCGGTGACCGACTGACAGTCCACACACCGGCAGGGCATGTCTTCGCCGATGCATGTCGGCAGGAACACCCGCCCCTACGGCGTCGGTGAGGCGGTCCGTGTCCGTGTGGCGGTGCGCGTCGGACTAGCGGTACGGGTTCCCGTGGCAGATGGCGTGGCGGTGCGAGTCACGGTTTTCGTGGCGGTCTCGACCGGCCTCGTCGGTGTCAGGGTCCGCGTCGGTGTCCTCGTGACCGTGGACGTGATGGTTGCAGTGGGGCTGATCGTGGACGTGGGCGTGATCGTCCGCGTCGGCGTAACCGTGCGGGTCGGCGTCACGGTTGGAGTCTGGGTCACTGTCCGCGTCGGCGTGCTTGTCCTGGTGACGGTCACCGTGGAGGTGATCGTCACGGTGGGACTGATCGTCGCGGTCATCGTGATCGTCGGTGTGCGGGTGATCGTTCGCGTCACCGTGACTGAACCGGTCGGGGTCATCGTGACAGTAACCGTGCGGGTCGGACTTACGGTAGGCGATCCGGTGGCGGTCGGGGTCGCCGTGCGCGTTGACGTGACCGTCGCCGTAGCCGTGCTCGTGGCGGTAGCCGTGCGGGTTGGCGTGGCGGTGGGCGATCCAGTGACGGTCGGGGTTGTCGTGCGCGTTGGCGTGATCGTCGCCGTGAACGTGCTTGTCGCCGTGGCCGTGCGGGTGGGAGTAATCGTGCGCGTCACAGTAAAAGCGCGGGTCGAAGTGGGTGAGTTTGTCGGGGCGGGCACGGCACCGACTGGTTCCGGGGACGACAGCAGCGCGACAACACCGAGGAGGAGGATCGGCACGACGACAAGGATGCGGCGTGCCCAGTCGGTCCTCATCCCAACTGTCTCCGATCTGTCCTCGTCACTGGCATCACCCGCTTGACTCCTTGAAATCCTAACGGGCAAGCGTTCTGGCCGCTCATCAGGCACAAGCACCACGGGTTACACGTCCGTGATGCATGAATGTACGCAGTCACGGCCGTCCGGTCAACGGTTCATACCGACCAAAGTTCTTGGCCACCGCCAGGTTTGCTGAACTGAAGACCCGCAGCTGACCCAGTCACACCTCAGCGAAAGACGCCTACGTCGGCGGAACTGTTGCCGTCACGGTCGCGGTAACCGTCGGAGTGAGGGTCCGCGTCGGCGTGAGGGTCCGCGTCGGAGTGAGGGTCCGCGTCGGCGTGAGGGTCCGCGTCAAAGTGATTGTCGGAGTGAGCGTGATCGTCCGCGTCGGCGTCAGTGTGCGCGTACTGGTCACCGTTGGCGTGATGGTGACCGTGCGCGTCACCGTCGGCGACCTCGTGATCGGCGGGGTCGGCGAGACCGTGATGGTGCGGGTGGGGGTGATGGTCGGTGTAGACGTCGTGGTGCGCGTGGCTGTCCGCGTGGGAGTGGTGGAGGCCGTCGAGGTGGCAGTCGGTGTCGGCGTGCATGACGTGGCAGACGTCGCGCCGCCTGAAACCGTTGTCGCGGTGGCGGTCGAACACGGCACGGTGGCGGTCGCCGTTGGTGTCGCGGTGCGGGTAGCCGTCTCGGTGCGGGTAACCGTCGGTATAAGTGTCACTGTAACCGTCAAGGTTGGTGGCGCAATGGTTGCCGTACGGGTAACCGTCGATGTTGGCACGGTAGGCGTCACCGTGACCGTAGGCGTGACGGTTTCGGTGCGGGTCGGCGTGTCCGTCGCGATCGTCGCGGTGAGTGTGACTGTCCTGGTAACGGTCTCGGTCCGGGTGACGGTAAAGGTCGAGGTAATCGTGGCGGTCGACGTGGTTGTCGGCGTGAGCGTGATAGCCGGCGTCGTTGTCACCGTCCGGGTCGGTGTGATCGTCGGCGTGAAGGTGAACGTCGGCGTGGTCGTCGCCGTCCGGGTAACGGTCAACGTCGGCGTGTAGGTGAACGTCGGCGTGGTCGTCGCCGTCCGAACCACAACTGGGGACGGCGTGAAGGTGACGGTCCGGGTGGTCGTTGGCGTCCGTGAGGCGGTGAAGATCGGGGTCACTGTCACGCTTGGCGTGATCGTCACCGTACGCGTGATGGTAGGTGTGCGCGAAACCGGAACCGCACTTGGGACCAATGGCGGTGTCGCCGTCCGGGTGACCGTGGCCGTCCTGGTGGTGACGGTTGCGGTGAAGGAAGGGGTCGCGGTTGCCGTCCGCGTAACCGTGAAGGTTGGTGGCACCGGCGTGAAGGTGATGGTCGGCGAGACCGTGATCGTGCGGGTCAGGGTAGGGACGGGTGTGGCGGCGCCGACCGGTTCGGGCGTCTGGACCGCAAGCATCAACCCAACGACAGTGACGGCAACCAGAATGACCCGGACAAGCATTGCCCTACCGTTCATGCGTCACCGGCATCGTATCCCAGGGTTGGCGCCACCTCGTCCCCATTGGAGGCACGCAGGGCGACACACATTCGATCCATGCGAGAGGCTCATTGTCGCACCGCGCAACAAAAATAGGCAATGTTCCAGGACCCTGGATCACGGGTGCCGAACTTTAGCCTGAAACCGCGGGGTCACCGCGCCGGGCCGAACGCCAAGGGAGACATCAACGCCAGGACATCCTCGCGGCGCAGGCGCACGCCGACCGGCGATCCAACCGGTGTACCCGGCAGGACCCAGGCGGCAAGATGGCCGGACTGCACGAGTTGCCACAGGTAGTCAGGGGTGACCTGAATCTCCGATGCGCCAGCCTCGAGCGTGACAATGCCCCCGGCAAAGCGGTTCACCGCAACCACCTCGGGGCCGGCAACCGCACCCGGCGGGGTGGGTTGAGGCAACGCATCCGCCCCTGACGGACGTCCGGTTGAACGACTTGCGGGCACCGGCCAGTGCACCGAAGGGGTGCCCGGGGCTACCCACAGCGACGGCGTGGGGGGAGGTACAAGCGCCGCCTGAACCGCGTGGGCGATTGATCGGCGGAGGGCTTCGCGGACGCCAGGCGCATCGGCGGTGTCCAGTGCGTCGGCAACAAGGGTCAGGACCGGATCACGGAGGGGATCAACGGCCCGTGCGGTGTTGGCGTGAGGGCGACCGGGTGAGGCCACATGCCGGCCCGTGTCTGTCGACGGGCTGAACGCACCACTGGGTCTCCCGGAGAGTTCAGGGTCTTCACTGGTCGGCAGATGATCACGATCAGCAGGTACCTCACGTGGTTCGGCAACCGCATCGACCAGCGCCGCGTCACTCACCGAGGTCGCAGTTCCGCCCAATCCGGACCGCCACCGCAATTGGTCCAGCTGTGATGGCGAAACCCGCAGTGCCGTCGCCAAAGCCTCCACAACCTTCGGGTCCGGGGCCTGACGGTCACCACGTTCCAGCTTGGAAATGTAGGTGTGGTGCAACCCTGCGGCGGCCGCAAGGCCGCGGATCGTCATGCCTTGCAAGCCTCGCAAGTCGTTCAGGTAGGCGCCGAACCCTCCACGTGGTCGCAGTGGCATCGGAACCGTCCGACGGTCCGGCTCTCCAGTTGACCGTCCTACCGCCCCGAGTGACACGCCACCGGCCACCGGCCCACCTTTGGGCATGGTCACCCTGGTGCGCCTCAGTGGTTGCGGGACAGCGGGTGTCGTCATGGACGCATGGTTCTCGGCGGTACTGACAGTTCAGGAGGCGGTTCCGAACCCGGGACGGCGCGAAACCTTTGCATCCGCGGCCGCACCGTCTCGGTGGTCAATGGATTGTATGCGCGGCCGCGACTGGTCTCCACGCCTTCCGTATCCGCCTCATCGTAACGGTCTCCAGACAAAGTGCGATGTTCGTCATGGTTCACTGTCATAGTCTCCAGACAAGATGCGAAGTATCCGTTGTTTGGGCTCTTCGCTTGCCGGTCTCCATTCCTCGTGACTCGCTAATCCGCACCGGCCACGTTCCGCGTGCCACCATGCCGGCATTGGTAGGGATGCGACACAACAGGGTGAACCTCTTGACAATCGGGCGAGATCCGTGCGGCCGCGTCGTGTGACATCCATGGAGACTGTTCGCACTTTGTCTGGAGACTGCTTTCCGGCAGCCCGGAGACCAGTCGCACTTTGTCGGGAAATCAATCGCACCTTGTCGGGGATCTGGTCGCACTTTGACCGGGATGATTCGCACCCCTGCCGGAGTGCATCGCACCTTGTCGGGGAAAAGTCGCACCATGACTGGAGACTGGTCACCGATTTCCAGAGATGGGCGGGTGCTGCGGGGGTGAGGAAAGGACTCCCATCGGCTATACAAAGGGACACCATGTCGCTGGGATCCGGCGATGCGGCCGCGACGACGTGAAGTTGGAGCGACCGACCAAATCCGGCACGACAGGCGCAGGTTCCGTGATGATGCGTAGATTGCCAATGTCAGGAACCGCCGCCGCCAATCCCGTGCTTCGGGACCAGGCACCGCTATCCACGGACCCTTCCGAAGGACCGGCAATCTCGGCAATCGTGGAGATGAACCTCGAGGAATATCCTGCCTTCCGCTTGGGACGCCGGTCGAAGCGCACTGAACTGCGGTATGTCCGCACCCGGCCGGCCCCTGATGGACAGACCCACGAACAGGTCTGGTCAGTGCGCGGTAGCGAGGGTCTGGGATTGCCAGGGCCATTCGAACAGGACCTGTACGTCGCCCTCCTGGTCCTCTTCACCGAACAGGGCCTGCCGTCTGACGGGCGCATCCGGTTCACCCGCAACCGGTTGGCACAGGTGATCGGAATCTCAAACTCCGGCCGGGGGTACGAGCTGATCGAACAGGGTCTGGCACGCCTTGCCGGTGCGATGGTGCAGACCGAACACGCCTTCTACCGTCCGGCACTGATGGGACCCGACCGGGAACGGACCGGGCCGACCGAGCGCCTGAGCCTCACCTTCCACATCCTGGAAGAGGTCCGCGTCTACGAACGTGCCGCCATGGCGACTGCACGACGTATCGCCGCCCTCGATGGCGACCCGCTTGCCGGACGCGTCGAACTTGCCCGGCCGATGGAAGTCTCCTTTGCCCGTCTGGGTAGTCCTCTCGTCCAGAGCTACGAGCGGCGCTACACCAAGGGCCTCGATACCACCTACTACTTCCACCTGACCCGCCCACTCTCGCGACGCCTATTCCGCTACCTCGACAAGGTCCGGAACAGTCGAGGCAGCTTCGAGATTGGCCTGCGAACCCTCGCCGATGTCCTGGGCCTCGAGTACCGCTTCCAGTCGGACATCAAGGTGGGCCTTGCCGAAGCGCATGTGGAACTGCGTGCCACCGGCTATCTGGCCGGTGCCCAGTACCTGCCAATGGCGGGTGGTCCCGGGGCGGGCGAGAAGGCCTGCTACGCGTTTGATCCCGCCTTTGATGCCCGGCCCCGACGCCGTGCCGGAAGTGTCCTGCCAACAGCCGAACCAGAGACCCCCGATGAACCGCGGATGCCGGCGACGCTTCTCCTGCCCTCGCTATCCCGCCACGATGCCCAGGCACCCGAAGCGCCCGCCGTGCCGACGCTAGCCCCGGCAATCGAAGGGCGAGGGGATCACGCCGCGGTCTTCGCGCAAAGAGTGCAGACCCTCGTGGAGATGGGAATCACCGCGTCACGGGCCGAGCGTCTGGTCGCCAGGTATCCGGGCGCGCACATCGACACGCAAGTGGCAACGCTGCGTGACCGTTTGGCACGCGCACGGTCTGGTCAGGCAGGGTTGATCGCGCCACGTAATCCGGGTGGCTATCTCGCCCAGGCGATCGTCGATGGCTTCACCACCCCGCGTACCGGCACTCCGTCCGGCAGGTACGCGGTAGTCCGCAATCATGGTGTGGGCGAGGAGGCCAAACTTGGCACGGCGGATTCCGATACGAGTGGGGAGATGGCAACCGATCCGCCCGCCGCAATCGCCACCCGGATCCTGGCTGATCTCGCCCGCGGTGCACCGGGCATGTCCGCTGCACCCGCTCCTGTTCCCGGGCACAATGCGTCCAGGCCGGGAGGAGTGCCGGGTCTGTCACGGGTGAGCGTGGAAGACCCGCCCACAACCCCCGGGGCGACCGGTCCCGCCGCCTTCGTCAACCTGTGCGAGGTACTGAGGGCATCTCTCACGCCTGCCACATACGGTGCATGGGTCGCCCCATTGCAGGCGATAGCCAGTGAACCGGGTGGGCATCTACCGGGAGGTCCGCAGGATGGCACGCGGCCTTCGGGTGGCGAGACGGTCATCACTGTGCGGGTGCAAAACCGTTTCGCGCTCTCCAGATGGGGACGCTCCCCGTTGTCCGAGGCCCTGGCCGCCGCCGAGAAGGTGACCGGAACGCGCGTGCAACTGATCGTTGACGAAACCCCCTGATTGCCTCGTTCGCGTCAATCCGGGTGCCGGTGCACGACCTGACCGGCCACTCCGGGGTCGACTGCCGGTTGCCGGGATTGCCAGCGAAGCCTCCGCAAATCATGCCCAGGAGGTGAGGTGGTGGCGCGCCACTGCTACCCTAGCGGGCGATGCAATCGGCGCCCGCGGGCGACTCGCCTCCGTACCTCAGCTTGGCGATCACCGCCTACAACGAGGCCGAGCGCCTGCCGCCAACGCTGACCCATGCCCTTGAGTTCCTCACTGCACAGGGGTACACCTTCGAGGTAGTCCTGAACGACGACGGTTCCCGAGACGACACCGCCGCGGTAGCTGAACGCATCGGCGCCCGCTTCCCCGGTGCCGTCCGGGTCCTCCGGTCGGTGCGGAACCAGGGCAAGGGTGCCGGCCTTCGCAATGCCATCCTCGCGACCCGTGGCAAGGTCGTCCTCTTCTCCGATGCCGATTTCTCAACCCCGATCGAGGAACTCCCCCGGCTTGTTGCTTCGCTGGACGCCGGGGCACATATCGTCATCGGGTCACGTGTCCAACCCGATGGCACCGACATGCGACGCAGCCAACCCCTCTACCGCCAACTTTTCGGCAAGGCGTTCCGCATCCTCCGTGGGTCCGTCACCGTCCGAGGCGTCAAGGACACCCAGAGTGGCTTCAAACTCTTCACTGGTGACGTTGCCCGCGAACTCTTCGCTGAAAGCGTGATCCGAAGCATTATCTTTGATGTGGAAGTCCTCTACCTCGCCCAACAGCGCGGGTACCATATCGCCGAAGTTCCCGTGCAATGGACCAACGCCGGTGGTTCCCGGATGCGGGTAACCATTGGGCACGCCCTCCTGGTCTTCTGGGACACCATGCGCATACCGTGGGTGCACCGGCGACCAACCCGGCCGTAACACCCTCTCCCGACTGTGGGTGGGCCGGGCGAAACGGTTGAAACAATGGGTGGGGCAGGGTGGTAGTCCGATGGGGCCAATCTCCGGCACGTAACGCGCCTCGAACGAAGGAGACAGATCGTGACCACCGCCGGCACACCTGCTGTTCATGCCGTCGACCAGACCATGTTCCGCGAATACGACATCCGGGGGTTCGTGGATCAGAACTTCACCGAACCGGTGCTTGGCCGTCTTGGCGGCGCATTGGGAACCTTCCTCGCCGGTGGCGGCGAACCGGGTACGGTCGCTGTCGGGCGCGATGTCCGCCTTTCGTCGCAACGCTACGCCGCCACATTCATCGAGGGCCTGCGCAACACCGGTGCCCGGGTCATCGACGTCGGACAGGTGCCAACCCCTCTCCTCTACTACGCCGTCAACACCCTGCACACCAATGGTGGCGGATGCATCACCGCCAGTCACAACCCGCCGCAGTTCAATGGGTTGAAGGCACGCAAGCGCGAGACCGGCCTGCCCAACGGCGTCCCGTTGCGTCCGTCTGACATCCAGGACCTGTTCCGGCTTGCCCAGGGCGGCAGCTTCCGCCGTGCCCCCGCCGGTGCCCACGACCATCATGATGTCGTGGACGGCTATGTGCGCTACGTCGCCACGCAGATCAAGCTGGCCCGTCCCCTGAAAGTGGTCGTCGATGCCGGGAACGGCGTGGCTGGTCCGGTCGCCATCCAGACCTTCACCGCGCTCGGGTGCGAGGTCATTCCCCTCTATTGCGAGCCGGATGGCACCTTCCCCAACCACATGCCCGATCCCCTCAAGCCCGAGAACCTGCGCGACCTGATCGCCAAGGTGAAGGAGACCAAGGCCGACATGGGCATTGCCCTGGATGGCGATGGCGACCGGTTGGGTGTGGTGGATGACGCCGGCGAAATCCTCTGGGCCGACCAGTACCTTGTCATCCTGGCACGGAACGCCCTGCGCACGCACCCCGGTGGCAGTGTGGTCTTTGATGTCAAGTGTTCCCAGGGCCTGATCGATGGCATCACCGCTGCTGGTGGCGTGCCGGTCATGTCGCGCACCGGCTACCCCAACATCATGGCGCGCCGCCGCGAGACCAACGCCATCCTCGCCGGCGAACTCTCGGGCCACACCTTCTTTGGTGATCCGGTCATCGATTTCGATGACGGCACCTTCGCTGGGGCGAACCTCCTGGCCGCCCTCTCCCGCGAACCGGTCTCGCTGTCCCACCTTGTCGCTGATCTGCCCCGGTATCACGCCACGCCGGAAGAGCGCTTCTACTGCGCCGATGACGCCAAGTTCGCCGTCATCGATGCCTTGAAAGAGGCGTTCGCCCATGATGCCTCGGTGCACGAGGTCATATCCCTTGATGGTGCGCGCGTGGTCCTCGATGGTGGTTGGGGATTGGTCCGTGCTTCCAACACCGAACCGGCGATCACGACCCGCTTCGAGGGTGTGACCCCCGAACGTGCCCAAGCCATCCGGACCTCGTTCATGGACCGCTTGGCACACATCCCGGCCGTGGATCTGCATCGCAGCGCCGGGCACTGACG
>CAMDTO010000100.1 GCA_945907765.1 Thermoflexus hugenholtzii JAD2 | reverse complement strand
TGCCTGGTCGACCGCAGACGCACCGCGGGTTACGACACCGTCCACGGGAATCCGCTCGCCCGGCCGAACCGCAACAATCGCCCCGACCGGGACCGCCTCCACCAGGGTGGGCGTCTCGAGGCCGTCTGCATTAAGGACATTGGCAATTGTCGGAATCGTTGCGAGCAAGGCATCGACAGAGCGCGCCGTTCGTGACAACGTGAAACC
This sequence comes from Thermoflexus hugenholtzii JAD2, assembly GCA_945907765.1. GTDB lineage: Bacteria > Chloroflexota > UBA11872 > UBA12225 > UBA12225 > UBA12225. The sequence goes on along the minus strand of CAMDTO010000100.1, from coordinate 10,803 downwards.
CTCGATTGCCTCGCCAAGCATGAACAGGACCAAGACCGTCGACGCCTCCGACCAATCACCAAGGGCAATCGCACCGGTGGCGGCCAAGGCCACAAGGATGTTGATGTCCAGTGTGCGGTCGCGCCATATTCCGCGAAGTCCAACGGGAACGACCTGCCAGGCACCGAACGCTATCGAGAGGCCAAACGCCACAGTTCCGAATGGATTGGAATAACCGGCCCAATCGGCAGCGGAACCCGCCAACAGCAACAGCCCGCTCCCGCCCAAAGTGACGAGCGTCGAGTAATCGCCGTCGTGGCCGTGTGCGTCGTGGCCGTGTGCGTCGTGGCCGTTGTGCTCACTTGAATCGGGTTCACGGTCACGGTCGACGGGATCACTCATCGGAACACGATCTGTCACTCTGGAATGATAGGGCCAACCGAGAGACCGAAAACCGCTTGCCTCTCAGCGAGGGGCGAGTTCAGTGGAACGAGAAATTGGTGGCTCGAACTGTGGCTGCCCAACGGGACGACCACCGCGTGCAAGCCCGGAACGCATGATCATGTAGAGGATGATCAACGCGCAAAGGATGAGGAACGTCACCGCTGAACGGCCACGTTGCGCCCACCGCGGAGCGAACCACGATTGCCGGATACCACTGCAACGCGAACACCGGATCCCGGCCGCCGTGTGCGTCAGGCAGTCGTGGCAGTAGGGTTCAAGACACCGGCCGCACCGCAACAGGGTCTCGCGCGACCCATGTCGAGTGCACTTGTATCTCTGGACTACCTCGACGCCGACGCCTTCCCTGTCTGGCCGGGGTCGCGCGACGGGTAGTCCGCACCGATGACAGAAACGGGCATCGGCTGGGAGATGAGTGCCACATGCACCGCATTCCAAGTGACTGCCTCCCGGTCTTCCGCCTAGGAAACCGTATCACGACCAGTCACTGGCACGACAGCAACCCCGGCGCTCACCGCAACTCGGGCATTGCGAATCGGCTTTCCGGATAACAGGAACGCCCACCACCTGGCATTGAAGGTGGTGGGCGACTTGTCAGTACGGACGCCCACGTGCCGTCACCCGTGACGACTGTGGAGCCTCCGGTGCGGGACCGGTTACCGGAGCAACTGGAGGACGAGCGACGGCGCCTGGTTCGCCTGGGCGAGGACGGAAATCCCCGCTTGCTGCAGGATTTGGGCGCGCACGAGTTCGCTCATGCTGGAGGCGATGTCGGCATCGGCGACGCGACTGTTGGCAGCAGCCGTATTCTCCGAAGCAACGGCAAGTGAGCGGCCGACGCTCTCGAGACGGTTCTGGAGGGCTCCGAGACCGGCGCGTGCAGTGCTGACCGCGTTGACGGCAGCATCAACGGCAGAGATGACGGCGCTTGCCGAAGACTGGTAGCCGACAGTCGTGAGGGTCGCGGCTGCACTGTCGAAGTTGGAGTTCAACGTCGACATCTGCGCACCACCAACGGTCAGGGTGAAGGTGTTCCCGTTGTTGGCACCGATCTGGAGCGTCATGCCGGTCGCGACGTCGGCGTTGTTCAGGAGGTAGATGCCGTTGAACGCGGTGGTCGATGAGATGCGGTCCACCTCGGCGTAGAGTGCGGTGAACTCGACCTGGAGGTTGGCACGATCACTCGCGGAAAGGGTGTCGTTGGAAGACTGGACGGCCAGTTCACGCATGCGGGCGAGGAGTGAATGAGTCTCGGTAAGCGCACCCTCGGCCGTCTGGATGAGGCTGATGCCGTCCTGGGCGTTGCGCTGGGCCTGATTGAGGCCACGGACCTGGTTCTTGAGCTTCTCGCTGACCGCCATGCCGGCGGCATCGTCGGATGCGGTGTTGATGCGCAGGCCGGTGGAGAGACGGGTCGCCTGCTTGGCGTACGCGTCCTGGCTTGCGCCCAAGCCACGCTGCGCCGAGGATGATGCGAGGTTGTAGTTGATTCGAAGCGCCATGAGTATGGGATCTCCCTATCTGGTGTAGTGCCGGCGTTCAGACGTGTTTCCTCACACGCCATCTCCAGGAGCCTCGAAAATCGTGCGCGGCAATGCCGTTGTCCTCGCACTGGGTCGGCAACGCATTGGATCCCGGTTTGAACCCCCGATGGGACAGTGGTCACTCGTTGGACATGAAGGCAGGTATGCCCGCAAGCCACGCAACCCCATGCCCAAGCGCCCATCTTCGGGCACGGCGGAGGACGCCCTGCATCAGCAATGCACTGCTTCCACGGAAAGACTGGCCGTGGCAACCCCGTCCACCGTGTCCATTCCCATTGACCGCTCCGCGCATTGGCAGTCGCCCGGAGCAAAGGGAATAACTGGAGGACGCAAAACTCCCTAGTCTGGTTATCGACAGAACGTTATCCAGTGGCGAGTTAACCGGCCAGATTGTCAGAAAGTTGCGGCATGCCCACTCCGTCCATTCCAGGTTTCGAGGCGCGCGGGTACGATGCACCCGCATTTCCGGGTGACCGCGGGTCAGAGGCCAGTACCCGGCATGCCGGGTGCCGGGTCAGTCACCAGGCAGCACTCGACGCTGGACTGAAACCGATTTGACGTGCCAGCGGCGATGAGAACGCATTCGGTTGCCAGATTGGCAACCGTGAAGGGAAATCGAAATGAAGATTGGCTACAACACGTGGAGCATGGCAACGGTGCCGTACACCGTCTTCGTCCCGGAACTCGCCAAGATGGGGTTCCAGTCCCTCGCGATCAGCGTGGTACCGGGCTATCCCATTGGTGGAACGTACGTCCAGAATGCCGGCGACTTCACCAAGTGGTCCGCATCAGACCGCGCGCATCTCAAGTCCCTGATGGTGTCACACGATCTCGAATTGGCATCGGTGGTTGGTAACCAGCCGATCATTGGTGATGATCAGGCGAAGGCCGACATCGCCATGGCCCGTCTTCGAGACACCATCGACCTCTGCGTTGAGTTGGCCCTGCCGCACCAGGCAGTGCCCGCGCTGAACACGGGCAGTGGCGGCAGTCCGGCGGATTTCGAGACACACAAGCACCAGTTGGTCGACAGGCTCGGTGAACTGGCAGGTCACGCTGCCAAGCGCGGCGTCATCGTGTGCATCGAGCCACACGTGGGCGCAGCGATCGATACACCGGAGCGGTCCGAGTGGATGATCCACGCCGTCGGCTCAGCGCATGTGGCCCTTGATTTCGACGTCAGCCACTTCGAGGTGGTGAACCTCCCGCTTGAGGCCGCTGTTGCACGCCTCGCACCGCTCTCGAAGTCGGTCGAGATCAAGGATCAGCACTGCCGCTATCTCGACCAGCCGGAACCGGAAAACTGGCGGGTGCCGGGGAACGGTGTCGGCAAGGCATTTGGTCCGGATGGACATCCGATCGAATACCAGTTCCTCCTGGCTGGCGAGGGGACGTTCGACCTTCCGCGGTATCTCACCCTCATGGACCGTGCGGGTTGGCGTGGGGCTATCGGCTTCGAGGCAAGCGTGCAGTGCCAGATGCGTCCGGGTTACGACGCACTCGCCGAAGCCAAGAAGATCTTCCACTGGATGGATCGTGCCTGGACGGTCGCTGGCGTTTCGCGCGACTGACCAAAAGGCGTCCTCACGGTCCCCAAGGCATGACTTAGCGCACTAACGCAGGTCGCCGACGGGCACCATTGATCGGCTAGCGAAGGCGGCACCTCTCCCAAACACCCCTAATTCGATCATCGTCAACAAGGACATCGTGCCAATGACCGCACCGCACCAGAACCCACTCCTCGTCGTGACCGGCGGCGCCGGACGGATCGGCACCTTCTACCGCGCCTGGCTTGCCGGCGAACAGGATGGCGCACCCCCGGCACAACCGTGGCGTCTACGTCTGGTCGACCTCCGCGAACCGTCAGGTGCGCGACCGGGTGACGAAGTAACCGTTGGTGACGCGGCCGACATGGCCAACCTCGATGCTGCACGTCACGCCGTCAATGGGGCGCACACGGTCCTCCACCTCGCGGCCGATCCGAGCCCGGTTGCCGACTTCTATGGGAGCCTGCTTGACCGGAATATCAAGGCGACCTACAACATCCTGCACGCCGCGACCGAGGCGGGTGTGAAGCGCGTCGTCTTCGCAAGTTCGGTCAACGCCGTCAACGGGTACCCCGTGTCACGGCAGTCGCGCGCATCGGATGTGCCGTTCCCGGGGAACGTCTACGGTGCATCCAAGGCGTGGGGCGAGGCCGTCTGCGCGGCCTTCGTGGCGCAGTCAAACGGCGCGTTCTCGGCCATCGCGATTCGGATCGGTGGGGTGACCGCGCGAGAGGCCGTGAACCTCGAGGCCACTGCCGAGACACAGGCGTTGCGTGTCACGTACCACGACCTTGCACGCTTGTTCGACGCGTGCGTGTCGGGGGCGCCCCACGTCACGTTCGCGGTCGTGAACGGCATCTCAAACAACCGGTACTTGCGCATGGATCTTGAGGAGACGCGCCAGCTTGTGGGCTACCACCCCCAGGATGACGCCTTCGCCCTGGCCGAGGAAAACGCCGCGCGGACGCGCTAAGCAGGCCGTACCTCCACGCATCCCCGCGAGGAAGCGCGGACACTGTCACATGCATGACCCTTGAAGGGGCACCCAATGGCACGAATCACCGGTATCAAGTGCATCCGCACACGCGTCACGGCCACGTGGGTGATCGTCAAGGTTCTTACCGACCAGCCCGGTCTCTACGGCATCGGTTCGGCGCACGATTACAACGCCACGGGTGCCGTCGTCGCCGCGATTGAGGAGTGGATGGCCCCGCGCCTTATAGGGCGTGATCCCGCGATGATCGAGGACATCTGGCAGTCGACCTTCACGAGCGGATACTGGCGCAGTGGTCCGACTCACAACGCGGCCCTCGCCGGCATCGACATCGCTCTATGGGACATCAAAGGCAAGGAAGCCGGATTGCCAGTTTACCAGTTGCTCGGCGGCCCGGTGCGCTCGGCCGTGCCGTGCTATGCACACGCGGTTGGCAACACCTTGCCGGCACTTGAGGATGACATCCGACGGTATATGGAGGATGGGTGGCAATACATCAGGTGCCAAGTGGGTGCGTACGGCGGAGGTGGCTTCGTCCCTGCAACTCGGCCACACACCCCCGACCCGTCACGCACTCCCTGGGGCGAGGCGTGGCCAACGTGGCCGTCCGGGCAAGCGTTCGATGACGACGTCTACATCGAGAACACGGTCGCGATGTTCGCCCACCTCCGTGACCGGATCGGGTTCGGCCCGAAGTTCACCCACGATGTGCACGAACACCTGCGTCCGACTTCGGCAGTCTCGCTGGCAAAGCGGTTGGAACCGTTCCGACTGTTCTTCCTGGAGGATGTGCTTCCACCGGAACAGATCGGGTGGTATCGCCAGATCCGTCAGCAGTGCTCAACCCCGCAGGCCATCGGCGAACTGTTCACGAACGTCCAGGAGTGGCTGCCCCTGATCTCGGAGCGACTGATCGACTTCATCCGTTGCCGGGTGTCAAAGATCGGCGGGATCACGCCGGCCCAGAAGTTGGCGCACCTTGCGGAGGCGTTCGGCGTCCAGACCGCGTGGCAGGAGGGTGGGAACACCGATCCAGTGAACCTGACCGCAGCGATGCATCTGGACATGACTTCGTACTCATTCGGGATCCAGGAAGAGAACTGGTTTCGCCCGGAAGAACTCGATGCGTTCCCGGGACACCCGGTCCTGCACGGTGGGTTCCTTTACCCGAACGACCGTCCGGGCCTGGGCATCGACATTGACGAGGTCAAGGCGCTTGCCCTGGTGGACCCTGTCCGGGCCCGCTCTCCGCGCTACTTGGTAGAGGACCGGCGTCCCGATGGTTCCGTGATCCGCCCGTAGACGCCGGTGCCCCGTGGCTTCCAACCCTACCCGCTCACCCCGACTCCGCGAGCCCGTCACACCGCATTCACGCCCAAGCGCCATGTCCCTGCATCAGCTACCCAACCCCCGTGCGAGCGTGGCGAGCACGCGCTCACGATAGGCGTCCGGGTCATCAAACCGGGTTGCGACGTGTTCCCCAGGTGGACGCCAGATATCGACGTCAATCCCCGCCTCCCGGGCCGCGGATGCGATCACCAGCACGTCTTCCGGGTTCACGGCGGTATCCCCGGTGTTGTGGATCACGAGGAACGGTCGGCGTCCGATCTTCGGGACCTCATCGACCGGCCGCAACTGGATGATGTTGACCCCAGTGAGGATCTCCCCACAAAGGGTGACGGGCATGCGGAAGATCGACGGGGGCAACTTGATCCAGACGTCGAAGGCGTAGTCGAGGACGCGAGACATGGTGGCGAACGCGCAATCGGTCACGACCGCACGGATGCACGGGTCAGACCCGCCGAGCCGCAATGCCACGGCGCCGCCCATGGAGATGCCGATGAGGGCCAACCGGACCTCGGGCCCGAACCGATGCTTGAGGAATGCTACGGCTGCGGCACCATCGGCCACCTCGTTGTCACCCACAACAGTGGTGAAGGACCCATCACTCTCGCCGTGGGCACGGAAGTCGAACAGCAGGACGCCATATCCGGCGTTGGAGAGCCAGGGGACGAAATCCTCGAACTCGTGGCGGTTGTTTCCGAAGCCGTGCAGGGTCACCACGATCGGTCCGCCGGGAGGGGGCGGAACCAACCAGCCGCGAAGTCGCGTCCCATCGGCGGCCACGAACGACACCGCTTCGATGTCCACAGGGTCAAGGATCGGCCGCCATGTCGATGTCCGGCTGGTTCTCGATGGCCGGACAATCCGCCAGACGGTCATCGCGGAAATGACGAAAATACCGCCGACGATACCCAGCCCAGCCGTCACACCACCAACAAGTGCCACGTTGCGCATTCGCCGCCCACCCGCGTCCGTCATCATGTCTCTTAGACGGAAGCATAGCCGCCGCTGTCTCGCGTCGAAGACAGCATATGCCCCTCGGTACTGTCATTTGCCACTGGATGAGAACGAATGAGTGACGGGAAATCGCGTGAGGCAACCCTGCGGGGATTGCCGTCGGTTGATGACCTCTTACGCCACCCGGATGTCCAGGGCCTGCGCGGGGGTCTTTCCCAGGAAGCACTTACCGGGATCATCCGTGACGCACTTTCGGAAGTCCGGTCACGGATCCTGGCCGGGGACTATCACGGCATACCAGCGTCTGACCTGAGGCAGTCACTCACCGGATGGGTGGTCACCGGCGTCCTGGCACGCAGCGACGGGTTCTCGGACATCGGGCCGCACGCGGTGATCAACGCGACAGGTGTCGTCCTGCACACGAACCTGGGACGGGCGCCGCTTTCCGATGACGCCCGCCGTGCCGTCGCCACATCGGGGGCGGGGTACTCGGACCTGGAGTACCGACTGGACACCGGCTCGCGCGGTTCACGGCATGAACACCTCGCCAAGCTGTTCCGCGACGTCCTCGGCACCCCGGCATCGACCCCCGAGACCCTCGATGCGATTGCCGTGAACAACTGCGCCGGAGCCCTGCTGCTCGCGCTTGCGGAACTGGCGCGGGGGCGCGAAGTGATCGTGTCCCGAGGGCACCTGGTGGAAATTGGTGGTGGGTTCCGGGTGCCAGACGTGATGCGCCAGAGTGGCGCGACACTTGTCGAGGTCGGCACCACCAACCGCACCCGTCTCGCGGACTACGCCAATGCCATCACCCCGGCAACCGCGGCGATTCTCAAGGTCCATCCCGGGAACTTCCGCATTGTCGGATTCACCGAGGAGGTTGCTACCCCGGACCTTGCGTCCCTGGCCCGCACGCATGGGATCCCGATGATCGAGGACATCGGGAGTGGTTGCCTCCTTGATATCACTGCCTTCGGTGTGCCCCAGGCCATGCGGGAACCCCGACCGCAGGACAGCCTTGCTGCCGGCGCATCGATCGTGATGTTCTCGGGCGACAAGCTCCTTGGCGGCCCACAGGCCGGCATCATCGCGGGAGACCCGGCCCTGGTTGCCAGGATCCGGCATCACCCACTGGCCCGGGCGCTTCGGCTCGACAAACTGGGAATCGCCGCCCTGGCCGCAACCCTTGGCCACTATCGCCGGGGCGACGCCACAAGCACCGTGCCGGTCTGGCAGATGATCAGCGCAACCACCACCGACCTCGCCTCCCGTGCCGAAGCGATTGCATGGAAGCTCGGAATGGGAAGGTCCGAGGCCCGGATCGTCCAGGGCGAGTCGGCCATCGGGGGCGGCTCGCTCCCTGGGGTCACCTTGCCCACCTCCCTTGTGGCAGTCACGCCACCCGGCATCTCCGCCGGGGAACTCGCAACCCGACTGAGACAACCTCGCAAGGTGTCGTCCCTGGTGGTCACCTCAGGGCATCCGGATGAGGCAGATGCAACGACCATTCCGGTAATCGCCCGGATCGAACACGACACCGTTCTTTTCGATCCGCGTACCGTCATGCCGGACGAGGACGATGCACTCGTGCGCATGATCCGCCAAGCTATCCGGCCCCGATAATGTCCGACGGGTACCGGGAAAGCGCACGCGTGCATCTACCACCACGCCGGTCGCGCCGCCGAATCCCGATTTCTGGTCTATAGTCTTCCCCTGAGGCCACATGACACCATGACGTTCCGCCCGGTCTACCTGACACCCGAAGGCAAGCTGGCCCTTGAAGCCGAGCTTGGGCGCCTCGCCTCGCAACGGCAGGAACTCCTCCAACGCATCCAGGAGGAACGCGAGGTCGGATCTTTCAGTGAAACATCGGAACCCGATTCCGACCGCAATGACCTTGCCTTTGTCGAAGGCAGGATGCAGACCATTGACTTGCAATTGCGGACCGCGCAGATGATCCCGATTGATGTGGACCGCACGGTTGTCGGCCTCGGGTCGCGAGTGGAAGTCGAGGATGACGACGGAGAGACCGACTCGTACATGATCGTCGGGACTCCCGAGGCAAACCCGTCGCAAGGGAAAATCTCGAATGAAAGCCCGGTTGGCCGGGCCCTGATCGGCTTGCGGGTCGGTGATGTTGCCGCGGTGGCCACTCCATCCGGCAAGATGCGGTACACGGTGCGCGAGATCCACTGACCCGGCGTCGAGCACCCGCCGCACCGAACTGATGTACCTGCGCTTCGCCGGTGGGCAGGTCTGGTACCTTCATTCATTGTGACCGAAAACCAGTCCACGGATACTGCGTCGAACCCCCACTCCGGGCCAGCCGGCCTCGACACTGACCAGTACATGGACGCGCGCCGGGCTAAATTGGTCCGCCTGCGCGAGGCCGGGGTTGATCCGTTCCCGCCCCATTTCCATCGCACCCATACGAACGCCCAGGCACACGCGGACTTCGAAGCGCTCTCGTCTGGCGCAACACCTGTCACCGTGGCCGGACGAATCATGCTGCTGCGAACCATGGGCAAGGCAACGTTCGTGGAACTTCGCGACGGCACCGACCGGTTGCAGGCGTACTTGCGCGTGAACGATCTCGGTGAGGACGCATACCGCCTTTTCCTCGACACCGTTGACCTTGCAGATACCGTCGGGGTCACCGGCACACTCTTCGTGACCCGAACCGGTGAACGTACCGTGCACGCCACCTCGTGGCAGATGCTCTCCAAGGCCTTGCGCCCACCCCCGGAGAAATGGCACGGGCTGACCGATCAGGAAGTCCGGTTCCGGCGTCGGCATCTCGACTTGATCTCGAACCTCGACGCGCGCGATGTCCTCCACAAGCGGGCGGCAATTGTCCGTGAAATCAGGCGGTTCCTCGACGAACGTGGCTTCATCGAGGTCGAGACGCCAGTCCTGCAGGCCCAGCACGGTGGTGCCACCGCGAGGCCGTTCCGGACCCATCACAATGCGCTTGACCGCGACATGGCATTGCGGATCGCACTGGAGCTCTATCTCAAGCGCTTGCTGATCGGCGGGATTGACCGGGTGTACGAACTCGGCCGGGTTTTCAGGAATGAAGGGATCTCACGCAAGCACAACCCCGAGTTCACGATGCTTGAGACGTATGAGGCATACGCCGACTACGAAGACGTGATGCGGATGGTCGAGGACCTGATTGCAACCGTGGCGCAACGCGTCCTCGGGACCCTGGAAATCACCGTACGAGGCCAGACCGTCGACCTGACTCCGCCGTGGCCTCGCGTCTCCCTTCGCAAGGCAATCCTCGACGCATCAGGAGTGGACTACGCCCTTCACCCGACCTTGGAAAGCCTGGATGCCGCCGTGCGGGAATCGGGCGTCAAGGTCGAGCCACAGAAGACGCGCGCCCAGCTGATCGACCAACTCCTTTCAACGTGCGTGGAGCCGCACATCGTGAACCCGGTCTTCCTGGTGGACTATCCGGTTGACCTTAGCCCGTTTGCCAAATGCAAGCCGGGTGAGGACGACGTTGTGGAGCGCTTTGAGGCCTTCGCCGCCGGGGTCGAACTGGGGAACGCTTTTACCGAACTCAACGACCCCGATGACCAGTACGAACGCTTCCTGGAGCAGGCCCGCGCGATGGCAGCCGGGGATGACGAGGCACATGTCGTCGATCTCGATTTCATCGAAGCGATGCAGCACGGGATGCCTCCGGCTGGCGGCCTGGGTATCGGAATCGACCGGCTTTGCGCATTCCTGCTTGACCAGCCGACCCTGCGCGAAGTGATTGCCTTCCCGACACTCCGCGCCGAAAGCTGAGTGAAGCGGTGTCCCCGAGCCCGGCGAGGTGGGGCCGCTTTGGCGGAATGGTGGGTTACCATCCCCCCGGCACAAACCCGGCCCGGGTTGTGTCGTGCCCGGAGGGATGGCCGAGAGGTCGATGGCAACCGTCTTGAAAACGGTAGTCCGAAAGGACCGGGGGTTCGAATCCCTCTCC
>CAMDTO010000099.1 GCA_945907765.1 Thermoflexus hugenholtzii JAD2 | reverse complement strand
ACTCGGACGCATCGTCGGCGGGCCGGGACACCGGGTGACCGGCGATCGCCGGTCGCGCTCCCGCGGGCAGGGATGGACGGTGATCCACGCCGCCATCGATGACGCGACGCGCGTGGCGTACGTGGAACTGCTCCCCGACGAGTGCGGGGAGACGGCCTCCGGGTTCCTGCGCCGGATGGAGGCGCACTTCCGTTGGCTCGGGATCCAGGTGCAGCGGGTGCTCACGGACAACGGGAGCCAGTACGTCCCTCGGGTAGGGAAGGCGTCGTGCGCGGACCTGGGCGTGGGTGCGCACCGGACCCGGCCGTACCGGCCACAGACGAACGGGAAGGTCGAGCGCTGGTTCCAGACCGTCCTGCGCGGATGCCTGTACCGACACCCGCTGGCGAGCGAGGACGAGCGCCAACGTGCACTGGACGCCTTCGTGCCGTACGACAACAAAGATCGACCGCACCTCGGCATCAAGGGTCTCACCCCCCTCTCCCGCCTCGCTTCCCTGTCGACAACCTTGTCGGAGACAACACCTAGGCAGTCACATGAGCATCTTGATTGGTAATTACCCAAGTCTCGATCCCGCCGAGCAGTTTGGGTTGGAAGGATCGTTCTAGTCGGATTGCGGTAGAGTAACCGGGCAAGTCACGGGATATCGTGCCCATTGACGTAATCGCGCGAGACGAGGCACAGCTGAGACGGCATGGAAATAACTTGGTACGGCAACGCCCGCTTCCGACTTCGCGTGAGTGGTCTCACGTGGTGGTTTGACACCGCTGTTCATGACATCGTTGAAGTGGCTGACCGTGCAACGGTAGTTTTGAGCGCACGATCGCTCGCGCAACTTCCGGCTGGATCGCCAGCTGCCACGGTTCCTGTCCTAGATGGTCCCGGTGAGTATGAACTGCGTGGCATTCCTGTATTTGGTGTAAGAATCGGCCCACCGGGGCAGGAACGCCTGACGCGCCAGACGGCGTATGTGGTGGCGTGCGACGGCCTTCGCATCTGCTTCCTTGGTCCGACGACGGCTATGCCTCGTCCGGCAGACCTCGGAGACCTGAGCCCGGCCGACATTGTGCTGCTACCTGTTGGGACTGGATTTGGATTGTCGGTAGCCGACGCCCAGTCAGTGGCACGCACGCTTGAGGCGCGGATCATCATTGCGTACACGGCTGTTGGAAGTGCGTCTGGAGAGGACGTGATCCGCAGGTTATGTCGGGAACTCGAATCCGATGCCGACGCCATCGCGCGTAACGTGTCGATGACTGGCCGGACGATCCCGGCAGTGCCCCGGGTACTTCGATTGGTCAGCCATGAATGGTCGACTGATGTCGTGCGAGCCGGAACTAACTAGTGTGGAGTTCACAGGTGGAGGATCCAGCCTCCGCTCTGGGGGTGGCCTCACGGTGTCAATCGTTTCAGCTTTCGCGCCTATGCGGGAAGCGTAGTGGGGGTCAGGCGAGTACTGTGCAGGTTCAATTATGGTCAAATCCGCGCCGGAGGCATGCATGACGAAGTACTTGTTCGTAACCGGCGGCGTAGTTTCGTCGGTTGGCAAGGGCATCACGGTCGCGTCGATTGGCCGGATCCTCAAGAACCGTGGACTTCGTGTTTCCATTCAGAAGCTTGACCCGTACATCAACGTTGACCCGGGAACAATGAGCCCGTATCAGCATGGCGAGGTGTACGTCACCGATGACGGCGCTGAGACAGACCTTGACCTTGGCCATTATGAGCGCTTCATCGATGAGAACCTGACCCGCGACAACAACGTCACCACCGGTCAGATCTACGCGGAAGTGATCCGCAAAGAGCGACGGGGAGACTATCTGGGTGGAACAATCCAGGTCATCCCCCATATCACCAACGAGATCAAGGGACGCATCCTACGGGTTTCACAACGCACGAAAGCGGATGTGCTAATTGTGGAAGTCGGTGGAACCGTCGGTGACATTGAGGGGCTGCCATTCCTTGAAGCAATACGTCAATTCCGTAAGGATGCAGGCCGCCAGAATGTCTTCTATGTCCATGTGACGCTCGTGCCTCATCTAGGGGCGACCGGCGAGTTGAAGACCAAGCCGACGCAGCATTCAGTTCAGGAACTCCGGCGGATCGGTATCCAACCGGATGCGATTGTGTGCCGTTCTGATCACCCTTTGGATACTGACGTCAAGGAAAAGATTGCCCTCTATTGTGATGTCTCGCCCCAGGCCGTTGTTTCAATGCCGACCTTGCCAGACATCTACGCGGTGCCGATGGTTCTCGAGGACGCGTCATTTGGGAAACTGATCTGCCATGAACTCGGTTTGCCCGAAGCGGAAGTAGACCTTCGCGAATGGCGCGAGATGGTGACCCGTCTGGAAGCCGATGTTCCGGAGGTCGCAATTGGCCTTGTAGGGAAATACACGCAGTTGCATGATGCCTACTTGTCAGTCACCGAGGCGTTGCGTCACGCAGCGGCGATGCACGGGCGGCGGTTACGTGTCCGCTGGATTAACTCGGAAGAACTCGAGCGTGAGTTGGCAACGGATCCGGATGCTGTCGGAAAGGCGCTGGATGGTGTGCGTGGCGTTATTGTTCCCGGGGGATTTGGAAGCAGGGGTATCGAGGGCAAGATCGCGGCGATTCGACATGCACGCGAGACTGGACTGCCCTTCTTCGGCCTTTGCCTTGGAATGCAATGCGCAGTGATTGAGTTTGCCCGGAACGTCCTGGGCGAACCAACTGCGAACAGCACCGAGTTCGATGGCGCGACGTCAGCGCCTGTGATTTCCTACATGGCCGACCAGACTGCCGATGGCGTCAAGGGCGGCACGATGCGCCTCGGTCAATATCCATGCCATTTGACGCCTGGCACTCACGCAGCCGAAGCATATGGCGTGGGTGTCGTGCACGAGAGGCATCGGCACCGGCTCGAATTCAACAATGACTTCCGGGGTACGTTCGAGGAAGGAGGCATGATCTTCAGCGGTCAGTCTCCAGATGGCAGGCTGGTTGAGATTGCAGAGTTGCCTGGACACTCGTTCTTCCTTGGCAGTCAGTTCCATCCGGAACTCAAGTCGCGCCCGAATGCACCGCATCCGCTATTCCTCGCGTTTGTTGGAGCGTGTATTGCCCGGCCTGTCGACGGCGAACAGGTAGTGCTCCCAATCGATGGAATTGGTGCTGGGGCGCATTAATCCCGGTGACTGTTTCTCGGCGAAGAGAACCTCACCCGGCGTTTCAGCGGATTTCACGTTCCTTGACACCCCTGCCGACTGGTGCTATCTTCTGGATGGTGACCGAGGGTCCGTGCGCATGGTAGGTCGCTTGCAACGCAAGCGAAGCGTATTTCCGCTTGCTGCAATCCCCCCGCGAGATTGACGCTTGTTTAGCGTTCACAGGCACGCAAGCTAGCGCGCTCTGGCCAGGTTTCACGTTGGCGAGTGCATGCCTCCGGTCATTCCGAGACACCTTACTTGCACCGAAATCGCGCGCAGTGCGTGACATCAGTGTGACCAGACCAATCAGACCCATCCCGGCCGTGATGGATCCGCGGTCACTATTGTTGGGAAAAGTTTCCTGCTAAGCAGTTTTTGCGCAAAGAAACCCACGTACCACCCCGGGGAGCATCCCACTGGTGCTGATGCGTGATTGGTCATCGATATTCGTGCCATTCCTTTCGTGCTGCCTTTTCGTACTTGCCCTCCCGGGCGCCGACGGATTGGCACGACAAAACTAGACTTCCGGAGCCCTGCGAGTGAACTACGCCGAACTTGAGCAAAAGACCGTCGATCAGCTTCGTGCAATGGCCAAGGACAGGGACATTCCAGATGTGGGCGGTCTGCGAAAGGCTGCGCTCATAACAAAAATACTTCTCGGTGCCGGATCAGCTCCACAAGCTTCGAGTGGGCAGTCCTCAGACAGGCAAGAAAACGGTGTTGCAGATGGCACGGCGGTTTCGACCGCTCCAAGTGCACCCGTGAGGCCGAGTGCCGAAACACTGGTTGAGGCACCCGCCGTCACATCACGTCGTCCATCACCACCTCGTGCACCTCGTTCGGCCACTGGAACCTCCAAGGTAACTCTGGCAGTGTCAACTGCCGTGCCTCCTGCAGAAGCCAAGGCAGTGGTGAGCGATGCGTCTGGGGCGCGAATTGCTTTGCCACAGCCAACAGTCACTGTTGAACCCCGCGCGACCTATGGGTCAAACAATGGCGCCGGATCGCCGTTCGGATCTGAGACCCGGCGAGGGCCGTCCCGGGGCGGACAGTCCGAACTACGCAGTGATGGGCAGCTAGATCAGGAACCAGTGGACGCAAACCTAGCGATCGGTGTGAGGCCTGACCCGAGCAACGACCCTGTCGGACAGGTTGCATCCGCTGGCGAGCAACCACCGCACGTGGTGTCGCAAGCTATGGAGGGTAGTTCGGGATCCAGCCCCGATGGAAGTTCGCGTCCGGGAACTGACCCGCGTGTGAGCATAGACGGTCCTTCCGACCTTGAAGTGGGTTCCCGGGCGGATGGACAAGACCCGGCGGCGGGTGCCCGGAACAGTGGCTTGACGGGCCCAGGGGGGGGGCGGCCAGGGTTCCCAGGAGGGCCACGTCCTCCACACGGCGGGAGCCAATTGCCAGCAGTTGGTTCCCCGGCTGCCCGGCCGTTCGATCGAAGGGACCGTGGGGGCAGAGGTGACCGTGGCGGGCGCTTTGACCGTGGACCCGGTATTGGTGACCGCGGGTACCAGGCAGGTGGATCGGGAATACCGTCTCCATCCGGAAGTGGTTCAGGATATGTCGCGCCACCGCCACCGGTTCCGATCTTGAAGCAGGGCGTCCTTGAAATCATGGACGAGGGATATGGCTTCCTGCGGCTGGATCGCCACTGGATGCCCGGTCCCGACGACATCTATGTTGCGCAGGCCCAGATACGGCGGTTCAGTCTCAGGACTGGTGACCTGATTGTTGGCCAGATGCGAGCACCCAAGGATTCAGAAAAGTTCGCCAGCCTTCTCCGGATTGAGACGGTGAACGGGGTCGAGCCGGAAAGCGCAAAGAGACGTCCGGTTTTTGATGAGCTGACAGCGATTTTCCCGAACCGCATGTTCGACTTGGAAATGAAGGGCATTACTGGTCAGCGCGAGTTGCAGCAAGCGAACCTTTCAAACCGCGTGATCAACCTCCTGTCGCCAATCGGGAAGGGTCAGCGAGGCCTGATCGTTTCGCCACCGAAGGCTGGCAAGACGATGCTGCTCAAGGGGATTGCCCACGCCATCACCCGGAACCAGCCCGAGGCATACGTGATGGTCGCGCTGATTGGTGAGCGCCCGGAGGAAGTGACGGACTGGCAGAAGACCGTTCCGGGTGCGGAAGTCATCTCCTCGACGTTTGACGAACCCGCCGAGAGCCATTCACGTGTTGCGGAGATGTGTTTGGAACGCGCGAAACGCGTCGCTGAGACTGGGAAGGACGTGGTGATCCTGCTGGACAGCATCACCCGTCTTGCAAGGGCTTATAACCAGTGCGTCCCGCCGAGTGGGCGCACACTTTCTGGAGGCATGGATCCGGCGGCGCTGTTTCCACCAAAACGGTTTTTTGGTGCGGCGCGGAACATTGAGGAAGGCGGAAGCCTGACAATCATTGCCACTTGTCTCGTCGAGACTGAGAGTCGCCTCGATGACCTCATTTATGAGGAGTTCAAGGGGACCGGCAACATGGAGCTGCGCCTTGATAGGAAACTGCAGGAAAAGCGCATCTTCCCGGCGATCAGTGTTCAGGCTTCGAGCACCCGTCGTGATGAATTGCTCCTGGAAGAGACGGTCTTCCGTCAGGCCGTGATGCTTCGTCGCATGTTGGCCGCAATTGGCACCAACGAGGCCGTCGAAGCAATGCTTGACCGGATGAGCAAGACCGAAACCAACCACGAGTTCCTGATGTCGATGTCAAAAGCGAAAGCCATGGTCTAGGCCGCGCGGGCTGTTCGGTATAGTCATGTGGTCACGCCGGAGTGGCGGAATTGGTAGACGCGCTACGTTCAGGGCGTAGTGGGAGTACTCCCGTGCGGGTTCGAGTCCCACCTTCGGCACCATCTGCCCGACCAGAGATGGTCGGGCAGTTTCATTCCTAGGGGATGTGCATGTGTCGGCCGCGTGGGTATGCGTTGGTATACTATCACCGCATTAAAAAAAGGCCGGTGCTGATCGGTGAAGATGAACGGGTGGCAAGCGGCAAGCCTTGCATCCCAGTTCGGGTTTGCAGTCGTTTCGAGCATGGTGGGCGGAGTCGTCGTGGGTCGGTACGCCGATGGGCAACTTGGAACCGCCCCACAGTTTTTGTTGCTCGGGCTGCTAGGCGGCAGCCTAACCAGTCTCTATCTCATGGTTGCAATATATCGCCTGCAAGTTGTGAACCGACCTAGGCCTGATGGCCAAAGCGAAGTGGATCATTCCGTCAGTCAAGGGGAAACGGGTGGGCGTGGGGGCTGAACGGTACGTCACGCCACGAAACCTTTCATCGGATTACCGATGACAATTCTCTGAGGCAACGAAACCATGGAACTGCACGCCAGTCTCAAGGCTGAAGAGCTCTTCTTCATCGGCCCAGTTGGCATAACCAACTCGATGATGATGGCGTGGATGGCCATTGCGTTGCTTGTGATTGTTGGATGGCTTGGTGGACGCGCCCCGGCAATCGTCCCGTCTGGCATTCAGAACTTCGTTGAGATCGTGATCGAGTTTCTCTACAACACCGTCATTGCGACGGCAGGCCCGCAAGGGCGTCGGATTTTCCCTCTCTTCGCTACGATATTCCTATTTATTTTGACGGCAAATTACATGGCTCTCCTCCCGGGGGTTGGGACCATATCCCTCCCAAACCCAAAGGCCCATGGACAGATGGCAAAGCCGCACAGCTTCGTGGCCGTTGCTGAAGCCGCCGAGGCTGGTGGCAGCCGCCCAAAACCTGCGAATGTAACTGAGGATTCTGCCCACCACGAACTGGAGACGGTTGCTGTGTTCAGGGCAGCGAATGCCGACATGAACATGACCCTTGGGATGGGGTTGATCGCATTCATATTCATTCACGCCTCAGGGGTGATGGCGCACGGTACGGCGGGTTACCTTGAGGAATTGGCTACGCCATGGTTCCTCACCCCGATCAAGGTGATGATTGAGGGGTTTGTGCCTGTTTCATTGGCAATGCGGTTGTTCGGCAACGTCTTCGGCGGTGAGATGTTGATGGCTGTGATGAATTGGCCTATCGTTGCAGTTCCATTCATGGGCATGGAACTATTTTTCGGCTTCATCCAGGCGCTCATCTTTTCAATGCTGACACTCATCTTTACTTCCCTCTCAACGTACATCCCGCCCGGGCATGGAGAGCACGGTCACGGAGGCGCTGAGCATGGGGGTGGCCGCGGAGATGGTCACTGACCACCAAGTGGTCATGGGTTCGTGTCCCATAATTTAAGAAGCACCAGACGCAGGCGGTTGACAGGGTCGGGAAATCCTCGCGGCTCACGACCTTTCTGCCATTGACGGTGTTGGGTGATAGGAGGGAACATCCTGTAAGGTTTCCCGCCACCTGTTCGGCGACCTGGCGAGGCCGCCGTCCACAGTTACGCATCGGAGGTCCCTGAAATGTTCCTACAGTTTGGTGAAGCCCTTGAAGTTGCAGCGGCCGCAAAATTTTCGGCTGCTATTGCCATCGGCATCGGTGGCATTGCCCCAGCGCTTGCGATTGGCATGGGTGTTCGTGGTGCGATGGATGCGATTGGGCGCAATCCCGAGGCTGAAAACGCCATCCGTACTACGATGATCATCGGCCTCGGCCTTGCCGAGGCCATCGCGATTTACTGCCTCGTTGTTGCCCTGATCATTTCATTCACGTAGGTCGTTCTCGAGGGCAGGTGGGCCTGGCGAGGTGTCCTGTCGCTTGAGCCACCTGTCTGTCAAGCGACAAATCCAAGTAGGTGTTCCGCCACAAGTGCGTCAATCCACCTGTAGCCTGAACGTCGAAACATCTTGAGTGAGGTAGGCGGACAACACATGGGACTTTTTGTGCAGCTCGGGCTTGACCCGTACAAGTTGGCCATTCAGTCGTTCAATTTCCTTGTGTTGCTTTTCCTGCTGAACCGGCTTGCGTTCAAGCCGGTATTGCGGATGTTTGATGAGCGGGCATCGCGCATCAAGTCCGACCTCGATGAGGCGAAGCGGATGCGTGAGGAAGGCGAGCGTGACCGTCAGGTCTACCGCGATCAGTTGAACCGAGCCCGTGATGAAGCGCGGGCCGTGCTTGATGAGGCCTCGAATGTTGCGTCCCGGATCAGGGAACAGGCGATGTTCGACGCTGAGGCGTCGGCGCTGGCAATCGTCGCGCGTGCCCGACAGGACATTGCTCGTGAGCGTGACGCGGCGCTGAAGCAGCTCAGGGGTGAGGTAGCGACGATTGCCATCATGGCTGCGACACGTGTCGTCAAGCGGAACCTGAACACCGAGGATGCGCGTCGACTGGTAGATGAAGCACTCACCGACACCGAACTTTCTTCAAAGGCCGACTGATGGCGCGACGCACGCTCGCCTCGAAACGGTTCGCCGAGGCCATTGCCTCCATAGCCGCCTCAGGGAATTCCTGGGGTGCATGGAGCCATGACATGCAGATCCTACATGGGGCGCTTGAAGATCAGTCCTTCAGGGCCACAATTGGTAATCCGCACATGAATTCGGCAACGCTTGAGGTCATCGAGCACCTCAAGCTGGGTGCAGATCTTCAGGTAGGGACGCGGCATTTTTTGGCGGTCTTGGCGCGCCGACGGTCACTTCACTTGTTGCCGGAGGTCATTGAGTGGTTCAGGGAACTGGCTGACAAGGCTTCGGGTGTTCGGCGGGTGATCGTGACTGCAGCAAGCGAGTTGACAGGGGATGAAATCCAGCGGGTTCGCGAACGCATTGCCGGAGCAGGTGGTGATACGGCTCAAGTTGCGGTGACGGTTCGCTTGGATCCCGAAATTCTTGGTGGGCTGACGATTCGCGAGGGCGACCAAATCTTTGATTACAGTGTTCGCACGCGGCTGGAAGTGCTGCGCGAGCGCATGTCGTGATGCCCGCGCGTCGGCAGAACTGTCAACCGAGAGGACGAGGACATGGCTATCCGATCTGAAGACATTGTGAAGTCGCTAGTCGACCAGATTAGTGGTTTTGATCAGCCAGTACGAACGACGAACGTTGGGGCGGTGGTCGAAGTCGGTGACGGTATTGCCCGAATTTACGGGTTGTCACAAGCCATGGCTGGCGAGTTGCTTGACTTTGGCAATGGCACGCTCGGCATGGCCCTAAACCTTGAAGAAGACACTGTTGGGGCAATCATCCTCGGTGATTACAAGGCTATCGCTGAAGGGACTGAGGTCCGGACAACAGGCCGAATCGCACAGGTGCCTGTTGGAGATGCGTTGCTTGGTCGGGTGGTCAATCCGGTCGGTGAGCCGCTGGATGGCAAGGGCCCGATCAACGCCACTGAGTTCAGGCCGGTCGAGGTTGTGGCGCCTGGTGTGATCATGCGCCAAGAGGTGCGTGTGCCCCTTCAGACCGGGATCAAGTCGATCGATGCCATGATCCCGATTGGGCGCGGTCAGCGCGAATTGATCATCGGTGACCGGGCGACAGGTAAGACTGCCATTGTCACGGACACGATCATTAATCAGGCACGTCAAAAGACCGGCGTTGTGTGCATTTATGTTGCAATTGGACAGAAGGAGGCGAAGGTCTCCCAACTTGTCCGGACGCTTGAGGAGAATGGTGCCCTTGCCAACAGCATCATTGTCATCGCATCGGCATCGGCACCTGCCTCACTGCAATATTTGGCCCCATACGCTGGTGCAGCAATGGGCGAGTATTACCGCGATAGTGGCCGAGATGCTGTCATTGCTTACGACGACCTCACCAAGCATGCGTGGGCATACCGTGAGGTTTCACTTTTGCTAAGGCGTCCACCAGGTCGCGAGGCCTATCCGGGTGACGTCTTTTACCTTCATAGCCGGCTTCTCGAGAGGGCAGCGCGCCTTTCAGAGGAGTACGGCGGAGGTTCCCTGACCGCCTTCCCGATCATTGAGACGCAGTTGGGCGACATCTCGACGTATATTCCCACGAACGTGATCTCGATCACTGATGGTCAGATATTCCTTCAGGGCGATTTGTTCAATGCGGGTATTCGGCCGGCGGTCAACGTTGGTCTATCAGTTTCCCGCGTCGGGGGGGCGGCTCAGACGCGTGCGATGCGCGGCGTTGCCGGACGCCTCCGATTGGATATGGCGCGCTTCCGAGAGCTCGCCGCATTTGCGCAATTTGGGTCGGATCTTGACAAGGCGACCCAAGCGCAGCTGATTCGTGGCCAGCGCCTGCAAGAACTCTTGAAGTAGCCCCAATACGAACCCCTCGGTGTCGAAGATGAGGTTCTTTCCATTTTCTCCGGTGTGAGCGGGAGGCTGGACAACATCGATCTTACTGAGGTTGGGCGATATGAAAGCGAACTGCATCAG
This sequence comes from Thermoflexus hugenholtzii JAD2, assembly GCA_945907765.1. GTDB lineage: Bacteria > Chloroflexota > UBA11872 > UBA12225 > UBA12225 > UBA12225. The sequence goes on along the minus strand of CAMDTO010000099.1, from coordinate 516 downwards.
TTCGTTCGTTCGACGCACCCGGAACTCTGCGAGCGGATCCTTACCGAGCGGCAGGAGAGTACGAGTCGCCTAAATGCCGGTCTCGTTGAGGCCCTGAACAAGGTCATCGACGAGTTTGAGGCACGGGTCTGGCGGAGCGCGAAGGGTAAGTAGTCCTACGCCCGGTTCGATCGCGGCACTCGCCGTGTCGGGTTTCGGGTAAGAGTGACGGCGATCGTCGGCGGAAGATACGAGGCACGGTCAATCGATGGCAACGGGACGCGAGATTCAGCGGCGGATGCGCTCGGTGCGCAATATTCGACAGATAACGAAGGCGATGGAGCTCATTGCCGTGACGCGGCTGCGCCGCGCCCAGCAGCGGGTGCTCGCTTCCCGGCCGTATTCGTCCAAGATGCGTGAACTCATCGGTGAGATTGCTACCCAGGCGGGAGCAAACGCTGGTGACGAAGTAGTGCTCCATCCGCTCCTTGAGCGCCGACCGGTTACAAGGGTCGGGGTCGTTCTTGTGACCAGTGA
>CAMDTO010000098.1 GCA_945907765.1 Thermoflexus hugenholtzii JAD2 | reverse complement strand
GGGGTGGGGCTGGGGGCCACGACCGGTGTCGGAGTGGCGCCTTCTCACCGCCTGTGAACAGGTATCCCTCGCACTGGAGTGAGCTGAGGAGATCCGCGATGGCTATCGCACCGGCGCAAACTTGTAGAGCCCCACGTCGATCGCCCCCGCGCGGAAGCCCCCTTCGCAGTAGCCAAGGTAGTACTCCCACTTGCGCCGGAACACGTCGTCGAAGCCCATCGCCTCGATCCGGGGCCATGCCCGGAGGAAGCGTCCGCGCCACTCGGCAAGCGTCCGTGCGTAACTTGCCCCGAAGCGTTCGACACACTCGAACGACAACCCGGCACGCGCCGCCTCGTCTGCCATAGCTTCGATCGAGGGCAGCATTCCGCCGGGAAAGATGTGGATCTGGATGAAATCCGGCTTTGCCGCGTACTCTTCAAGGCGCGCATGGTCGATCGTGATCGCTTGCACGATCGCGTGCCCGCCAGGGCGGAGACGGTCCCGCAGGGCGCTGAAGTACGCCGGCCAGTAGGCGCGCCCGACCGCCTCGATCATCTCCACCGAGACGATCCGGTCAAAGGTTCCGCGCGCATCGCGATAGTCCTGGTAGCGCGCATCGATCCTGTCCGACAGACCGTCACGCGCGGCGAGGGCCTGCACATGCGCCAGTTGGTGTGCCGAAAGGGTCAGGCCGGTGACGTGGGCGCCGACGCCCTGGGCAATCCGGGACGCCAGGGCACCCCAACCGACACCGATCTCCAGGACACGGTGCCCGGGTTGGGCATCGACCAGATCCATCACCCGGTCGAGTTTGGCCGCTTGGGCCTCCTCGAGGGTCTCTTCGGAACGCTCGAAGATCGCCGACGAATAGACCATCGCCTCGTCAAGCCACTCGGCATAGAACTCGTTCCCCAGATCGTAATGTGCCGAGATGTTGCGTCGGCTCCCAGCCTTGGAGTTTGCGCGCAAGCGATGGGTCACCCAGTCGAGGGCGCGTGCCGGACCAAACCCATCGATCGCCTGGTCGAGCGCCTCACGGTTCCGTGCCACCACCTCGATCACCGAAGCAAGGTCAGGTGTGGTCCAGTCCCCGCGCATGTACGCCTCGGCGAAGGCCACGTCACCCGTGAACAGCAGTTGTCCAAGACATCGCAGGCGGTGGACGTGGATCACGCCGGTCGGCCCCGGCATCGGGCCACTCCCTATGACCCGTCGCCCATCCGGCAGGACAAGGGTGAGGCCGCCAAAGTGCAGCCGCGACAACGCCGCACCGAGTGCCCGCGCAAGGATCCCGGACAATATCCGCGTTCTCCCCACTCCCGTCGCACCGGGAGCGGGGGCCATCTCACTCCCGTCTCCCGATGAGCTATGGGTTCTCGTTACGGTGTGTCCGAAGTCCGACATGTTGTGTCCTAGCTCTCGTGATGTCAGCATGGCATATTGCAATCAGGGGCGATGGGGCGGGGATTGAGTCATGACCGAGACCGGCATGGCTGGCGGTGGCGGACGGCGGCGCAACCCCACACCTTTTCGCCAGATGTGAAATGCCTCGTAATGGATCCCCGCGATCACCTTGAGGCTTTGCAGCGGGAACTCCAGGAACCCGCGCAACAGTTCGCGGTCGGACAGCGGGCGCCGGCGCAACCGTTCGGCAGCCACCAGCAGGGGACCGTCACCATCGCTGACGTCAATCCGAAGGCCAAAGGTCTCCGTCGGCGGTCGGAGACGGAAGTCGTACCGCATCCCCATGTCCACGAACGGCGAGACGTGCAATGCCTTGGCACAGGCGTGACGCAACGAAGAACCCGGAGCACCCTCGAAGTCACCAACGGGAAACAGGTAGGAGTGACGGTCGCCAAAGGTGTTGTTCACCTCATAGAGGACCGCCTGCAGGTCACCTCCGGCCCGGTGGCAGAGGTAGACACTGATGGGGTTGAACACGTAGCCAAGCACGCGGGGCATCGTCAGCAGGTGCACACGCCCACCCGTAGGGTCCATCCCGGCTCGCTCAAGGATTCCGTCAATCTCGCCACGGAGGTCACTCCCGCCGGAAAGATGATCTTGCGGTCGCCAGGCATAGAGGTTCGCACGGCCCAGCGAGAACCAACGCAGCGCTCCTGCGAGGCGTGCAACCTCATCAAGGTCCAGCAACAGGGTGAACATGCCGTACCGAAGCACGTGCTTGGCGGGGCGCACCCGCCGGTGCACGACCGTGCCGGCATAGATGGCACTGGGTGGCCTGCTCATGCCACTTTCCCTCTGGGAAAGGGGCAGGGGGTGGGGGCGATCGCGGTAGTCAACGTTCATTGCACGTTACGCCACCGTCGCCACACGGGGAACGGCCCCGACATGGATCCGCCCGGACTCACCGGCTACCCGCCACGGGCGCCGGACCCCACCAAGCTGTTCGGCCACGGCCAAGCCCGACTGGAGCCCATCCTCATGGAACCCGGCACCAAACCACGCGCCACAGAACCATGTCCGGCGCCTGCCTTGCAGCGACCACAACCCGGGTTGGGCGGCGATTGCCGGGCCGTCGAGGATTGGGTGTTCGTACGTCATCCGCGCCAGGACGCGCTCATCGGGCGGCATGGTGTGGGGGTTGAGGGTGACGAACAGGTCGGTGCGGGTCGGCAGCGCTTGGAGGCGGTTCATCCAGTAGGTCACCGAAAGGGGGGTGCCCGGTGCGCGGTCCGGGGCAAGATAGTTCCAACTCGACCACGCCGACCTCCTCCGTGGCATCAGGCGCGCATCGGTGTGCAGGATCGTGCTGTTCCTTCCATACCGGAAAAGGGAGAGCAGACGCGTCTCATCGTCGTCAGGGTCGGCAAGCATGCGCAGTGCCTGGTCGGCATGTGCGCCAATGACAACATGGTCGTAGGTCTCGGCCGAACCCGCGGCGGTGACCGTCACACCATCCACATCGCGTCTCACGGCGGTTACCGGAGCCCCGGTGCGCACGCGATTGCCAAGCGCAGCGATCATGCGGGAGACGTATTCCGTGCTCCCACCGGTCACTGTCCGCCACACCGGCCGACCGGTGACGCGCAGGAGACCGTGGTTCTGGCAGAACGCCACGAAGGCCCGTGCCGGGTACGACGCAACCTGACCCGCCGGGATTGACCAGATTGCGCCAGCCATCGGATAGAGATGGTCCTCGCGCACTGCACGACCGTGGCCTCGCCAGTCCAGATATTCACCGAGGGTCCGGTCGCCCATCACCGGCAGATCGCGCGGCGCATCAGCGTAAAACCGGAGGAGGTCGCGCAGCATCGACCAGAACCGCGGGCGCACAAGATTGGACCGTTGGGCAAATAGCCCTTGAATGCCACTGCCGCTGTATTCCAATACCCCATCACCAAGCGAAACCGCGAAACTCATCTCGGTCGGCACGGTCGACACACCAAGGTGTTCGAAGAGGGCGAGAAGGTTCGGGTAGGTGTCCGGATTGCAGACGATGAACCCGGTATCCACGGCAACGTCGCCGTCACCGACGTCGACCGTAACGGTGTTGCAGTGGCCACCCACGCGGGTGTCGGCCTCGTACACGGTCACGTCGTGCGTAGACGCCAGCAGCCAGGAAGCGGCGAGGCCGGCTATTCCCGTGCCGATGACAGCGACGCGAATACGGGTATCCCCGGCGTCGCTCATCACAATGCACTCCCCAACCGTCACGCGCCGGGCTTCGCGGAGCGCCCAACGGCCTGCCGTGCATCTGTAAATTCGGCCCGCGTCTACGCTAGGATATCTGAACCGTACGCCGATTCCGGCGCACGTCGAACCTACGGATTACAAGCCTGAACGCCTTGGTAGCAGGAGCTTGAACGCCCTGTGACCAGGGTGAAATGGCGGGAAGGTGGGACATGACGCTTCTCGCTTCACTCATCAGCACGGTCGAACGGGAACCCGTTCCGGACGTGTTCCTGCGTCTTGGGATCCGGTGGCTTGTGGGGCGGACACGGCGGAGATTGGGCGCCACAGCGGATGGGGCCGATGCCTGGTTCGCCGAGGCGATGCGTGACCTGCCCATCGCCACCAACGTCGAGGACGCCAACTCACAGCACTACGAGGTGCCGGCACGGTTCTTCGAACTCGTTCTCGGGCCACGCCTCAAGTACTCGTCCGGCCTCTACCGCGGACCATCGTCAAGCCTGCAGGAGGCCGAGGTTGCCGCGCTCGAGGAGACCGTCGCCCACGCCGGACTGGCCGATGGACAGCGCATCCTGGAACTCGGCAGCGGGTGGGGTTCACTCTCCCTCCACATGGCCGAAACTTTCCCAAATGCACAGGTGACTGCCGTCTCGAACTCGCACTCACAGCGCGCACACGTTGAATCGCAGGCCCTGAAACGGGGCCTCCGGAACGTGCGCGTTATCACCGCCGACATGAACGACGTGGCATTCGAGGCCGGGTCATTCGACCGCGTGGTCTCGGTGGAGATGTTCGAACACATGTCGAACTGGCGTGCACTGCTTGATCGCATCCGCCGGTGGCTTGCATCCGACGGACGCCTGTTCATCCATGTCTTCACCCACCGGACCGGGGCATACCGGTTCGACCGTGCAGACAAGGCCGACTGGATCGCGCAGCACTTCTTCACCGGCGGGATCATGCCCAGCCATGGACTGGCTGGAGCGTTCCCGGACCTGTTCGCTCTCGAAGATACGTGGCGTTGGGACGGACGGCATTACGCGCGCACAGCTGAGGACTGGCTTCGGCGCATGGATGCAAACCATGCTGATGTCGGCGCGATCATGCGTGCGACCTACGGTGCTGACGCAGAGGTGTGGCGTCGCCGATGGCGGATCTTCTTCCTCGCCACCTCGGGCCTTTTCGGCCACTCGGGTGGCGCCGAATGGGGAATCAGCCACTACCGACTGCGCCCGGTGGTATCCGGTACCGGGTCCCGGAAGGGATAGTTCGGTGACCGGAACTGGCGAGACCGTCTCCATTGAGCGCGGGACTGCCCCCTCTACCGGCGAAACGGGAGAGGGGCGGGCCATCCGAAGCGCGTTGCACTCGGGGGGGATGGGGCGGGGTTGGAAGGCACTCGCAGGCTACTTCGCATCCGATGACCCATTGACCGGGGCAGCAAACCGGTTGCTAATTGTTCTGCTCGGAAACCAGCCGACGTATCCCCTGTTTGTCGGATGGGTCACCGGCGAATGGTCGCCATGGCTAGTCCTCACCATGCTGTCAACACCGTTCTTCTGTGCCGTCCCGTGGGCAAGTCGACGCTACCCGGGGATAGGCCGCCTCGCGTTCCCGCTTGTCGGGGCACTCAATGGCATCTTCTGCACGGTCGTCCTAGGTCGCGGTTCTGGCGTGGAACTCTTCCTGGTCCCCTGCCTGATGATCGCGGCGTGGACGTGTCCGGCCGGGAACCGCCGATTGCTGGCCGCCTGCCTGGCCTTCCTGTACGCCGCGTTCGTTGCCGGCCGGACATTGCCGTGGGGACCGGTCATCCCATTCACGCCGGAGCAACTGGAGGCATTGGTCTCGCTGAATGCGTACAGCGCGGCCTCATTCAGTGCCCTCGCCACCTGGAACCTCTGGGGCCTCCCGAACGTCCGTCGCACCTGAAGGACTGGTGGCACGAATACCCGCGGACCGCGCCAGGAGAACCCCACCCCCTGTCATCCTGCGACCACCACTCCTTTTTTATAACCGCTTCGCATGGCCCTCCCCCGATGCGACGGGAGAGGGGAGTGAGCCGACGTTAGAGATGAAAGGCAGCGGTGCTGCCGTTGGCGGTCTTGGTCAGGGTCAGGCGTGCATCGATGTGCTGGCGCAGGTCGCCGACATGGCTGATGATCCCGACCAGACGACCACCATGCTGCAGTTCAATGAGCATCTGCAAGGCGTTCTCGAGGGCCTCGGGATCGAGCGACCCGAACCCCTCGTCGACGAAGATGCAGTCGAGGTGCACGCCACCCATGTGCTGTTGAACAACGTCCGAAAGGCCGAATGCAAGGGAAAGGGAGGCCTGGAAGCCCTCGCCTCCCGAGAGGGTGCGGGCGTCCCGGGTCTGGTTGGTGTAGCGGTCGAGGATCTCGATCTCGAGACCTGCCTGGGCGCGCCTGTTGGTCGCCCCGCCACGACGGCGGACTTCATACCGCCCGAGGCTCACCTTCAGGAGACGCCAGGTCGCGGCCCTAAGCACGTCGTCGAGGAACCTGGCCAGCACCCAACTCTGGAACGAGATGCGGTACCCGACGTTGTTATCGGCGGTCTGGCCCCGGGCGAGGCTTGCAAGTCGTGAGACCCGCTCGTACCGCGAACGCGCTTCCGTCACGGCACGGTCGGCATTCTCGGCGCGGGTCACGTCGCCAACAAGCTGCCGGGCTACGGTCTCGGCGATTGCGACGGCTCCAGTGGCGGCTTCACTCACGGCCTTGGCCGTGGCCTCCGCAAGACGCAACGCCTCCATGTCGGGCGCAATGACACCCGCCGCCGCGTCGGTCGCACGTGTCGCGTGGGCTCGCACCTGAATAAGTTCGTTGTCGAAGGCTTCGACGCGTGCCTGCAGGGCATCAAGGATCGCCGGATCGAGTAGGGCCTCGCGCCAGGCCTCGACGCTCCCGAACCCCGCGCGCTGGACCGCCTGGCCGAGTCCGGCAACCGCTTGTTCAAGTTCAGCCTCGCGGCTGCGATCAACCGCCACGGCCGCCGCGACGGCGCCCACAGCATTGATGTGGGCGCCATCAGCCTCACGTTCCTGCGCAGTCGCAGTGTTGAAAGCCGCCTCCAAGGTGGCGACGAGGGCGTCGGCGGCGTGTCGCGCGGTGACAAGTGCCTCAAGCGTGAACAGTTCCGGCGGGATCCCACCTGAGGCGACCTCGACACGCGTCCTGGCCACGCCAAGGGCGGACTGCGCCTGCATGGCGGCTTCCCGGGCCTGCAGGGCATGGGCGTGCGCCTCGTCAGAGGCCCGTCGCACGGCGGGTTCGCGTCCAGTCGAGGAGGCCAGATCCTCGGTCGCCTTCATCACTACCTTCAGGTCGGCATCGGCGCGGGACGCATTCGCCTGGAGGTCGGCAAGGGGCGTGGCTGCTTCGTCGCCAAGGGTGCGGGCGACCTCGTCGACCTTTGCGCCGAGTTGCACGACGGTCGTTCGCAGGTCGCCAATCGTCTGCGCGGCGAGTCGTTCGGCGGTCGTCGCGGCGATGACCTCGGCCTCGGTGGTCGTGAGTTGGGTCGCCGCGGTGTCGGAGGCCTGCAGATCAGCTTCAGCCTGCGCCTTGCGCGTGTGCACATCGGTGATCGGCACGGTGGCGTCGTCGCCGAGGGCCGCGACCGCCGTGTCAACCTTGCCTTGGAGGGAGCTGGCGTCGGCCTGGCGCGACGCAACCGCCTCGGATGCGTGACGCTCGGCCTCGGTCGCAGACTTGAGGGCGCGGTCAGCAGCGTCGAGGTCATCGTCGGATGGAGCGCCCTCGGCGACGGTCGCACGGACTGGATGATGGTCAGACCCGCATACCGGGCAGGCCTCGCCTTCGGCAAGCGAGGTTGCCAGGCGCCCGGCCAAGCCGACCGTCCAACCGTGGAAGGTGGCCTCGCGATGCGTGCGCGCGGGCTCGAGGGAGGCGACAGCCGTGGTGTGCACTCCAACCGCCGCATCCCTGGAGGCTATGACCTTCGCAAGGGAGGTACGGTCCGCATCGAGATCGAGACGCCCTTTCGCAATAGTGGCGACGATGGCGACACTCTGGGCGGCGAAGTCTCGCTTGGCAGCGATTCCACGCAGGTTGCCGATGCGTGCATCCAGGGCGGTGCGGGCGTCAGTGGCACGGGTCGCCGCAACCTCGGCCTTGTCCCGCTTGGCTGTCTCGGTGGCAAGGGAAGTCCGGGCAGCATCGAGATCACGCCTTGCGGTAAGACGACCCGTGGCAACCTCGGCCTGCAAGCGTGCACCGTCGAGCCTGGCCGCCTGCTGACCCAACGTGGTGATCTGCTCGAGCAAGGAAGCCAGTTCGGCCGACGCCTCGTTGGCAACGGCCTCTGCGGAAGTCACGGCGTCGCTTGCCTTCGTGACCCTGGCCTCGGTTTCGGCCAGGGCCTCACGCAGGATCGCCAGTGCAGCAACCTCCGCTCCCAAGCGTTCAAGTTCCTGCACAGTCGCCACGGCGCGGTCGCGTTCAGGCTTGCGCGCCACCTCCACCTCAAGAAGGGCACGGGCCTCCTCGAGGACCTTTTGGGAGGCGTCGGCGGTGGCCCGACTGGCAGCGAGTGCCTGCGCGGCGGTGTCGCGGCGGGTGCGAGCCGCTGCCACCTGTTCATCGACCGACTTCACCGGCGACGCCCTCCGGCCAGCATCGAGGCGTTCCTTGTTCTCGTCGTGCGCGGGCAATCCGGTCTCAAGTTCGGTCACCGCCACGAGGGCAGCGTCACGGTCGATTATGAGGGTGACTGCCGCGGTGCCGGCAGCAAGGGCAGTGGCAGCCTGGGTTGCCTGGGCTGTCGCAGCGTGCGCCTCGGCACGCCTGACGACCGCCAGTTCTGCCTGCTTGTCGCGCAGGTCTGACAGTGCTGCAACCGTCTGGACGTTGCGAGGTGCAAGGATGATGTCAAGGTCGCGTTCGGCCCTCGCAAAGGTGTCCCGGGCAGCCCTCTCCGCCTCGAGCAACTGGTTCTCGATCCGCCGGTAGATCTCGGTGCCGAAGAGTTTCTCGAGGACATCCTTGCGAGCGGTCGAATCGGCCGCGAGGAACTCCCGGAACTTGCCCTGCGGAAGGATGATGACCTGGCGGAACTGGTCCGCCGAAACGCCGAGGAGTTGCACGATCTTCTCATCGACATCACTGTTCCGGCCGCGGTCGGTGGCAATGCGCGGGCCATCTGCAGTCATCTCCCACAGGGTGGCTGTCGCGCCGACGGGCACCAACGCGCCGCTTCCTCGCTGTGGAGGACGGCTCTGGGCAGGCGCGCGCTTGACACGGTAGCGCTTGGCCGCCCGGCCGGTACCGAGTTCGAACTCGAACTCCACCTCAGTCAGGCGGTTCGGCTCGGCATGCTGGCTGCGCAGGTCGGTTCCCGCACGCTCGTCACCGGAGCTGACGCCAAAGAGGGCGAAGCAGATGGCATCCAGGATGGACGTCTTGCCGGACCCGATCGGCCCCTCGATGAGGAACATCGTACGCTCGCCGAGTTTGGTGAAGTCGACGACCTGAGTGTTGGCAAACGGGCCGAATGCGGTGATGGACAGGGTACTCGGGCGCATCAGTGAGCCTCCTCGTGGCGCGACGTCGCGGCGGTGATGGCAGCGATAACGACCTCGCGTCCCTCACCGTCGAGGTCCGTCCCGATCATGTCGCGAAAGAAATCCGAGAACAGGTCCAGGGGTGTCCGGTTCGGATCAGGGGTTTCGTCACCAGGGTCAGGGACATCACCCTCGCGCCTCGCCATCTCCACACTGATCAGGTTGGGGTACCACCGGCGCAGGCGTGCCGCGGGATCAAGCGGTGGAATCCCGTCGGTAAGCCGCGCTCCGACGAGGTCGTGGGCGTGCTTGTCGCCCTCACCCGTCTTGAGGAGGTCGCCAATCAAGCCAGAAATGACCCGCACGTCGCGCGGGGCCACGATCGGAATGGTGCGAACGGTGACCTGACCCGCACCGTCAATGTCGATGATAGTGACCGACTTCACGTGGTCGGATTCACTGAGCGAATACTTCAGGGGCGACCCGGAGTAGCGCACGCGGTCGGTCTCGCCAATCTGCTGGGCCCGGTGCAAGTGTCCCAGGGCAACGTAGTTGAAGTCGTCGAATGTACTCGCAGCCACTTGCGAGACGCCCCCGACACTGACGTCGCGTTCGCTACCCGAGACGGTACCTCCACTCACGAAGGCGTGGGCGACAACAACCCGCCTCGGGATTGCTGGTCCGGCGGCGAGGGAGGCTTGGACGAGGTGAGCCATTGCGGCCTGGTGGCTGCGGATGCCGCCTCCCAAGGCAATGGTGTCTGCATCGCCTTCACTGTCGGCGACCGCCTCGGACTCCGGGTCCTCGCCACCGCCATTCGCGTGCTGCCTCGCCATGGCAACCTCAGCGTAGGGAAGCAGGTGGAAGGCGACCGGACCGTGTTCGTCATGGAGGATGACCGGCGAAAGGTCGGCAAGCGTGCCACGCAGGTGCAGGCCCAACTCCCTCTGGATGCGGTTGGTGAACCCGATCCGTTCGGGGCTGTCGTGGTTACCGGCGATCGCAAGCACCTTCCGCTTGTCATGCACGACGAGGCGCACGAGGAAATCGTCGACCAGGTTGATCGCCTCCGCCGAGGGTACGGCGCGGTCATACAGGTCACCGGCGAGGACCACCACATCCACGTTCTCGGCGCGCGCAATATCCGCGATCTGCCCGAGCGCAGCCCTCTGGTCTTCAAGGAAGGAGATGTTGTTCAGGGTGCGCCCGACATGCAGGTCGCTCGTATGGAGAATGCGCATCGATGGATGGTCCTTTCTCAAGTTCGCGCCGGACTTCCGCTGCAGGACAACTACTCTTGAATGCTCCGGATTGGTGGTGCAGTCTCTTCGTGATTCACATCAAGTTCAGGTGATGGAACAGTACCGGACATTCACACCCCGACCATCCATCACCTGCGCTTGCGTCTGGTTGGCACTCCGGACACCGAACCCCATGGTCACCTGACCCCCCTCAGCGGATCGGCGGTGCCAAGCCGCTGGGCTGTGCCTCGGCCACGAGGCCCCGGACGAGATGGGAAATGCCCACCGCAACCGCACCTATGCGTCTTGCCTCGTTGGCGGCGAGGCGCAACACCCAAGACAAGCGCGGTGTCGGTTGCATCGTGAGGGGCAGGAAGGTCACCGTGCCCGGACCAGCCCCGACGACAAGCCCAGCCGTGCGAGACCGACCCACCGGGCGCGTTCGCAGCGCGTGATGCACGTCTGAGTAGCGTCCCGTCAAGTGTGTAAGTGACCGTTTGCCGTTCCGTTCCTTGGTGGTGGTTCATGGTGTGCAGGTCATCCCGTGGTGGTGGGGAGGGGCACGGGGACGCACCCGGACCCGTCATCCCCGGCGAGGCGCCCCATCAAGCCCGTCCCGAGGTACCTTGGGCC
>CAMDTO010000097.1 GCA_945907765.1 Thermoflexus hugenholtzii JAD2 | reverse complement strand
GCTGCCGGGGCAGCGGCCTTGGTCGGCTCGGCCTTGGCGGCCGGCGCGGCGTCGCCACCGCAGGCTGCCAGTGCCGCGGCACCGGTCGCACTTGCGAGGGCGCTCAGGATGAGACGCCTGTTCTTGATTTCCACTACTCTACCCCCATGGCAGGACTTTGGTGCCGAGGGTGCCTTACACGGCACGGACAACCGGTACCGCCCTGCCAGCGATGACTGGATCAACCGTACACCTACGTACACCGTTGTGCAACCCCTTGCCCGGTCTGGTGTTCACCTCCCGGTGACCTTGGCGTGCACGCGGGTAACGGGCAATCTGATGGGACGTGCCGCCGCAACGGCGCTACGCCTCCTCGGTAGACTCGTCTCACCATTGCCATGCGCCTCATAAGGGTGCCCGTGGACCGATCGGACCATCAATGCCCGCTACCGATGCGTCACTCATGACCCCACCTTCCCGCACGATGAACTTCAATGCCGGCCCGGCGGCCCTCCCACTTGCCGTCCTGGAGGCCTGCCGCGACGAACTCGTCGACTTCGGCAACACCGGCATGTCGATCATGGAACACAGTCATCGCGGAGCGGCCTACGAGGCGGTCCACAATGACGCCATCGCGCGCCTGCGGTCCCTCATGGCAATCCCGGATGGCACCGGAGCCGATGGCTACGACATCCTGTTCATGCAGGGCGGGGCGTCACAGCAGTTCGCGCAAGTGGCAATGAATCTCCTGTCGCCCGGCGCTTCCGCGGGATACATCATCTCGGGGGTCTGGGGCGAGAAGGCGGTCGCCGAGGCACGCGCCGTCGCCTTGCACGCCGAGGCAAGCGTGCGCGTGGCTTGCACGACCGCCAGTTCTACGCCGGGCGGTGCGAAGTACGTTCGTGTTCCGGGTGCCGATGAGGTCTCTTTGGCACCGTCTGACGCATACCTGCACCTGACAACCAACGAGACCATCGACGGTGTGCAGTACGCCACCGCGCCGGGCGCCGTGTTCCCGTCGTTCGGCGCCGTTCCGGTCGTCGCCGACATGTCGAGTGACATCGCATGGAGGCCAATCGATGTACGGCAATTCGGCCTGATCTATGCCGGCGCGCAGAAGAATCTCGGGCCGAGTGGGGTGACCGTCGTGATCATCCGGCGCGACCTGGTCGAGGCAGGACGCACGGATATCCCGGTGATCTTCCAGTACCGCACTGCCTCCCGGAACACTTCCCTCTATAACACTCCCCCCACGTTCTCCATCTATTTGATGAGACAGGTGTTGGCGTGGATCGGAAATCTTGGTGGCCTGGATGCGGTCGAGGCGCGCAACCGTGCCAAGTCCGGGGCCATCTACCGGGTCATCGACCGCTTCCCGGAGTTCTACCGATGCCCGGTTGCGGTGGAGAGCCGGTCGATGATGAACATCGTCTTCCGACTGCCAACCCCGGCACTTGAAGAGGCATTCGTGGCCACTGCCGAGGCGCACGGGATGGTCGGATTGTGGGGGCACCGCAGTGTCGGGGGTATCCGGGCAAGCCTCTACAACGCGGTCGAACCGGCGTGGGTGGATGCCCTTGCCCAGTTGATGCACGACACGGCTACCCGCCACGCGTGACCGGTCAGGCCTCGCTTTGCAGGACTCCGAGCAGGTCGTAGTCCAACCGGTAGCCGTTCCGGTAGCGGTCCAGGGTGGCGAATGGGCCGGATTCGCAGACGAGACCGAACCGTGCGTCGCGGTACCCGGCGTAGGCCCACCCGATGTGGTTATGCCTGCACAGGCCCAGGAACGATCGCAACCACGTGAGTTGCCCATTCCGCGGTGCGCCGGCGCTCACGCCGAATGATCCGCAGTAGAGGGGGGCGCGGTACGTCTCCCGGAACTGCAGGGCGGGTGCAAGCCATGCTTCCATGCGTGACCGGTCCCACCGTTCGCCCCCGAAGACGCCGGGATATGACACCGGTCCGCGGGCATCCCCGCCGGCATCGGCGTGGCCCGGCACCGGATCGATTGGGTCGTCGCCATGATCGAGGCCCTGCATGGTGAAGGCGACTGGCGCGAACGCGCGGAACCCGTACGAGATGCCGTCGCGGTCGGGGTCGCCGACGGGCCGCAGGTGCGCAAACGTCGCCGGGTCACCCTGCGGGGCATTGACAATCACGATCTGCCTGGCACCTGCCTCGCGGATTGCCCCGAGAAGCGCCGAGGCCAGGCCACTCCACGCCCGACCGGCCGTTGCACCCGGCAACGGCGTGCGTCGCGCACCTATTGCCGAGAGTCGTGGCCCTCCCAGAGCGATGACTTGATCAGCTGAGAGGGTGTCCGGCGGATCAGGATCGGTCAGGAGTTCGAAGGCAAGGCACGCCGGATGGTCCTTCACGCGCGACGCAAGGGCATGCCATGCCGACCGGACGGCTTCGCGTGCCACCGAATCGGCCCAGATGGGTGCCTGTTCGGTGGCGGAGAGTTCCATTGACACGACGGCGCGCAAGCCGAAACGGGCGAGGCGGTCCAGCGCATGGTCGATCGATGTCCCGCCGTCCGCACCACTTCCGACCGGGAGACGCACGTGTGAGAACCGCCAGTTTGCCAGGCGGTTCATGTCGTCGTCGTCGAGGTCACCGGGAGTGCCTGCGCGTGGGCGCAACCATCCGTCGATGGTGATGCCCTGCGTCGGCAGGACCCGGTCGGTGACCGCCGGTCGTGGCGTGGCGAGGCTCATGGCTTCGATCAGCTTTCGGCACGTGGTCGGTTGGATCAGAGGCGGACCGCCGGCCAACCGGCAAAGCCATCGTACCCTACCATTCCGGCGACGCGATACCGGGTACGGGGAAGGACTTGCAGCGATGACAGGCACGAACGACGGCACGGGCTACGATCTGGTCACCTTCGGCGAGGCGATGGTGCGTCTCTGCCCGCCCGGTTTCGGACGTGTCGAGGCTGCCACGATGCTGGAGATGCTTCCCGGTGGTGCCGAACTGAACACTGCCGTGGGGGTTGCGCGTCTCGGTGCGACCGCAACCGGCCCCCTCAACACCGGACGGACCTCCCTGCGTACTGCGTGGGTTTCGCGCCTGCCCCGGAACCCGCTTGGCCGGTATCTGGAAAACAAGGCCCGCGAACACGGTGTAGACACCTCCCATATGGTGTGGGATGACCGTCCTGATGCGCGGTGTGGAACCTATTTCCTTGAGGAAGGCGCGGCGCCTCGCGCGTCGTCGGTGATCTACGACCGGGCCAACTCCGCCTGCGCCCTGCTGAGTCCTGATGAAATCGGATGGGCGCCGATCATGCACGGTGCCCGGTACTTCCTGGTCACCGGCATCACGCCCGCGCTGTCGGCCGGATGCCTGCAGGCGACGCGCGAGGCGCTGTCGGCCGCCCGCGACGCTGGGGCGAAGGTGATCTTCGACCCGAACTTCCGCAGCAAACTCTGGACCTTCGACCGGGCCCGGGAGACCTACCTGTCACTCGCGCCACTGGTGGACATCATGTCGTGTTCAATCGAGGGACTGCACGGGTTCTACGGATTGGCGGGGGACACGCCATTGGAGGCAGCGCGCGCCGGGCATGACCGATTCGGTTGGCAAGCGGTGATCATGACGACCCGTGTGGACCAGGGGATGTGGCGCAACCGTGTTGGCGCAACCGTCGTGGCGATCGATGGAACCGGCGCCGCGCATGCCTACACCGACCGTGAACGCGATGTGGAGATTGTCGACCGTCTTGGGGCCGGGGACGCGTTCCTTTCGGGCCTGCTGTACGGCCTGTTCACCGGGGATCCGGCGCACCCAGATTGGGCACGCGCCACGGCCCTCGGCGGCGCGGCCGGTGCCCTGAAGCACTCGATCCGTGGTGACTTCCCCGTCCTGACCGCTGCCGAAGTTGAAGCCGCCGTCGAGACAACCGCAATGCGCGTGCAACGGTAGGGGCTCCCTCCCCAAAGCTGCCCGTGACCGATCACGTCTGGTCCGCGGGTATCCCTGCCAACAGCTCCGTCGCGCTGACACAACTGGTCCGCGGGCATCCCTGCCCGCAGAGACTGTCCGTGTCGTGACTGCCGACGTCCGCGTCCGGGACAAATCCCGCGTACTCCCCCGAGATAGGTGGCGAACGTGCAGGTCATTTGCCCCACTTGGCAGAGGGGTAGAATGCGGGACCGGCGATTGTCGGCATATCTTCCGGGAGCAAAGACGCCATGCCCGACTTCCCCATCGTCGATTCTCACGTCCACCTCTGGGACCCCACCCTGCACCGCCTGGAGTGGCTTGACGGGAACAATCTCCTCAACCACCCGTTCGGGATACCCGAGTACGATGCTGCCACGGCCGCCCTTACGGTCGAGGCGATGGTCTACCTGGAGGTCGGCATTGCCGATACCTACAAGCTGATCGAGGCGAGACACATCGCCGATCTGGCTACCCGCGAACCGCGACTGAAGGCGATTGTCGCCAGTGCCCCGGTGGAATTCGGCGAACAGGCGCGCGAGTTCCTCAAGGCCCTCGTGGCAACCGATCCGACGCGCATCAAGGGGGTCCGCCGACTGATCCAGGATGAGGCAGACCTGCGCTACTGTGTCAGCGACCGCTTCGTCGCCGGTGTCCAGATTCTCCCGGAGTTTGGGCTGTCCTTTGATATCTGCATCGTGCACCCGCAGATGCCATCGGCTATCGAGCTGGTGCGTCGCTGTCCCGAGACATCGTTCATCCTTGATCACATCGGCAAGCCGGGCATCCGCGCGGGCACCCTGGACCCATGGCGCGCGCAGATTGACGAACTGGCTTCCCTGCCGAATGTCGTCTGCAAGGTCAGTGGTGTCACCACGGAGGCCAACCACACCGACTGGACCATCGACGGGATTGCCCCCTACGTCCACCATGTCCTTGGGGCCTTCGGCGAGGACCGGGTTGTCTACGGCGGTGACTGGCCAGTGGTCCTGATGGGGACGTCGTACCAGAAGTGGGTCGACACGCTTGATGCCCTGACCACGCACCTGTCGCCCACCGCCAAGCGCAAGCTTTGGGCCGAGAACGCCAAGCGCTTCTACCGGATCTGAACCCGGCCGGTTCGGCAGGTTCGGCAGGAAAGGACACCCCAATGCGGGTTGCGATCGGCACATCGCGTGACATCACCGACCGTGAACTGCGCCTCGCGTCCCAGATGGGGTGTTCAGGCGTGATCGTGCCCACCCCGGCGGCATGGTCGGGGCGTGACCGCTGGGATGCCGACGACATCGCACGGCTTCGCGACCGCATTGAGGGATTCGGACTGCGCCTTGAAGCGTTGCAGAACACGCCTCCGGCTTTCCTGGACCCATTCCGGCTTGGAACCGCTGACGCCGACCGTGCCCTTGAGGCCTACCGGCACACGGTTCGTGCCGTCGGGAAGGCGGGTGTGCCGATCCTTGGCTACAACTGGCGCCCGAACCAGGTGTATCGCACCGGCCACGTTGCGGGTCGCGGTGGTGCCACATTCACTGCCTTTGATGTCGCCGACTCCACCCGGCCGCTCAGTCACGAACGCGAGTATCCCGCCGATGAACTCTGGGCGACTTTCGACCGCTTTGCCCGCGAGATCCTGCCAGTAGCCGCCGACGCCGGTGTACGTCTCGCCCTGCATCCCGATGATCCGCCCGGTTTCCCCATTGGTGGGGTTGCGAGGATCATGAGCAGCCTCGGGGGGTACGAACGCGCCCGTGGCCTTGCGCACGGGAGTCCGGCGTGGAGCCTGCTCTTCTGCCTCGGATGCTGGTCGGAAATCGGTGGCAACGAGTACGCCTTGCATGCACTTGAGACCTATGCCTCACGGGGCGAGATCGCCTACGTCCACTTCCGTGACGTCATCGGCACCGTCGACCGCTTCCAGGAGTGCTTCCTGGGCGAGGGAAACGTGGATATCGCCGAGGCAATCCGGATATTGCACAGGCATGGCTTCGACGGATGCCTGATTGACGATCATGTGCCCCACATGGAGGGTGACGGCGATGCCGGTTGGCCGGAACGGGGCCATGCGTGGAGCACGGGGTACCTCCTTGGCCTGATCCGGGGGGTCACCGGCACGTAAGGGCACCGCCTGGAACGGTTACCCCACGAAGATTGGCCGATCCACGACCACCGTTGGCACATCCGGCCCAGTGGGCGGGCGTAGCAGGGTGCGGTCGATCACCACCAACGGGTTCCCCCATCCGGCCCAGTCGTTCCGGACGTCGTCTACCGGATCCGTCCGGAGGGTGATCTCGATCCGTCGACCGACATACCCACCCAAGGGGATGCGCACTTCGATCCACTGGCGTTCATCCTCGTTTGCGCGGGGATTGAGACGGATGGCGCATGCCGGTGAGGCGTCGTGACCATCCGAGGCAATATCGACACTGAAGCGCACACCATCGCCGTAGTCCGTGTACCACGCTTCGGTGCGAAGGCCATCCCGGCCGTGAAGTAGGTCTGTGATACCGGCACGGTGACGTCGAACGCGACGCGGGACGATGGGTGCATGAAGAACCATTGCTGCTGCCGACCGCCATGCGGGAACTCGACCCGGTTCGGCCTTGATGCGTCGAATGCACTGACAAGCAGCCAGCGCACGTCGATGAACTTGTCTGCGCCGAGGGTCGACCCGGTGGGCGATGAGATGCGTGTACGGCCAGTGCGCACCAGATCGGCAACGTCAGCAACGATCAGGTTCGGAGTCGCGCCCGGCACCGGATATGGTGGCTGAGACATCGACACTTCGAACACGGTCTGCGCGATTGCCATGCCGGCGAAGCCAAGCGAGGTGACTGACGCTACGATCCATCCGGCGCGCGCCCGCCAGACGATGGTCAGCCACCTACGCCCGAGATGCACGAGCACTGCGAGGGTCAGGGCGATTGCGGTCACCGCCGTGATGGCATCGCCGGTCATGCGAGGCCGCGTTGAACCGAAGACGGTGGTCACCGTGTGGTAGCCCGCGGGGAGATCGACCAACTGGAACCCAAGGCGTGAGTCCTCGGATGCATCGTACGGGGGTACCCGCATCGGCACCTCAGTACCGTCGATGGACGCTCGCCATCCTGGAAACCACAACTGGTGGAACGCGACCGTTGCGCCGGAGGATTCGACCTGAACCCCGACCTCGTTCCGGAGTACGTCATGACGGAGTTCGGTGATGCGGGCACTGCCGGCGTAGACGAGGGCGGTGCTGCCAACCCATGATCCAGATGGGTCGTCACGGTCGAAGACCTGGTTTCCCCGCGGGCGCCCTGGAATCGCTTCGTCAATATCGAAACCCACGGGAGTGAACTCACCGCTGCCGGTCGCGGCCCCACCGTTCCATGCATCCCGGTTGAACTCGGTGCGCAGGAGGGCATTCCCATCGACGGCGTGCAAGACACCTTTGAGGAACGGGATCGGCGGGTCAGCCAGTCTTCCGATGGCGACGGACACGACCGATGCCACCGCCACCACCCACCCGGCGCGACGCCAAGCCACCGACCGCACGGCCAGGCGGTCCAGAAGCATGCCGACTGCGAGGGCGACACCCAGGGAGAACGGCCCGTAGAGGCGCGCCGGGATCTGCAGGAACTGCATTCGAGCGAAGTTCGCCCAGACGCTCTCCATCCACGTGGTGTCGAACAGTCACATCACGCCGATCAAAGTCAGTCACGAACTAACTTTTACAAAAAAACCATATTGATAGTGTGTGTGTGGTTTGTCACGGAGTTGAGGTTGCCGAGCATCCTCGAAAGGCGATTGACACCTGCTGGATGCGATCGTGACGCCAATGCACCCCATTGCGGCGCGTTGCCGACACCAAGGGCGGAATACCTCCGGATACTCGTTGCTTACAGCCTGCACCCCAGGGTCTGGTTCGGGAGACACCGCAACACTGTGTTTAGCCGGGAAAGGTCGGACGGGTTCCGACACTTGCGGGGACGACGGGACCATTCACCGGGCGGAGAAGGGTGCGGTCGACGACGACCATCGGGTTTCCC
Organism: Thermoflexus hugenholtzii JAD2; assembly: GCA_945907765.1. Taxonomy (GTDB): domain Bacteria; phylum Chloroflexota; class UBA11872; order UBA12225; family UBA12225; genus UBA12225. The sequence goes on along the minus strand of CAMDTO010000097.1, from coordinate 3,206 downwards.
CATCCGGCCCAGTCGTTCCGGACGTCATCGACCGGATCGGTCCGCAGGGTGATCTCGACCTGTCGGCCGACATAGGGTGCAAGGGGGACGCGAACCTCGACCCACCGCCGTTCATCGGGGAATGCCCTGGGGTTCAGACGGATCCCGTACACCTCCGACGGGGTGGCACCACCGACCGCAACGTCCACCGCGAACCGCACGCCATCGCCGAAGTCCGTGTACCACGCCTCCGGACGCAGGGCCATCCCGGCCGTGAAGTAGGTCTGTGCGTCCGGCACGGTGACGTCGAACGCGACACGGGACGACGGGTGCATGAATAGCCACTGCCGTTGCCGTCCGCCGTGCGGGAACTCCACCACACCGGGCCTGGACCCAACCAGTGGTCCTACCAGCAACCACCGGACATCGACGAAGTTGTCGGCACCGAGTTCCGCGCCAGTAGGCGATGTGATGCGGGTGCGACCGGAACGCACCAGATCGGCCACATTGGCGACGATCAGGTTCGGTGTCGTGCCGGGCACGGACCGGGGCGGGAGTGTCATCACCACCTCGAACGCCGTCTGCGCGATGGCCATGCCGGCGAAGCCACACGCAACCACGCTTGCTGCGATCCACCCGGTTCGTGACCACACCGCGAGGGTTTGCCACGTGATCCGGAGGTACCCCAACACGACGATGAGGATCGAGACGCCCGTCACCGCCGTGATCGCATCGCCGGTCATGCGGGGCAGCGTCGACCCGAAGATCACGGTGACCGCATGCCGACCGGCAGGCACATCGACCAGATGGAATCCCAATCGTGCGTCCTCCGCGGGATCGTAGGGAGGCACCCGGATTGGCACCTCCTTCCCGTCGACGTACCCGCGCCATCCGGGAAACGACAGTTGGTGGAAGGCAACCGTTGCGCCGTCACCCTCAACGTCAACGACGGCTTCCATCCGCAATCCATCGCGTCGCAGTTCGGTGATCCGTGCCGAACCGGCGTACACGAGTGCGGTGCTGCCAACCCACGATCCCGGCGGATACTCACGATCAAAGACCTGGTTGCCACTGGGGTGTCCCGGCACGGACATGGAAATGTCAACACGAATGGGTGTGAACTCTGCATTCCCCGTCACGGTCCCACCATTCCAGAGGTCACGGTTGAACTCGGTGCGCAGGAGGGTGTCGGCACCGACGGCGTGCGACGTGCCGGTGCGGGTGTAGACCGGTGGTGAGATCAGGCTTGCGTAGGCAAGCGGAACCACCGTTGCGACGGCGACGATCCAACTGGTGTGTCGCCATGCCACCGACTGGATGGCCAGACGATCCAGAAGCATCCCAACTGCGAGAGCGACACCCAGCGAGAACGGCCCGTAGAGTCGAGATGGGAACTGGAGGAACTGCATTGGAGCGAAGTTCGCCCAGACGGCCTTGGTCCACGTCGTGTTGAACAGCCACATCGTCCCGAGGATCAGTACCGGACCCATGGTGGGTACCGCGCGGTCACTGTTCCCCGTCAACATCCTGATACACGCCACGGCTATGAGACCTGCCGAAGCGGCCAACGCGATGATTGCGTGTGCTGCCGCAGGCTTTACCGGCCCAAAGGTCGATACCACCCCCCACGGGTAGCGGTAGGCCCATGACCAGTCGACGGCGCCGGGTTCGCCGGGGTTGGCATTGGGGTGGGAGATGAGCTGACGGGCCACCGTCCCGAATGGCACGGCAAGTTTCTCCATCATGTCGCCAACCGGGATTCGGACCGAAGCAAGTTGCACGCTTGCGCCTTCGGTGAGGGTCGGTATCGCTGAGAACGCCACCAGGCCACCGGCAACAATCCCGCCAATGGCCAGTCTTGCAATGGCCGTTCGTGAACCCGGTTGCCAGCGACCAAGGCGTGAAGCTGCCCACAAGACCGACGCAACCAGTGCAAGGACCCCGCTCAACTGGTGGGCCAGCAGCAGCACGGCGCCGAGGACCGCTGCGATAAGGACCGATTGCAGTGTCGCACCGCGCCCTTCGGCGACGAGGCAACGGTCAATCGCGAGCAGGAACCACGGCAGGATGCCCAGTCCCAGTGCTTCAGGCAGATCAGCCCGGATGTAGAGGTTAATGACGAAGGGATACGGTGCCACCAGATAGAGCAACCCTGCGGCGATGGCGGCCGTGTGGTCGTGATTGCCGGTGGCGCGCGAACTGACGATTCGCACGAACGCGTACGCACCGGTCGCACCGGATACTATTGCCCCGAGGCCAAGCACCCGGAAGGCACTCCACACAGATAGCCCGGTAGACGCGACGAGGTGCCCAGCCACATACGTCAGCGGTGCGTAGAAGGTGAAGACCGGATAGCCGTAGCCCCGGTAGAGGTCGGGTATCCACCGCGGGAACGCGAGCGTTTCGCCCAACGCCAGATGCATCGCGTAGATGCGGAGGAGGTGCGCCTCGCCGTCATCCGTCGCCCACAGGTCCAGATCCGGGCGAAGCATGATCGACCACACCGGATACAGCAGCACAAGCAGCAGCGCGAGGGGAAAGGCATGCGTGAGGTTCGTGCGTATTTTCGGAATCATCCGCAGCACCGGGACCCAGCCACAGGCCTCATCACGACACCCTAGGTGTCGTCTCTCACGACATTGGTTACAGGGACTGAGGAGAATGGGATGAAGGCCTCGCCCGGTACGGTGCTGGTTACTGACACCACACCCGCCAAGGAGGCCTTCGGATGCAACACGATCACCCGTACGCCAGATTGACCACGCACGGGCGCGCCCGACTGCTGCACTTGGTCGCGTCGGGGACACCGGTGGCCGATGCGTGCGCCGATGCCGGCGTCTCGCGGACGACGTACTACCGCTGGAGGCAGCGGTTCGCCAGTGAGGGACTTCCCGGGCTGGCGGACCGGTCCAGCCGGCCCCGGTGCCCCCGGATGGCGCTCACCCCGGCGCAGGAGCAGGCGATCACCGGCATCCGGACCGCCCAGGGATGGGGTCCCGACCGGATCGCCTTCGTGCTGCGATTGCCCCGCGCCACCGTCCACCGGGCGATCGTGCGCCTGGGTCTCCGCCGGACCAGGGTGCCGGCCCCGCCCGCCGCCCGCTACGAGCGGGCGGGGCCAGGCGACCTGGTCCACATCGATACGAAGAAACTCGGACGCATCGTCGGCGGGCCGGGACACCGGGTGACCGGCGATCGCCGGTCGCGCTCCCGCGGGGCGGGATGGA
>CAMDTO010000096.1 GCA_945907765.1 Thermoflexus hugenholtzii JAD2 | reverse complement strand
GTGCGACGAGTGCGGGACCAAGATCAACCGCGTCAAGACGCCGTACAAGTTCAAGCACGGATCCCACCAGCACTCGTTTTGCGACCAGTATTGACTGGACTCGTACAAGCGTGACGTGTCACGCAAGTGCCAGGTGAAGAAATAGGGTTGTCGGGAGGCGGTGCACTCTCGCCTTCCGTGCTTCACTCGCTGTCCCCGCCGGGGCGGATACCCTTTCGGCCATCGGGTGGTGCGGAGGCACTCCCGGCCAACCCCACCCCGCCATGAGCGACAGACGCTTCGCGTGTGCCTGCGGCGGGTTCGGGAACGTGTGGAAGGGAAACGGCGATGCGTGATACCCGTGTGCGGATCGGCCTTATTGGCCTTGGCAACAACATGCTCAGCCATATCGGTCGACTGGTGCACATGCCCGAGGTGGAACTGGTGGGAGGGTGCGACCCGGTCACCGACATGCACACCCGGGCACGTGACCGCTTCCCGCAGCTGGCGTCGATGCCCACCTTTGCGACGCACGAGGAACTCCTGCGGGGCGGTGCTCCGGATGCGGTCATCATCAGCACGCCGCACGCGTATCACCGTGACCAGACGGTTGCGTCCCTGGAGGCTGCGGCACACGTGCTTGTGGAGAAGCCCCTTGTCAACTCGGTCCGCGAGGCGAACGACGTCATCCGTGCCCGCGATGCCTCAGGCAAGGTGGTCATGGTGTCCTACCAGCGTCATACACAGGCGCCGTACCTCAAGATCAAGGAGATCATCGACAGTGGCCGGATCGGGACGGTCCAGATGATCGTCGCCCTCCAGAACCAGATGTGGTACGCCGGGCAGATGAACCGGGTGCGTCAGGGAAACGTGCCGTGGCGGATGCAAACCCACCTATCCGGTGGCGGACAACTGAACGATAGCGGCAGCCACCTCGTGGACATCCTCCTGCACGTCACCGGCCTCGAACCCTCCCACGTCTACGCGGCGCAGCAATCATTCGATGCCGGTCTGGACATCAACTCGGCGGTGACGGTCCGGTTCACCAGTGGTGCGCAGGCCAGTCTCAGTATCGTCGGCAACGCCCCGGGCATTGGTGGTGCCGTCTGGGAGGATGTGACGATCTACGGCAGTGACGGCGCAATCTACTACCGGATGATGGGACAGCCCGGGTTTGAGCCATTCGTCGAACTCCGCCGGATTGGCGAGAACGACCCGGTCGACATGGGACCATTGGCGCAGGGCACGACGCCTGACCAGCACTTTGTCGACGTGATCCTTGGCAAGTCGGTCAACCTTGCCCCCGCCGAGTGTGGCCTCCGGGTGATGCAGCTGTCCGAGGCGGCTTGGCAGAGTGCCGGAACAGGACAGGTCATTGAGGTCGCGTCACTCGGCCACTGAGAACCATCCTGGGAACGTCGGCGCCACGGTACTGGTGGATTCCGCCTAACCTCCCGACCGCGTCGCTCGGACGCGGGAAGGGAGAGAAGGTTGCCCCCGACCGCGAACGTCGGAGATAAGGCCCCCTCCCCTCCCCCATTCCGACGGAAGAGGGGAGGGAGCCTCCCCTGGGAGCGCCGGCGCCCTCGCCGGCCCCTTGGTCACCGAGCTTTGCCGTGTGCGCGGTGCAGAGAAAATGCCCCCACCCCCTGCGCGTGGCTCCCGTTGCGACGGGAGAGGGGAGTGCGGCGCATCTCACCTGATTTGCAGTCGAGCTTGTCTGCACCACGCGTGGCTCCCGTTGCGACGGGAGAAGGGAGTGCGGCGGATCCACTCCCAAGCGAAATGGGTGCCCGGATCACGGAGTACGGCCTGACACTGCCCGGCAGACGCGCTATCGTGTGGCCGGACCCGTCGAGGCGTCCGCATCGCATGCAGAGGCCGGTTCGCTCGGTATCGTGCCAACGAAGGAAACATTCATGTCCAACACCCGACGTCCCCGCATTGCCCTCCTTGGCGCCGGAAGCGCCACCTTCGCCCGACGCCTGATCGCCGACGTCCTGTCGTGGCCCGAACTTGCCGATGGCGACATCGCCCTGATGGACGTCGATCAGGGGCGTCTTGACCTGATCGGCCCCCTCGCCGCCCGCATGATCCGCGATCTCGGCGTTGGTGCGCGCCTGACCGTCACCACTGACCGCAAGGCTGCCCTCGAAGGCGCAGACTACGTCATCACCACCCTTGCGGTCGGGTATGCCTACGAACCAGACCGACCCGATGTGGCAATCCCGGAGACGCACGGCCTGCACCAGACCGTCGCCGACACCATCGGCGTGGGTGGCGTCTTCCGGTATTTGCGCACCATGCCCGCACTTCTCGAGATCGGGCGTGAGATGGAACAAGTTTGCCCGCATGCCCTGTGGCTGAACTATGTCAACCCGATGGCCATGATCATGTGGACCATCGGCAAGGTCCTGCCCGGCATCCGGAATGTCGGCCTCTGCCATAGCGTGCAGGGGACGGCCGAACGCCTGGCGAAGTTTGTCGGGGTGGACCACACCGAACTGGCCTACCAAGTGGCGGGGATCAACCATCAGGCATGGTTCCTGGACCTGCGCCTCCATACCTACCGTGGGGAGGATCTCTATCCTCGCCTGCGAGAGGCGTTGCACGATCCGGTGCGGTACGAACAGGATCGCGTGCGATTCGAGGTGATGCGCCACTTCGGGTACTTCGTGACCGAGTCCAGCCGACACATGGCCGAGTATGTGCCGTGGTTCCGGCGCACCGCCGCCGACCGTGAACGCTACACACCGGAACTGGCGTCGCCGGGTACTGTCGCACCGGCAACATCGGTGACGCCGGCTGCCGGGTCGCTCGCCTCGGTCCCCGCCTATCGCGCACCCCTTTGGGAGACGATCCGGCAACAGGCCGCCGGTGAGGCCCCGATCGACTTCGTGCGCAGCCGTGAGTACTGTTCGGCGATCATCCATGCCGTCGAGAGTGGCATCCCGTTCCGCTTCAACGGGAATGTGCCGAACACTGGCCTGATCACCAACCTCCCTCCCGGATGCAACGTGGAGGTGCCAATCTTCGTGGACAACGCCGGGTTGCATCCGGTGCATATCGGTGACCTGCCGGCACAACTGGCGGGGATCAACCGCACCAATGTCAATGTGCAGGAACTGGCAGTGCAAGGCTTCCTGAACCGTGACCGCGAGGCAATCTTCCAGTCGTGTGCACTTGATCCGCTTGCCTCGGCAAGTGTGCCGATCGACACGATCCGCACGATGGTGGACGAACTGTTCGTGGCGAACGCGAAGTGGCTTGATGGCTACGAGTCCCGCCGGGCACAGTCGCACGCGTAGCCGACCGGGAGATGCCTCTGGGTGACCTTGCCCACCCGGCCGCCCTCAGGATGATGGAGATGCTATTCGGATTCCATGCCGGGCGAGGTCACCGCACCGTGACATGACGGCCGTCCGGGGCATCCCCGATGGCGATCAGGATCGTGGTGACGAGCGTCATGGTGAACGACCAGGGGAAGGCGTTGCACGTCGACACCGATGTGCCCGGGTCACCGTGAAGCACGGTATCCCGATGGATGCGTCGCGGTGGCTGGCGGTTGTCTCACCCGAGGGTCCGGACGTGACGCAACTCCTCCTCGAACCGATGGGGGCACGGCCCGCTCATCAAGGCAGCGCATGCCTGGAGTCGGCCCTGCGGAATTCTCATCCAACTGACGCAACACCTCGGTTGAGGGCACGCCCAACTCGCCGACCCTGCCCTCGCGCTGGCGACCGGGAGGCCCGCCGCTTCAGTTTTTGCCGATCCATCCGATAGTCGGAGTGAGGGATTTCGGTCTCCCGACGAGTGTGTGCCGCATGGACGCGGTGCCGTCGGGACCTGACGGGATCCCGGCAAGGCCGACAGGATGGAACCTGGCCAGACCGCGGGCACGCCGCACTATTACGCACTGCTGGAGGTGTCTCCGGACGCCGATGGCGTGACGATTCAGGCCGCGTTCCGGCGGCAAGTGCGTCGGTTCCATCCCGATGTCAACCCACATCCAGACGCGGCTTCGGTCATGCGTGACCTCAACGCCGCGTACGTCGTCCTTGGCAATCCCGAACGGCGCGCCTCCTACGACACTAGCCATGGGATTTCCTGGGGTGGTGCGGTCTCTTCAGCCATGCATGGCACCGGAGCCGCGCCTTCGCGCACGGTCGGCGTCCGTGCCTCGGGTGGTGCCTATGCCCCGCGGTGGGGTGGTGTCGTGGGTGGACCCCGGGCATCGTCGCACGTCGGTGGCGCAACGGGGACGGCTGCCGGGGTTGCCACGGCGACTACACATGGCACGTCGTTCATGGATCCCGGTGCTTCGGTTGCATCACGTCAGGAAGTGAACTCTGGCAAACGCGCTACGGTCACAGTGACCGTCACCGTCTCGGGTGACGAGGAGACTGTCCAGGATGGATGGGCATCCCGCATTGCCCGTGCGGTCGAGATGCTTCAGAGCGAGCGTGAACAGCACAGCGTGACCCGAACCGCCGCGGCGAGGGCAACGGCCGAAGCGCGTGTGAATGCCCGCACCAATGTCCTGCGGGGCCTCGGGAGCATCCTTGCGGTTCTTGCGCTGGTCTTTGCCAGTGCGGTTGGCGTGGCCATGTGGTGGGGGTCCCCCGGGATCATGGCGACCCTCGCGGCCCTCTCCGGTGGCACGGCGGGTGCGCCGATGCGCGCCTCGGCCCCGGTTGTTCTCTCGGTCGGTGGGGCACTGCCGGCTTCCCTCCCGTCGATGCGGAACCCTGACGCCGTGGCGCCTGTCGCCCCGCGCGAACCGCTTGCGCCAGTCCCCCCGGCGCCGGACGGCGCCGTTGTCCCGTCGATGCCGGCACCCTTGCCTCCCCTTGGAAGCACGGCGTCAGTCCTGGCTGGCGAACGGACATCAGCAGGGGTCGCCACGAATGTGGTCGCCGCGTCGTCAGTGATGCAGACCTCTGCGTCGGCCGATGGATCTGCGTCGAAGGTGACCACCCGGGTCAATCCGCCTCCCGCACCCAAGGCAGCACCTGCGACCTCGTCAGGCACACCATCCGCGCGCGCCCTGAACACCTACGACCAGTCGTGGACAACCTACACCGGCACCCTTCGCCGCTTGGCAACTGGCGAACCCGCCCCGCGTGGCACGAGTGCCTCGATGCAGGCGACGATGGCCCGGGTGCGGTTCCTCGAGGCGCAGACGGCACTGATCCGGCAGACAGCCACGATTGCCACCCCCGAGGCGTCGTCGCGCACCCGTGAAGCAACCGCCCTGGCTTCCGGCGCCGATGCGCTCGTGCGTCAGGCGCAGTCCCTGATTACCGATGCGGCTGGTGCGCCGGTCCCGGCGGCGCGTGCGCTTCTTGATGAGGCCGCCCGACGCCATGCGCGCGCCCTCGCCATCTGGGCGACCGTCGTTCCCCAGGCGTGACCGACGCCTGGGCGGATCTGGTTGGCAGTGCCTCCGGCTTCCAGTCGGATATCGCGCACCTGATGGCGCGATTGTCGCCACTACCGGGCCAAGTGATCGTCGAGACGCGGTGTGGCACTGGTGGTCACCTTCGCGCCCTGGCACTCGCGACCGGTGGCAGGACAAGTTTCCTTGGCGTGTCTGACGATCCCGGCGTGATCACCGAGGCACGGCACCTGGCCTCAACGCTTCCACCGGCCATTGCGTGCGCGATTGCATTCCGTCGATCCGACCTTCGTGCCATGGTCCTGCCATCGGGTGCATTTGCCGGTGGATTTGTCCGGATCCATGGGGCAGACATGGAGGGTCCCGATGCCATGCCGGATACCGTCCTGACCGAACTGGCGCGTGTGATCCTGCCCGGTGGATGGATGGTCTGCCTTGGTATCGGCACGGATGGGGGGGGCATGCGTTCCCGGTTGCAACGGCTTGGATTGCTTGATGTCCACGTCCCCGCCCCGGGGGCCGTGGCCGGACGCAAGTTCCTGTAGGGCGGGGTCTCCTCGCGGATCAGCCCTGTTCCCAGACGTGTGGTGTTCCGGGGTCCGGGCGCGGGGAGTCCCACGTCACCACTTGCGGGTTCGCCCACCCGCACCAGTCATAGGACAGGTCTTCGGCCGGGTCGGTGCGGAGGGTCAGGCGGACGGTCTCGCCGGCGACGCTGCCAAGATCTGCCCAGACGTCGATCCACCGGCGATCCTCGCGCCTCGCCCGCGGATTGACGCGCCGGTCGAGGATGGTGCGTGTGCCGGATGCGTCGGTCACCTCGGCCCGGAAGCGCGCGCCGTCGCCGTAGTCGGTCTCCCACGTCTCGACGAGGCAGGCTAGCCCGGCTTGCAAGTACGCGTTGGGCGGCAGGACCTCGAGGGTCACGGTGACATCCGACGGCGGGTGCATGAAGAGGAATGGGCGGGTGTCGCCCAAGATCGCTGGTCGTCGGATCTCAAGGAATGGGGGCATCGGGCCGGTGCCGGTGCCAGTCGGCGTCCGCGACGCGACGCGATTTTGCGCGACCTCCGGGATGATCCGCGTGACCAACGCGATCGTCGCCGGACGTGAACGCCCACGCCAGGCGACAAGGGCGATGACGGCGATCACCGCCGTGACGGCGACGCCGACCGCCACCGTTCGTAATCGATACGTTTGGATTGTCCGCGACCACCGGGCAAGCTGTCGGCGCCGTTGCCAGACAATGGCCACAACCACTCCGGCGAGTGTCATGAGCGACACCGCCGTGCCGATCACCCGCGGCGGTGTCGTGCCGAAGGACACCTCCACGCGGTGATGCCCGGGAGGGACAGCCACGACCATGTAACCGAGGGCCGCGTGGATCGTCTCGTCATATGGCGCCGCCACTACGGGGACTGGCGCGCCGTCGACGGTCGCACGCCACCCGGGGAACATGAACTGGTGGAATGCGACAGTTGATGCGGTCGTGGCATCGAACTCCGCGATGATCCGGTTGCGGGCGTGGTCGATGGCGGTGAACTCGACGTCGCCCGACGGGACCCGCACGAGGCCGGCGTGCCAACTCGCCTCTGGGATGGCATCGGTGAAGACGGAAAGTCCTCGGTGCACACCGGGTGTCAGATCGGAGAACTCGACCGTGCGGGGCAGGAACTCGCCGGTCGAGGTGGTGCCGCCGGCGTAGCGATCGGTCTCGCGTGCGAAGACCATGCGTCCGTCCGGCGGGGGCGGGGGTGACGCCGCCAGGGTTCCCCGCCGCGTGAGGACCGACCCGGTCGCCAGTGTGGCGACAAGCACCAAGGCGACGCCGATTGCCACCGCGCGCATCCGGCTTTCCGGTCGCCACGCTGCGACCCACCCGGCGCCGGCGAGGGCGGCCATTAGCGACATCGGCCCGTACAGGCGCCACGCGTACTGGAGTACCGGGATGACCGGCAGCGTTTCCCACGTGAAACTCGCCCACGTGGCGTTCATCGCAATGCACGCGACGACCCCGATGGCGCAGGTGATCGTGATCGTCCGGGTTGCCCCACGTGCCACCCCCGCAGACACCCCACCGAGGGTCGCGAGTGCAAGCAAGGCGATCGGGATTGTCTCGTGGTTTGGCGGGCGCACGATGAGTGTCGCCGGCAGGGCCGTGAGGATGGTGGTCGATCCCCAGTCGAGGCCCCGGATCGCACGCACGAGGTCGCGCGCCATCATGCGCGGATCGAACAGGAACGGCGTGACGTCCGACCGTCCGAGGTGGACGATACTCGCCTCCAGGATGACCGGTACCCAGAAAAAGGCACTCAGGGCGATGCCGGTTGCCGTGCCGACCGCCACCCGGCGCAGGGCAGGTCGCCAGTGCGACCGGTCTCCCCACCACGCCACGCCGACCACCCCCGTAACCAGTGGCGCCGCGAGGAAACTCGTGATGTTGTGCGTGAGGACGAGCGACGCAATCGACGCGCCCAGGGCACCGACCCACACGGCTCCGCTGTCGTGCCACGCCCGCCACGTGGCGAGGAGTGCCCATGGCAGGATGCCTAACGCAAGCGCCTCGGGCACCTGTGCGCGGTCGTAGAGGTTCGTGAAGAACGGGTAGGGCGCAAGAACGTACGCGGTCGCCGCGACAATGGCGCCGATGCGGTCACCCATGACGTGGTGTGCGAGGGCATAGGTGCCGGTTGCTGCGAGGGTGACGGCGATGACGCCGGTCCACTGGAACGCCGCGATGATGGTGAGTCCGAACCCGCGCAGGGCGGTCGCGACGGCGTACATCCCCGGTGCGTAGTAGTTGAAGAGTGGGTAGCCGTAGCCCATCGCGAGGTCGGGCAACCACCGCGGATACCAGTCGCCGGCTTTCAGGGCGTCGCCGACGAGGAAGAGGCGGATGAGGTGGTTTTCGCCGTCGAAGGTGGCGGACCAGTCGAGGCGCGGGTCGAGCCACGGCCACGAGACGCGTGCGATTGAGGCAAGAAGGATGACGGCAGAGATGGCGCGCACGCGCATGTTCCCGACGGCCGTGGCCCCTGTTGGATGCGCCACTTGCGGCGCACCCGGATGCGCCGAGTTGCCATCACTAGGCTACCGGTTGTGCCTCTTCGTCTGTCGTAGTGGCTCCGATCCGCCTGCCCACCCTGAACATGGTTGAATGCGTGGTTCCTCATCCCGGGATTGGAGTGGGCAGGGGTTGATGTTGGCAAGGCCTCACTCTCGGCTCCTCCGGTGTATCGTGTCGGCAGGCGTGGAAGTGTGCGCCGGGTATGACAGGAGATGGTGTCTGATGCGAATCAGTGCGGTGCGATGCTTCGAGGTGCAAGGTCCGGCGGAGATTCCCGCCCAAGAGGAACGCCAGGTTGGCATGCTTGACATCTACCCGCACTTCGCGTCCCGTCCACCAGCGGGACCGGGCGACCACCAGACCGGGGTCTACGTGCAGGTCGAGGAGGCCGGTGGGGCGTACGGTCTCTTTGGACCAATCTTCCCCGAGACGGTCCCGCTGATCCAGAACAAGCTTGCCCCGATGATCACCGGGCAGGACCCGCGTGCTGGCGAGTACCTCTGGGATGTGATGTACCGCAGCGATCGCCACGCGCGGAAGGGCTACCTCATGATGGCGATCAGTGCCGTCGACTGCGCCCTCTGGGACCTGCGAGGCAAGTTGGCCGGCGAACCGGTCTGGCGTCTTCTCGGCGGCCCGACCCGCCCAACGGTGCCCTGCTACGCCTCGATGCTTGGCTACAGTCACGAACCGGCAAGGATTGTCGTGCGGGTTCGTGAGGTGGTCGATGCCGGCTACCGTGCCCAGAAGTGGTTCTTCCGCTACGGCCCGAATGATGGTCTGCTCGGCATGGAACGCAACGTCACCCTCGCCCGCATCGTCCGCGAGGCGGCTGGCCCGAACATCGATCTCATGTTCGATTGCTGGATGGGTTGGGACCTCTCATACGCCACGCGCATGATCGAACGATTGGAACCGTTCCGTCCGCGTTGGCTTGAGGAGGCCATACCAGCCGACCGCATCGCCGAGTTCGCGCAGATGCGTGATGCCGGACGGGTGCCAATCGCGACCGGTGAACACGAATACACACGGTGGGGGTTCCTGCAACTCCTGCAGACCGGTGGGGTCGATGTCCTGCAGGCTGATCCTGACTGGTGCGGAGGCATCTCGGAACTGGTCAAGATTGGCACGCTTGCCTCGGCCTACGGACGCCATGTGATCCCGCACGGTCATTCGGTCTACGCTGCGGCGCACGTGGTCGCATCGCAACCACCGGTCACCTTCCCCATGGCCGAATACCTCGTGCGGTACCAGCCAATGGCCCAGCACTTCCATACCCACACGCTCGCGCCTGAAGGTGGGGCGATCACCTTGCCGACACTTCCCGGTCTCGGGATCGAGATCGATCCGGCAAAGGTCACGTCCCGCCGGGATCTTTAGGGTTCATTGCGCGGGCCGGATTAGCCAAGCGAAGCGGTTTTCAATCAGGGGAGATGGGGTGGTGCGCGGTTACACTGCCGGGCAAGCGCATGTAAATCAGGGGCGGGGTGGATGGGGTTCTTGGTGACATGACTCCTGACCCCCTTCCCAAACTCAGTCAATACAAAGGGGCACCGGACGATGCAACGCGTGGCAGACCTCGATACGCCGTCGATGGTGGTGGATCTCGACAAGCTGGAAGCGAACATCCAGCGCTTGCAGGCCAGCCTGGATTCGCTTGGCCTCGCCAATCGTCCCCACATCAAGACCCACAAGATCCCGGCCATCGGTCACATGCAGATCGCGGCCGGCGCCAAGGGGATCACCTGCCAGAAGCTTGGCGAGGCGGAAATCTTTGCCGACGCCGGGTTCGACGACATCCTGATCCCCTACAACCTCGTCGGTGCGCCCAAGATGGAGCGACTGACCCGTCTTGCCCGCCGCGTCAAGATGACCGTCGCCGTCGACGGGGCGGTCGCGGCGCGTGCGATCGCCGAGGCATGCGATGCCGCTGGGGTCGAGGTGACCTTGCTGATCGAGGTTGACACGGGCATGCACCGTGCGGGCGTGCAGTCGCCCGAGGATGCGCAGACCCTCGCCCGCTCGATTGCCGACAGTCCTGGCGTCCGTTTCGGTGGCCTGATGTGCTACCCCACCAAGCCGGCGATGGTTGCCTTCCACGCCGAGGTGCGTGATCGACTGACGCGCGACGGTATCGCCCTCGAGCAGTTCAGCGGGGGTGGCACGGGGGCCCAGCAGGTCTCCAAGGATGCCGGTTGCACCGAACACCGGTCGGGTACCTACTCCTATAACGACCTCTCCGTCTGGCGTGCGGGCAACTGCGAACTCGACCAGTGTGCGATGAGTGTCCTGGTGACGGTCATCTCCACCAGTTGCCCGGGGTTCAGCACCATTGACGGTGGCAGCAAGACCTTCACGAACGATGCCCTGCAGACCACCGGGGTGAACGGGTACGTGCCTGAGTTCCCGGAGATCTATCTCGAGAAGATGTCTGAGGAACATGGCGTCCTGAACCTCTCCCGCCTGACCGATGCCGGTGCGCGTCCACGGGTCGGTGACAAGATCCATGTGATCCCCAACCATGCGTGTGGCACCACCAACTTGCACGATGTGGTGTACGGATACCGTGCCCATGGGTCGCGTCCGGCGGACGGGACGTTGAGTGGGGACGAATTGATCGAGGTTGAGTGGCCGGTTCCTGCCCGTGGCAAGATCCGGTAAATCCATCACCTGAACCGCACGCGGTTGGTACGTGAGGCCCTGCCTATCTCGGGCAGGGAATGCGTTCCAGTCTGGATCTTGAAGGGACAATGGGCATGATCGGCGGCATTTTCGGCGACCTGACCCGTGTGCGCGATGCCAGGTCGGCACGGTCATCCAGTTGGGATCACACCGGACGCAACGCTGATCCATGGGTGATCGCTCCCGGACAGACCGTCAC
>CAMDTO010000095.1 GCA_945907765.1 Thermoflexus hugenholtzii JAD2 | reverse complement strand
ATCGTCCGCGCGCGGTGATCTCAGTTGCGCTAGCCTCGCCCGCGCGCTTCCAACCTGCGCACCTGCCGCATCAAGGTCTTCCGAACGAGTTCCGCCTTCAAGCTGCTCCACCTTGAGCCGGGCCTGTTCCAGTTGCGACTTGACAATGGAGAATTCGGGACCTGCCTCATAGGCGCGAACCTGTTCCAGGCGCAACCGTGCGCTCTCGACGGATGCCTCAGATGCCCGCACGTCCTCTGCCCGAGGCCCGGCCCGCAATTGCTCCAGCTTGATCGTGGCGCTGGTCATGGACCCACGCGCCTGGGCAAGCGCCATCTGCAAATCGGCATCGTCAAGACGGGCAAGGACCTGCCCGGAGTTGACGGAGTCACCAATGTTGACCTTCAATTCCGACAATCGTCCGCCTGACTTGAAGGCCAGCTTGGACTGCGCCGGACTGGCAACGGAACCGGTCGCGGTGACCGATGCGGTCAGATTCCCCATTGCCACGTCGACTGCGTTCACTTGAGCAGCGACGACAGGCTTTGGATAGTACCGTTGGTACCCGTAATACCCTGCCCCGGACGTCACTCCGAGCATTGCGACGAGGGTCAGGTATTGGGTCGCCTTCAGTGAACGCACGGCAGTCTCCTCAAGTACGCGGATGTCCGGTACCCAAGGTATACCGCGCCACCGTGAAACTGTCGTACCGGATGTGTTAACTGTTTGAAACCACCGGACCAATTCGCTGATTGCGGTACGACAGCACCGGCTTGGACCCTGGCCCTAGAGCACGCAGTCCAGAATGAACCGTCGCGCCACATTTCCCCGGCGTCCGCTCCCACTGGCCGCGTTGTAGGCCAGCTCAATGAACAGCCTCCACTGTGTCCCAGAGGCGTCGATGAGTTCTGATACCGGGCCAAGGTTGATTGCCCCGTATTCCATGCCGGGCCGGTCACCCGGTTTCAGGTCGATGATTTCCGCCACCTGCTCCGGTTCGAGGTCGTCATACCGCATCCCAAGGCCTCGGATCAGCGCCGCACGGCGCATCTCCTCACGACCCATCAGCGCGTAGACGCGCATCAACGCATTTCGGGACATGAACTCGACGGCTGGTGTCCGTCCAGCCTTCGCTTCGCCAATTGAGAGTTCGCGGTACGGCTTCGGATCGAAGTATTCCGCGTCGGCATACTCCTCCATGATCTCGGCATACCGCCGCTGCAGGCGCGCCTCACGGTCAGCACTTGCGGCCGCGTCAACCTCCGCACCACTTGCCTGGGACCGTCCCAACAGACTTCGCAACACCATGGAATTCGGATCCTCCGAGTGAACGCTTTCCGCATCATCGCGCCGAACTCTCGCCCGGCGCCGCCCGTAGGCTATCGTGCGACCGCTCCCCTCGGCAATCCCGAAACTTAGCCTGCATTCAACACGGCGTTAGCACGCATCGTCCATGGTTGGGGAACACGCCACGAACAGCGAGGCAATTCAATCGAATGCCAACGACAATTCTCGTCGCCGACGACGAAAAGAACATCCTCGAACTCTGTCGCCTCTATCTCGTCAAGGAAGGGTTTGCCGTTGAAACCGCAATTGACGGGCAAGAGGTCCTGGACAAGATTCGGCGCAGCCGGCCAGACCTTGTCGTGCTTGACATCATGATGCCTCGGATCGACGGCCTCGAAGTCTGTCGACGCCTCCGCAAGGACACCAGCATCCCGATCATCATGCTTACCGCACGCGGTGACGATGTCGACAAGGTGGTCGGCCTCGAATTGGGCGCGGACGACTACGTGACCAAGCCCTTCAACCCGCGGGAACTCGTCGCAAGGGTCAAGGCCGTACTACGTCGCGCCACAAGCCGGGTCGGAGTCGACACCACCGTTGACGTCGGCGACGTCTCAATTGACCCCGGCCGACGCGAAGTGACCATTTCCGGGAAACCGGTGCAGATGCGCGCCAAGGAATTTGACCTCCTGCTCGCGCTCGCACAGGAGAACGGGCGCGTCCTGAGCCGCGAGCAACTCCTCAGCAGGGTCTGGGGGTACGAGTACTTCGGCGACAGCCGCACGGTCGATGTCCATGTGACCTGGGTACGCGACAAACTCGAGGGAAGTTGTGCGCAAGTCCAGACTGTCCGCGGCGTCGGCTACAAACTCGTCGCGATGGAGACTCCCAACCAACCTGGCCAGCGCGGCACCTGACCAGCTGGGTCAAAACCACGCCGACAACTTCCACCGCCCAGGGATGACGATGAGCGCACCGTACCCGGTTCTGACTGCCACCCCGGTTCGTCCGGCGTTGGTCACACGATTGGCTTGGTTCGTGCGTGCGGGTATCGACGCGCTCCCAATCCGCCTATTTGGTTTGCAGGCGCGGATGGTCGGCGCGTTTGCCATGGTCATCTTCCTGACCCTGCTGCTGGCGGGTGGCGCGGTTGTCTGGCTCATTCAGGACTACCGGATCCGGATCGCCGTCGACCACCTCAGCGATCTGGCTGTGATCAGCACCTTCATTTCTCGCCAGATGGAAGACCAGTCAGTCCTCCCGGACGAGATTGCGTCATTCGTCTCCGGCCAAGTGCAGGGCGAAGCCCAGTCGGTTCTTGTTCTCGATGAAACAGGGAAGGTGGTCGCCCAACGAGGTCGGGACGACGATGGCGACGAGGCACCGGACTTGCTCGGCCGAAAGCTGACCATCCCGACCGAGGCGACAGCGGAGAGTTCCCAGTGGGGAATCTTTGGGGCACGGGCACGGGCACGGGCACGGGCACGGTTAGGGTCTGTTGGCCCGCCGGTCAAGGTCTGGGAGGAAACGTCGGACACCTCTGGCCACCGTGTGCTGCTTGTGACCGCAGACCTGAAGTCGCTTCGGAATGATCCCGCCGGATCCATGAGGCGAGCCATGCCGGGAGGTCGTCCGGCCGAGCGACCGGGCGCGGGGACCGAGAGACCGTTCCCTGGTGGTGACCGTCAGATACCCGGTGGCGGGCGAGCCGCGCCCGGTCCGGACCTGTCACGCACCTCAACAGACATGGCACGAATGCTCGCGTCGCCGTCCAGGTACCAGATTGTCCTGGCGACACCATCCAGCGATGTCCGATCGGCGTGGCGCGAACTCGCCACACGCCTGTCGCTCGCCGCGGTGATCGCATTCCTGATCAGCGTGGCGGTGGCCAGTGCGCTTGCTTCAACAATCAGCCGTCCAATCGCACGCATCACCGAGGCTGCGAGGCGAGTGGCCGACGGAGACTTGTCACAACGGGTCCCGAACAACGGCCGGGACGAAATCGCCCAGTTAGCAAACACCTTCAACCACATGGCGGCCCAGATCGCGCAATCGCAGCAGTCACTTCGCGACTTCGTGGCTGATGCGTCTCATGAGCTCCGCACGCCATTGACGTCAATCCAGGGGTTTGCCGGGGCATTGCTAGACGGTGCACTGAGCGGTGAAGAGGGCCAGACCCAGGCGGCGCTGATCATTACCGAAGAGTCGCAGCGGATGAGCAACCTTGTTGAAGACCTCCTGTACCTCTCGCGCGTCGAAGCGTTGCAGCCCAATACCCGACAAGAGAAGATCAGCGCATCAACGGTCGTCAGTGAAATCGTCCGGCGACTGTCCCACCTTGCCGAGGTGCGAAACCTTTCGATGAACGTCGTAGG
This sequence comes from Thermoflexus hugenholtzii JAD2, assembly GCA_945907765.1. GTDB lineage: Bacteria > Chloroflexota > UBA11872 > UBA12225 > UBA12225 > UBA12225. Next base: position 7,699 of record CAMDTO010000095.1, on the reverse strand, counting down.
TGGTTCGGGACCGATGATCACGGGTGACCCCGGACAAGTCGATCACTTGGTCGGAAACCTGATCCAGAACGCAATCAAGTACACCCCGGACGGTGGCGCGATCACGATCACGACGGGGCAGGAAATTCCGATCTCCCGGACTTCAGCCAGTGCCCGCGGGTTCATCCGCGTTCATAACACTGGCACGGTCATTCCCGAGGCAGACCTGCCACACATCTTTGACCGGTTCTACCGCGTGGACAAATCTCGCGCACGTGTGGCGGAAGGCAGTGGCTTGGGACTGGCTATCGCGAGGGAAATCGCCCGCCGACACCAAGGCGACATCCAGGTAACGAGCGCAGCGGACACGGGGACGACGTTTACCGTCTTCGTACCTTGCCACGCGGACCCACCACGCACTATTGGTCGGAAGCCGGACACGGAGTCTGGCATCCCTCCCGTAGTCTCCAGTACTGCCTAGATCGTGGCGTAGATGCTGTTGAAGATACCCGCAATCTGGGGGCCAAGCAGCAGCAGGATCGCGATCACGACAACCGCGATGAGGAAGACAATCAAGGCGTATTCGACAAGACCCTGCCCTGATTCGTCGCGGGCCAGCCGTTTCAACACGCAACCTCCGGAACCAGGCCAGTTATTCGGCCTGTGGCGCCGCGGAACCTAACGGGTCCCGCCACGGCGCTTGATGCTAGCACGCGACACCGCACCGCGTCGGATACTGCAGTCGGTTTCACGGCAAACCGCGACACACGTCACGGAGAAATCCAACCCAGGCGCATTGCCTGCACGACGGCCTGCGTGTGGTCAGTCACCCCAAGTTTGCGGAGAATCGCCGTCACGCAGTTCCTGACACTCTGGTCACTCACCGGTAACTCGATCACGATCTCCTTGCTGCTTCGACCGCGCGAAACGAGGCCCAACACATCCAGTTCGCGCGTGGTGAGCGATGAAGCTCGTGCCTCGGGAGAAAGGTGACTGGTCTGTGAACGCGTCACCCTCTGCACGGCGATACCGATGCCCCGGCGCGCGACCATCCCACTGGAGGGTGTAAAGCTGAACGCTGATGCGTCGATGACCGCATTGACAAAGGTTTCCTCTTCGGTTCGACGGTGGAGATAGGCGACGCATCCGACCCGCGGTGCGCGGAACATCTCCCGTTCCGTTGGCATTCGCGCAACGACAATCACCGGCAACCGCGGGGATGTCCCGCGTACCCAGGAAGCGGTCTGCAGTCCATCATTGCGGAACGCGGCGCCACGATCCCCGTTCACCTGTCCAAAACGGGTGTCAATCACCAGGACAGAAGATGCCTACGTTTCAAGGACCTCAACCAACCCGGATGGTTCGAGCACACTGGTGACCGAAACGGCTTTGCCCGAGGTTTCACGCGTCACCTCGATGCTGAGCCTCGAGAGCGGGGTCGGCCATGGCCACAACGATACTCAGGCGTTCTGGCCTGCCAGCGACCTGCATGCCCCATCTCATCGAGCGCTGCAAGCATCAACTGCTTGCCGGCGAGCAACCCGGTCGTGGCAACGCCGGCGAACCTTGGCTAGCCTACCCGACGACGATCGGGGCCTGATCCCTTGACGCAAACCTCACCTGTCTCGGGCAAAGTCCGACGCGACCAAACGGATCTCGGGAACCCTGGGAGCCGACATTCGAGGACGTTGCGTGGCAACCAGTCTGCAACCGTACGGGTGACCCGAGGCACCGGAATGATCCAGATGATCGGGCGTCGAGACGGTCGACATCGGGCGCCGATCCTATTCATGCTTCTGAGGAGATGCCTTCGACGCCCGTCCCAACGTGTAACCAGCATCTTGACCGCAGCTCGGGTGCGCATCCCCATGGCCACATCGACAATGCGGTTCCGGATTGTCCTCATCATCGCGGTCGCCATCGCAGTGCCACTCTGCACAATCGGCTTGGCGGTCTCGATGAACTATCGGGCCGAATTGAAGCGTGAGGCTGAGCGTGGTGTGCTTGCCGAAGCAACTGCGACTGGAAAACTCATCGGTCATCATCTGAAGTCTCGCCTCGCCACGGCCCGTGCGATCGCCAGCCTCGGTCTCCTCCGACCATAGGACGACGGCGCTCGCTCCGGACAGGATCAGGCACTGCGGGAGTTCGCCACGCGTCTCGGCTCCAGCACCCAGCTTGCCACATTCACTCTCGATGGCAATCGCTTCGCAACGTCGAATGACACACCAGCTTTCAATATCGCCTCGTATCAAGGATTCGGCGCCGCCGCGCAGGGCATTCAAACCTTGCAGGTAACTCGGTCCCTGACGACGGGGCGCAACGGCTTCTATGTGATCACCCCGATCACTGCCGACCGGTTAGAGCCGAGCCCAGTCGTTGGCGTCTCGGAATGGGTATTGAACTCAATGATCCGGACGACATCATCGAACACCATGAGTCTCCATCACTATCGGACGGAGTGATCACCTTCGTCATCGATGACGCATCAACCATCGTGCTCGACCCGGGCCCAGTGGCATCGACGCCATCCTCAACCGGCCAATCACACCCGGACTGGCTCTGACTTCCTGTGGGTGGCCTCGGAAACTCCGGGTCTCTCTCGTTCATCCGTGACGGCCAGCCATACAGAGCCGGGTACTCCCGGATTGAGCAGACCCAATGGACGGCCGTCGTGGCAGTCCCGCAAACGACCATCACGGCGCCGGCAAACCTATCGACGCTGATCACTATCCTGACGGCAACCGTCGGCGCTGCGGTCGCCACGTTGATCGGCGCATGGCGGGTCGCGCGCATTGTCGGACCGCTTGGGCGCATCGCGGAAGCGAGCCTCGCCTTTGGGTCGGGTGACGCAACCGTCGAGTTGCCTGACGTCGGAGTGGCTGACCACAAACTCCGGGACCTGATCGATGCCTTCAGGCGAATGCGCACTGAAATCGACTCTCGGACAGCGGAACGGGAACTGGCACATACCCACCTTGAAGCTGCGCTTGCGCGCCTGTCGGCCGCAATGGCGGAAGTCGAGAAGTCCCACCAACAGGTTGTGCAACGCGAACGCCTTCACGCCATCGGGCAACTTGCATCCGGTAGCTCACACGACTTCAACAATTCGCTGAGCATCAGCATCGGGGACTGCGACACCCTGATCAGCGACATGCCATCAAGAACTGACGAAGCCAGACTGGTCACACTGCTGAAACGGATCCGCGATGCCGCACATGATGGATCCGTCCTGGCCAACCGCCTGCGCGACTTTTCAAAGCGCGCCTCATCGCCTAGACCGTTGCACCCACTGGTTCTCAATGCAGGTATCGACCAAAGCAGGGTCCTCGCCTCGGTCCATATCGATGAGTATCGGGCACCAGGAACACCAGTGTCGGTAGTGACCTCACTCCGGTCGCTCCCCTTGGTCCTCGGTGACGCATCCGAACCCGGCAACGCGCTGATGAACCTGATCCTGAACGCACTCGACGCCATGCCACATCGCGGAACACTCACGACAGAGACTGAGCGACAAGCGCGGTGCATCCGACTCACCGTTCGCGATACCGGAACGGGCATTTCCGACGAGACGCGCCTACGATGTCTCGAGCCTTGTTTCACCACGAAGGGTGCAAGTGGAACGGGGATCGGCCTTGCGATGGTGTAGTGAGTGGTTGCCAGACATGGCGGCACGATCAGCGTCTCGAGCGAACCAGATCACGGCACTGCATTCGATATTGTCCTCCGCGTGTCACACGACGGTGATGCGGAACGCGTCGTGCCCCTGATGCACCTGCTGAAACCCTTGACGACCGTGCCTGAACGGATCGCGTGGCGCGCACCGCTTCTATCCGCGTCATGCCATGAGAAGCGCGCTCGCGCGACTGCCATGCGCGTGAACCGTTTCCGCCACCAAGGGATCTGCAGTTCACTGCAGCCCGCACGCAGGGAGGAACACCGGTTGCCACCGCTACCCGCAGATACGAACCCCGCCAACGAGGCCCCCGAACTTCTGACACGCAACCGGCGGTCCCGCCGACGTACCTTTTTCGGCCAGACGCTTGGCGTATCAACCGCACTGTTGAGCGGCGTTGGCCTCGCCACCGCTCAGGATGCGCCACCATCTGAAGAACCGGATCCTGGTGCCGACCCGGCCACAGATGCACCGGTCTCCGATGCACCGCCCGAAGCACCTAGCCCCGATCCCGTGGCACCAGTACTTGTCGGAATCGAGCCCATCACGTCGTTTGCCTACGGCATGCAAGCCCACCTGTACTACCAGGACGTGCCACAAACCGTCTCTCTGGTGACCGAAGCGGGGTTTGGCTGGGTCAAGCAACAGGTGCGCTGGAGTGACGTCGAGCCGGTGCGAGGCTCCCCGGATTGGTCGCAGATCGACCTGATCGTGGCCGGAGCGAATTTGGTCGGAGCCAAGATCCTGTTCAGCGTCGTGACTGCGCCAGCGTGGTCACGCTCGGACGGCAAGGTCGACGGCCCACCCGACGACTACGCCCAGTTCGGCGTCTTCCTCACCAAACTCGCAATCCGCTACCTTGGCAAGGTCCACGCCTACGAAGTCTGGAACGAACAGAATTTCAGCCGCGAGTGGGGTGGCGGCAAGATCGATGCCGGAAAATACGTCGAACTCCTGGCGATCGCCTACGGGGCCCTCAAAGCTGTCGATCCCAACGTGGTTGTGATTTCCGGTGCATTGACCCCGACGGGCTTCAACGACCCGAACATCGCCATTGACGATGTCGTCTACATCCAGCAGATGTACGACTACAAGAATGGCCTCATCAAGACCGTTTGTGATGCGGTCGGCGCGCACGCAGGTGGGTTCAACAATCCACCGGACGATACTCCGACCAAGAAATCAGTTCCATCGACAAGCTTCAAGGGCCACCCGAGTTTCTACTTCCGCCGCATCGAGGGACTTCGCGAGATCATGATCTTGCGCGGAGAATCCGAAAAGATGATGTGGATTACCGAGTTCGGGTGGAGCACCTTGAACAAGGCGAAGGGATACGAATACGGCGCCGATGTCTCAGAGGCAGACCAGGCGAAGTATCTCGCCCGTGCAATCGAGATCGGCCGTGGCTATGGCTGGGTCGGCGGAATGTTCGTCTGGAACCTCAACTTCCAGATTTTCGTTCCGGACACGGACGAAAAGTGGCCGTTCGGCGTCGTCCGCAAGGACTATTCACCACGGCTTGCATACACTGCCCTCAAGGCCCTACCCAAGATCCCATAGGGTGCCTAAACACAATCGCCGGCAAATCAAAGGGCCCCCCTCGTTCGAGGGGGACCCTTTTCACAAATCCGATCGGATTCGACAATCCTACTCGAGGAACGACTGCAGCTTGCGCAACTCCGGAGACAACCGAAGCTTGGCAAGTGCCTCCGCCTCAATCTGACGGACCCGTTCCCGGCTCATGTTCAGCTCGTCACCGATTTCGGCCAAGGTGTAGGCCGGCCCAGTCTCCTTGTCCGCCTCGCCCTTGCCAAGACCGAACCGAAGCTTCAACACCGTCTGCTCGCGTGGCGTCAGCGACTGCAGCACTCGCTCGAGTTCATCCACAAGCAACTTGCGCGACGCAAGCGCATCCGGCGCCAGACTCAAGTCGTCAGCCAGCGCATCCCCAAGGGTCAGGTCATCGCTGTCACCGTCGATGCCCAACGGCTTCTCAAGTGAGAGCGTTGCCCGCGAGGCACGCAATGCCTCCTCAACCTGCACAACCGGGATGCCAAGCTTCTCGGCAACTTCAATCGGGTTCGGGCGCCGCCCCAGAGACTGCTCAAGCTCACGTGAAACGCGCGCAATGGCCGTCAGCCGTTCGACCACGTGAACCGGCAACCTGATCACCCGACCCTGATCCGCAAGTGCACGGCTGACCGCCTGACGGATCCACCAATACGCGTAGGTCGAGAACCGGTACCCCGTGCGCGGGTCGTACTTCGTGACTGCACGGTCAAGGCCGATGTTGCCCTCCTGAACGAGGTCCAAGAGTGGCATTCCACGGCCGGCGTACTTGCGCGCAACCGACACGACGAGACGCAGGTTGCATTCGATGAGACGGCGGCGCGCGCTGGCACCCTCTCGGGCTCGACGCTCGAGGCTTACGCGCTCAGGGTCACCATGCTTGACGCCCTTCAAGCGCTCGCTCGCATACTCGCCATCCTCGCGCTTCTCGGCGAGTTCCACTTCTTCCTGGGCGGTAAGCAGGTTGTACCGCCTGATGTCGCGCATGTAGAGCGCCTCAGCGGAGTCGAGCTGCTCGGGCGTCACCTCGATCTCAGGCAATTCCGCGCCATATTCCCAAGCGTCATTCTCAGTTACCAAAGGAACGAGCGACGTATCTTCCTCATCACTATCAACGATGCGCACAATGTCAAAGTCAGCGTTCAATCCGCACAATCCTCATTCATGAAAAACCTCGTGGCAGCCGAAACGCCGCAACCACGGAACGACTAGGAACCATCCGAAACGGTACGCCGGTGACACGCCACCCGTGTCAACCGGCCATGAGTGCGAGAACTGCTGACCATCCAGAAGTTTGGCGACCGGTTCGACGCGGCCCCACTGGCATCCGGAAGATGCAGGGTTGCCGAGTGTCCCCGTCAACCTGTCCACGCATCTCCGCAGCAGCCCTGCCCTTCGCACACTACACCCGCCACGCTAGTCCGTCAACCCCCCAAACGGGCAATTCGGCACAACGCCATCGCGTTTCCGTTTCCGGCACCAATAGGGACCCCGCGAGACCAGTGGTACGATCCCTCTCCGTCCGGATGATCGGCGGACCATCCCGCGTCGCGTTGTCACCGGTGGTCCGCTGATGGCACCGCAACACGCTTGAAAACACGGCGGGCGCCGGACGTCAAGGACCACTCGACTGCCGTCCAGACCAAGGAGAGCCTCCCGATGACACGCACCGTGTCGGGCCACGCGCACGACGCCAATCACGACCTGCACTTCCCGAAGCGACGCCTCCAACATGTCTTTGCAAAAGACGGCCGCGCACTGATCGTCGCCATGGACGGCGCGCGCAACGGCCCGGCGAAGGGCCTCGAGAACCCGCGCCAGGCGGTTCGCAATGTCGTCGCCGGCGGGGCGGACGCCATCCTCACCACACCCGGGATGGCCAAGGCAGCCGCCGACCAGTTGCGTGGCCGCGGGCTCATCATCGGCTTGGATGCTGAAGATGACACCACCGACTACGGTGTCGAAGCTTCGTTGCGTTTCGGGGCCGACGCCGTCGAACTCAAGGTCTTCCCCGGCAACCCGGACGACACCAAACTCGCGGACCTTCGGCGGCTTGCCGCACGGTGCGACAAGTGGGGCATGCCCCTGCTCGGCGAACCGATTCCGGTGAGTTTCCTGGACACATCAGCACACACCTTGGCGAACATCGCTCAGGCAGCACGGATTGCCGCCGAGATCGGCTGTGATTTCCTGAAAGTCCACTACGCTGGTCCGGTCGAAGCCTACGCAACGCAGGTTTTGGGCCCGCTGTCGATCCCGCTCCTCTGCCTTGGCGGACCATCAAAGCCCGACCCACGCGACGCCCTCCAGTTGTGCTTCGACGCCATGCAGGCTGGAGCAAGTGGCATTGTCTTTGGTCGCAATATCGTCTGCGCAGATGATCCGGTACGCATGTGCGAAGCGCTCGCCGAAATCATTCACGGCGGGGCAACCGTTGATCAGGCGATCAAGCACCTCTCCGCTCACCACTGACCC
>CAMDTO010000094.1 GCA_945907765.1 Thermoflexus hugenholtzii JAD2 | reverse complement strand
AGCAGAGGGTCAGGGGTTCGAGTCCCCTCGTCTCCACCAAACTTGTGGCGGTTTATCAGTGTGCTGATCTAGGAGATTTTCGTGGCACTGATGCTTATCAGGTTCGCGGATGCGAGTACCTGACGCAACCGGCGCGTTCCTATGTATTGAGAGAGTGCCCCGCTGGTTTCCGTTGTCGTGTGGCTTAACACCCGCATGGACAAGTGTGCGGCCCAACCGCTGCCGGGGTCAGGAACGTCGATGCCCAATGAACGTGGCCGCTCGGGCGATTCTGAGGTGTCGCGCCCCCGAAGAGTGCAATCCGGGCGACGGATGGATTACGTGCCCGCTTCGCCTCCAGGTTATGGGGCACTCGGGATCCTCATCTTGCTCGTTGTCCTTCACGCGGTGTCACAGGCACTCGTAACGACCATCATCGTTAAGGGCGCGGCATGGGCCGCATCTGTCCGTCCGATAGTGGATGTACTCGCAATCCTCGGGCTTTGCCTTCTTGCCGAGCGGTTTGGTTACGTCCCAGTGCTTGGGTGGGCGGTGGCAGGCTCTGTCCTTGCTTCCGTTGTCGGAGCCGCCGTACGTGAACCAACGCTCCAGGGCTTGAGCTATGTGGTTGCGGAAGCCCTCCTCGTTGGTGGCGTTCCGCTCACAATCCTTATCGCTCAGGAACTCAAGATGGTAAGTCGGACATTGGTGACTGGTCTTGTCATAGGTCTTCCATTTGAGGCAGGCATGCTGGCGAGCGCAGTGCAATTCTTGATGGGAGGCGGGTCCGCAAGTACCGAGCCCGGAGATTTGTTTAATGGGCTTGCACTCTCGATCGTGGCCCTAGAGATTGCAGTCTACGTGCTCCTGCGGGTCTTCGGCAGGATGCACGAACCACCAACGGAACCCGTCCGCGCACCTGCCTGACACACTCGATTGGCCCTCGCTAGAGATCCTCAGGTTGCGATGCCGACTGCGGTGTGCCGAACTCGATACCGAGCGTTTGCACTTCCCGATATGGCAGCAGCCATACCAGCGACTCGTCGTGAAGGTCGACGACCTGGATGTGGTTTCCCCACGGATCCTCGAAGTCGCACCTCGTGAACCCGCTGTCAAGGACGTGAAGTCCGTACTTTGAGCGGAGCTTGTCCTTGACGGCATTGATCTCGGTTTCGGCCTTCACGATGAACCCGAAGTGTTTCTGCTGGCCGCGCGCCAGGACTTCGACTTCGAAGATTGCGAGGAATTGGTGTTCGCCAACCTGGCACCAGGCAGCGCCCTCACCACCTTTCAGCATCTTCAGTCCGAAGACGTCCTCATAGAATGCGACGGTCGCAGAAACGTTGTCGGTCTCGATTGCGACGTGATTAATGCCGTAGACGTGAACATCGGACATCCAGGGGGTTCCCTCCATAAGTTGTTGGCTTGCGCTGCCTTGGCGACCGTAAGCGGAGTCTAGGCGCTTCCGGCGGACGTCCGCGTGGTCCGAACCGGACGTCCATGCACTTGTCTGTCTAACTATTTTAGTCATAGTAACATTATTCGCAATAGTGAAGAGCTCGTTTCTTAGCCGGCGACGATGCGTGGCCATGGGGTCACACTGCGACCAACCTGAGCCGCTGTCCGTTTGGTGGCCGCATGTTCTGGGAACGGCTATACTCACCAGTGCTTCCGATCCCCTGTGCTCAGGGGCAGCGGTGGTCTCGAACGCGAGACACCAAAGCCACTAGGCTAGTGGACCGGAAATCAACTCACCCGTGAGATGGGGTGTCGATGGAAGATCAAGGGCTTCCCCGGCTTGGCGCCGCGGCTGGGGACGGTCGCGGGCGCATTAACGTGCCAGGGGATGACGAACCAGAGAGCATGCAGGCACTTCTAGACGCCCGTGAATGGGCAGTCCGTGACATTCGTCGTGGAATGGTTGTTGACGGAGTGATTGTCCGCATCGACCCGGAAGAATTGCTGGTGGATATCGGGTTGAAATCCGAGGGTGTTGTTCCGAATCGTGAATTGTCGGCGATGGTTGAGGATTTTGGCCGCCGGCCGGAAGTCGGAGACGAGTTGGTCGTCTTCGTGGTCGCGACTGAGAGCCCTGAGGGTCATCCGATCCTCAGCTACAAGCGTGCAGGATCCGAGCGCTTTTGGCGCCGTGCCCAGATGCAGGTTCAGAACGGCGAGGTCATCGAGGCGCGCGTCCTTGAAGCGAACAAGGGCGGTGTCGTGGTTGACTTTGGTTCACGCGCCTTCGTGCCCATCTCGCAACTCTCGAGTGTCGCCCGGGTGGGTGAGACTGAAGAGGAACAGGCTGTCATAGAGCAACAGCTTCAGGGTCTCGTCGGGACGATGCTGCGATTGAAGGTGATCGAAGCTGATCGGAAGCGCAACCGGCTTATCCTGTCGGAGAGGCAGGCGAACCGGGAGTTGCGTTCTCAGCGTCGTGACACCTTGATCCAGGAACTAGAGGCAGGTCAGATACGGCGTGGGCGTGTCAGCAATGTCGCCAGCTTTGGTGTGTTTGTTGACCTTGGTGGCGCCGATGGCCTCGTGCACATTTCGGAACTCTCTTGGACTCGGGTCAAGCATCCCAGCGAGGTTGTTCGCCCTGGCCAAGAAGTCGATGTTTTCGTAATCTCGGTCGATCGTGATACTCGCAAGATTGCCTTGAGCCTGAGAAGGGCGCTTGAAGATCCGTGGGATCGGGTTGTTGACGACCATCCGGTCAACTCCATAGTGATGGGCGAGGTTCTCAAGCAGGCGCAGTTTGGTGTGTTCGTGAGGCTTGACGAAGGTATCGAAGGTCTCGTCCACAATGCTGAGATTGCGCCGAATGACCGCCGCCTCCTTCAGGAGGGTCAGCGGATCGCGTTCAGGGTGCTTTCGATAGACAGGGAGCGCCGGCGCTTACGTCTTGTTCCGATCCCTGAGGATGAGTCAGCCGAGGCCTAGCAGGACCTCCTCAGACCCTGCACGAAGTGAATTGACGACGCGTTTCCTCCGGTTTCGGCCGTGTGGGGCGCGTCGTTTCGTGCTTTACGGTCCCGGTGATTACCAGTAACGGTGGTATACTGCGGGACGAGGGCGCAGTCCCTCAGTCGCGGTGAGGAGTTCCGATGAGCGACCGGTTCGACAAGTTCACGGAGCGGGCGAAGAAGGTTCTGGTCCTCGCTCAAGAAGAAGCACAGCGGTTCAATCACAATTACATCGGGACAGAACACCTGCTTCTCGGCCTCGTCCGTGAGGGTGAGGGTATTGCTGCAAAGGTGTTGTCCAACCTCGGCGTCGAATTGCAGAAAGTTCGCAGCGCCGTCGAGTTCATCATCGGGCGTGGTGACCGAATGGTGATCGGCGACATCAGCCTGACGCCCCGCGCCAAGAAGGTGATTGAGCTTGCCGTTGAAGAGGCGCGCCGCCTCAATCACAACTACATTGGGACTGAGCACCTTCTTCTTGGTCTCGTGCGCGAGGGTGAAGGAATAGCCGCTGGTGTCCTCGAAAGCCTCGGAGTGAATCTCGAGAAGGTTCGCACCCAGGTCATTCAGGTGGTCAGTCAATCCACGACGACCGCGCCTGCCGAGGGCAAACAGCAGTCGAAGACCCCGACAATTGACCAGATGGGGCAGGATCTCACCGCACTGGCACGCGCTGGCAAGATCGATCCGATCATCGGTCGTGACAAGGAGATCGAGCGGGTCATCCAGATACTTTCACGCCGGAACAAGAACAATCCTGCCCTCATTGGCGAGCCAGGTGTTGGCAAGACCGCCATTGCTGAGGGCCTCGCCCGGCGAATTGTTGCCGGCGACGTGCCAGACACACTGATGAACAAGCGTCTTGTCACGCTGGACATCGGGTCTCTTGTTGCGGGTACGAAGTACCGGGGTGAGTTTGAGGAACGTCTCAAAAAGGTTGTCGAGGAGATCAAGCAGTCGGGTGATTGCATGCTCTTCATTGATGAATTGCACACATTGGTGGGCGCTGGTGCTGCCGAAGGTGCGGTGGATGCCGCCAACATCCTGAAGCCCTCCCTATCACGTGGTGAACTTCAGGTGATCGGTGCGACGACGCTTGATGAATATCGCAAATACATTGAGCGGGACAAGGCGCTTGAGCGGCGCTTCCAGCCAGTTCAGGTTCGCGAAACCACCGTTGAGGAGACGATTGAAATCCTCAAGGGTATTCGAGCGAACTATGAGCTGCACCATCGAGTAACCATTACGGACGATGCTCTTAAGTGCGCGTCCGAGATGGCTGGACGCTACATCAGCGATCGATTTCTCCCTGACAAGGCCATTGACCTCATCGACGAGGCGTCTTCCCGCGTTCGGATACAGCGGGCGACGGCGCCGAACTCCTTGAAGGAGGCCATGCGTGAACTTGACGCGGTCCTCAAGGAGAAGGAGGCCTCAATTGAGGCGCAGAAGTATGATGAGGCCGCAGCGTTGCGTGATCGCGAGGCAGAAGTCCGCGAGAAAGTGCAGCGATTGGAGACAGGCTTCCATAAGCAGGAGGACATTGCTCGCCCGATAGTTGGCGAAGATGACATTGCCCAGGTTGTGTCAATGTGGACCGGCATCCCGGTCATGAGGATCGCTCAGGAGGAATCAGAGCGTTTGCTTCACATGGAAGACAACCTGCACAAGCACATTGTCAGCCAGTATGAGGCGGTTGAGGCGGTTGCCAAGGCTGTGCGCCGGGCCCGTGCCGGTCTCAAGGATCCGAAGCGACCGATTGGGTCATTCATATTCCTCGGACCTACCGGCGTTGGGAAGACGCTCCTTGCTCGCAAACTGGCGGAGTTCATGTTCGGCTCCGAAGATGCAATGATCCGGCTGGACATGTCGGAATACATGGAGAGGCACTCGGTCTCGCGCCTCACGGGAGCACCTCCTGGCTACGTCGGCTACGAAGAGGGTGGGCAACTGACCGAGGCGGTCCGTCGACGAAGCTATGCAGTCATTCTTCTTGACGAGATCGAGAAGGCACATCCTGAGGTGTTCAACATCCTTCTCCAGATCATGGAGGATGGGCGCCTCACGGATGCCAAGGGCCGGACGGTCGACTTCCGCAACACGATCATCATCATGTCCGGCAATGTCGGCGCACAGATGATCAAGCGGGAGGCGCAGATTGGGTTCCGCACCCTTGGCAACGATGAGCGAAGCGAGCAACAGGCATACGAGCGGATGCGCGAGAAGGTGCTCGGCGAGGTCAAGAACGTCTTCCGGCCAGAGTTTCTGAACCGCGTCGACATGGTTGTAGTCTTCAGAGCACTGGCCCTCAGGGACGTGCTTCAGATTGTTGACCTCGAGCTGAACCGGATCCGCAAGCAGTTGAAGGAGCAGTCACTTACGCTTGAGGTGAGCCCGGAGGCGATGGAGTTACTCGGAACGAAGGGGTACGACCCTGACTTCGGAGCACGCCCATTGCGTCGGGTGATCCAAAACACCATCGAGGATGAGTTGGCAGATCGCCTGCTTCGTGGTGAGCTTAAGGGAGGCGGAGCGGTGATGGTGACGTGTGAAGGTGGTGAGATCAAGGTGCAGACCACTCCGACCATTGCGCCACAAGCGGAGCCTGAGCCAGAACTGGCGGGGGCACCGGTTTAGATTCGTCGCAGTAACTGGTGGTACCGTGGACACGTGGGGTCTCGCTTGCGAGGCCCCTCTTCCGTTTCCGAGGTAGGACGCGGGTTGGGTGTTCGCGCCAGTCAGGGGGGTCAATGGCGCGTCCGAAGACGGTCTATCTGTGTCAGCAGTGCGCCCACGAGGCAGTCAAGTGGCACGGGCAATGTCCGGCATGTGGTGCGTGGAATACCATGGTCGAGACGGCAAGGATTGAAGGTCCGTCCCCTCGCGCGTCATCTGGTAGCGGATCCAGAAGCGGGGGAGGGGCCTTCGGTGAGACGTGGGCGAGTTTGGCCGGGGACCAGGATGCAGGTTCTGGGCGGCGTGCGTCGGTGCCTGTCAGCCTTGCGGATGTGAACCCCGACGAGTCTCCACGACGGACTTGCGGCATCAGCGAGTTTGATCGGGTTCTGGGTGGGGGGATTGTTCCCGGCGCACTCATGCTGATCGGTGGCGATCCGGGGATCGGAAAGTCAACGCTTCTGCTCCAAGTCGCGGCTCGTGTTGCCTCGGGTGGGTCGAGGGTGCTGTACGTTTCCGGTGAAGAGTCTGCGAGACAGGTGCGATTGAGGGCGTCGAGGCTTGGCTCGCTTGAACCAAGTCTGTTCGTCCTGGCAGAGACCAATGTTGAATCGACATCGGCTGCGATCGCACGGCTTGATCCTGCAATGGTGGTTGTGGATTCGATTCAGACGATGTGGAGTGATGCTCTGGCGTCGTCACCGGGGAATGTGGCGCAGCTTCGCGAGTCCACCCTTCGATTGATGCAGGTCGCCAAGGCCCGTGACGTGCCAATTTTCCTCATTGGTCATGTCACCAAGGAAGGCAACGTTGCGGGCCCGCGTGCGCTCGAGCACATGGTCGACGCCGTCCTCTATCTGGAGGGTGAACGCTATTACAGCTACCGACTCTTGCGTGCGGCTAAGAACCGGTTTGGGTCGACAAACGAGGTCGGTGTCTTCGAAATGACGACCGATGGTCTCGCTGAGGTCACCAATCCGTCGGCGGCGTTTCTTTCCGGTCGCGTGGTGAGGCAACCTGGTTCCATAGTCACGGCGCCAGTCGAGGGCAGCCGGGCGCTTCTCGTCGATGTTCAGGCCCTGACCGTGCCCGGTGGAATCGGCATCGCAAGACGCACCGCGATCGGTGCCGACTTGAACCGGCTGCAACTTCTGGTTGCGGTGCTGACTCGTCGGCTTGGTCTCGGGCTCGGCGCGCAGGACATCTATGTGAATGTGGCTGGAGGCTTGAAGATTGTCGAGCCCGCGGTTGACCTTGCGCTCGCGTTCGCCCTTGTCTCGAGTTTCCAGGAGATTGCCATTGACGATGGCACCGTGGTTGTCGGTGAGGTCGGTCTGCAAGGTGAACTACGCCCGGTCGGGCAGGTTGAGCGTCGCCTCGCAGAGGCGGCACGCTTAGGATTCACCAGGTGCATCCTGCCTGCGGGTGATGTGGATCGGATCACCGGGGTGCGTGCGAAGCGTTCAACCGCCCGGGCAGGAGCTGCCACCGCAACGGGTTCGGAGCGTCCGGACAACATTGTCTGGGAGGGTATGACCCTTGTCGGCGTGCCGACGGTTGGCGAGGCAGTCCTTGAAGCATTTGGTGCGGGCGCACTACGCAGGACGCGTACGTCCGGCCGTCGTGACGATCCTTCTGGTCATTCGCTCGCTGGTGTCGGCGTCCGAGGAGGGCGCATGAGAGCTGACCCGGATGGAGGCTTGCCTCATGACGCTGAGTTCGACGGTGATGACGAATGACCGCCGGAGGGGCGCTCGCTGCTAGGCCGCTGGCCAATGCTTGGGGAACGTGATGACGGATCTTGCTGTCGATGAGGAGCCTTCGGGACGCTTCGGCGTGGTGATAGTCGGGGCGGGTTCTGGGACGCGACTTGGTGGAGTGGACAAGGCGTTCATGCTGCTCGGGAGGCGGGCGCTGATCGGTCACTCGGTTGATGCGTTTGAGAGCGTGAACGAGGTGGACGAAATTGTCCTTGTGGTGGGGGCGCACCGGGTTGCTGATGCACGGAGACTGGTTTCAGCAAGGCACTGGCGTAAAGTCGTCGCCGTGGTCGCCGGCGGGGTCACGAGGCAGGAGTCAGTAATTGCAGGGATTTCTGCCCTGGGTGAGTGCGAGTGGATTGCTATCCATGACGCCGCCAGACCGCTCGTTACGGGCGAGATCATTCGGAGCGGCCTCGCTTCAGCACGGAGCCATGGTGCGGCAGTCGCTGCGATTCCAGTTCGTGACACGATAAAACGCCGTCTTGGTGAAACCGCTCTCATTGAAGGCACCGTTGACCGGACTGGCCTCTGGGCAGCCCAAACTCCCCAGGTGTTTCGTGCCTCCGTCTTGTCTGAGGCGTACCAACGCGTCGGTGATCGCGCTTCGGAATATACCGACGACGCCGGGATTGTTGAGGCGTCAGGATTTCCGGTGGCGATCTTTCCTGGAAGCATTGGCAACTTGAAGGTCACGCTCCAGGATGATCTGGCATTCGCGACCGCGCTGTTGCGTGCTCGGGGTACCGGTCGTGTGTCCCGCGCACGGGAACTTGCCTGTCCGTCGCTTCGGGTAGGTACTGGGTACGACATTCACCGACTTGACGTGGGACGCACCTTCATACTTGGAGGGGTTGTGATTCCGCACGCTACCGGTTTCGTTGGGCATTCTGATGGTGATGTTCTTGCCCATGCGATTATTGATGCTTTGCTCGGCGCGGCAGGGCTTGGTGATATCGGAACTCACTTTCCTCCACAGGACGAGGCGTTCCGGGGCGCCAACAGCATGGAACTCCTGCGCAGGGCGGTGCAACTCGCGGCTGCGAAAAACCTTTCTCCCCATCAGGTCGATGCAACGGTCATTTGTGAAAACCCGAGGCTGGCCAAGCACATTCCAGAGATGCGGCGCATTGTGGCCTCGTGCCTAGGTATCGAGTTCGAGGCGGTGAATATCAAGGCCAAGACGAATGAGGGTCTCGATGCAGTTGGTGAAGGACGTGCGGTCGCGGTTCATGCTTTGGTGACGCTTCGCTCGTGACCAGGAAGATGGCGTTGATCTTGGTTACCAGCGCTTGATTGCTCCGGTGGGGGGTACGATAGGTCAGTGGATGCAGCACTTGTCACGCGTTCCAGCGTGTCGTTTGCCTCGGTTGCGGTCTGAGATCGTCGGGTGGATCGCTTTTGCGAACATCGTAGCGAAGGAATTTCTAAGTGGGTCGGAACCTCAGGCGGTTTCTCCGGACCTTGCGCGAGGATGTGCAAGCGGTCATCGACCGTGATCCAGCGGCGCGTAGTCGGGTTGAGGTGGTCCTCACGACACCGGGGCTCCACGCGATTTGGATGCATCGGGTTGCGCATGCGTTGTTTTCCAACCGGGTGCCCATACTCCCACGGCTGGTTTCTCACGTGGCTCGGTTTCTTACCGGGATTGAGATTCATCCGGGTGCACGGATTGGTCGGGGCTTTTTCATAGACCACGGGATGGGTGTCGTCATTGGCGAGACCGCCGAGATTGGAAACAACGTGACCCTTTACCAGGGAGTGACCCTCGGGATTTATCACACCTCGAACGTGACCCAACTTCGGGGAACCAAGCGCCATCCTACGTTGCGTGATGGGGTTACCGTCACCGTCGGGGCAAAGATTCTCGGAGCGATTACCGTTGGCGAACATGCAATCGTCGGGGCAGGGTCAGTTGTGACCAAGGATGTACCGCCCCACACCACCGTCGTTGGCGTGCCGGGGCGCGTGGTTGTGGAGCGTGATCCGACAACAGGCCTTGCGCGTCGAGTTGACCGCGCATCGCCGTGGTCGGTAGACCTACCAGACCCTGTGCTAGAGGTCATCCGCTGCCTCCATGAAAAGGTACTTGAATTGGATGCCCGCATCTCGGTGCTCGATGGAGGCGCAGATTCGAAGGAGCTTGTTCGAGAGATCGGTGACTTGCGAGATCAGGTGTCCCGGTTGGTTGGCATTTCGGATGGTTCCTCCGAAGTGGGCCGTTCCTGATGGTAGCTCGAAAGGGTTCACCACGGCGCTCATCTGGCGGGTCGAAGTCGGCGGGCAAGTCTTCAGGCCGTGCTTCTCAGGCACGCGGAGCAGGTACGCGCCCCACGAGAGGCACCAGAGGCGAGGCCAGACGCCCCCAGAGGCCTCCATTCGTCCCAAGGTCTGAAAGTTCCGACAGCGGCTCAGGCGGTTGGGGTAGCGAAGAGACGGGGGCAGCGCTTTCTGTTGCTGGCCGGCCGGCGCGAAAGCCTCGAGGCGAGGGACGGGGAGTCAGAACTTCTGACCAGGAGACGCGGGTCCGTGCCGCGCCTTCTCGAAGCCGGCGTGGAGATCGAAATGATCCTGCGGATCGTGGGCGCGCCGGAACATTCGCAGCCGGTGAACGATCGGCACGTAGTGAGCCTCCCCCAACGCTTCGCTGGGGAACCCACCCGGTGCGCGAGGCGATTGACGCGGGCGTAGTACGGGAACTGTGGTTGGCTTCAACGGAAACGGCCCGACACCAGGAGACCGCTGAAAGAGCCATCAGCATGGGCATTGAAGTCCATGTGGTCACGATAGATGCCATCGAGCGGATGACCAGTGGGGCTCTCCATCAAGGTGCGGTCGCACGGGTCCGACCTTTCCGATACCGGGACCTGACTGAGCTTCCTGGGATAGTCGCTGCGCACGACCGAACCCCGATCATTGTGATGCTGGACGGGATCGAGGATCCTCAAAATCTCGGGGCGGTCCTCCGGTCAGCGGATGGTGCCGGAGTCGCGGCCGTCATTGTGCCTTCGCGGCGAACTTCGCCAGTCACCGCTGCGGTAGCTCGGTCTTCTGCTGGAGCGGTCGACACCGTTCCAGTCATTCAGGTAGCGAACCTGACGACCACACTTCAGGCGCTCAAGCGAGACGGCTATTGGGTGTTTGGTCTCGACGGTGACGCGCAGGGAACTTATTCGGAGGCGACGTTTGATCGGCCGACCGTCATTGTGGCTGGCGCTGAGGGGAAGGGCTTGAGCCGGCTCGTCGCCGGCGCGTGTGACGCGCTGATCCGCATTCCGTTGCTCGGTCGCCTTGGTTCGCTTAATGTCTCTGTTGCGACCGCAGTGGTGCTTTTCGAGGCGCGCCGCGGAGGGAGACCGATGGTGGGAGCGACACAGGCTGACGAGGGTTGACGGTTGCCCCTGCCGTGCCGAGAACTCTATAATCCTGAGCGTGCCGGTGTAGCTCAGTGGTAGAGCAGCGGTTTTGTAAACCGCCGGTCATGGGTTCAAGTCCCTTCACCGGCTCCGGTTATGCCCAACCCAGTCAGTTCCGCCAGATGCTGGTGCACGATTCGGGGGCCGTCTCGCACGGTTCCGGGTTCGTGACGATATTGATATCGGCACCGTGCCGGTGGTGTTTGCCCACATAGCTCAGTAGGTAGAGCACAGTCTTGGTAAGACTGAGGTCTCCGGTTCGATCCCGGATGTGGGCTCCCGAACCAGCGACCGGCGATGCCGTATGGATTTGCTGCATCAGCACGATGCTTCGCGATGACGGATCTGGACACCCAGCGGGTGACACGGTTTATCGGGGTTACGTATTGGGCGTGCGATGCTTGAAGCAGTGCTGAAGATTTCGCCGCATCACTGACGCGGCGGCAACCACCATTCGAGGAGACGAGGTCGATGGCGAAGCAGAAGTTCGAGCGGAACAAGCCGCACGTGAATGTGGGGACGGTGGGGCATGTGGACCATGGGAAGACGACGCTGACGGCGGCGATCACGAAGGTGCTGGCGTTGCAGGGTCGTGCGAAGTTCAC
>CAMDTO010000093.1 GCA_945907765.1 Thermoflexus hugenholtzii JAD2 | reverse complement strand
CTCGGCAAGGAACCCTTCCTCCTGAAACCAACCCATGTTTGCCCACGGGTGCTTGCGCTTACTGATCTTGCCTCGATCCGCGTTCAATAAGAGAGGCGTGTGGGCAATTACTGGCGGCTTCCAGGCAAGAGCCTCATAGACCCGAAGGTGCGCCGGCGTACTTGGCAACCACTCCTCACCACGTATCACATGTGTGATTTTCATCTCGTGGTCATCTACGACGACGGCAAGGTTGTAAGTGGGAAACCCGTCCGATTTCAGCAGCACACGGTCATCGAGCAAGGCATTCTCAAAGGACATCTCACCCCGGATCGGATCTACAAACGTCGTATGGCCGTGATCAGGCATTCGCAACCTGATCACGGAGCGCTCGGTGTATCCACCGGATGCCTGTCGCTCAGTCTCCGATTTGCCAAGACACATCCGGTCGTACTTTGGGGGAAGCTTGTCGGCTTGCTGGGCCTTGCGCATTTCATCAAGGCGCTCAGGCGAGCACCAGCATCGGTACGCATTTCCTTCGTCGACGAGCTGTTCAGCAAAGGCTCGGTACCTCGGGAGGCGCTCTGACTGCTTGTACGGTGCAAAGGGACCACCGCGGTCAGGGCCCTCCTGCCATTCAATCCCCAACCAAGCCAGACTGTCGTAGATGAGTTGCTCGGCACCTTCAAGAAATCGCTTCTGGTCAGTGTCCTCGATACGGATGACAAACGTGCCTCGGTATTTTCGGGCGATGGCAGCGTCGACGAGCGCGACAAGCACGTTGCCGATGTGAACGAACCCGGTAGGGGACGGCGCGAGCCTCACCCGGACGCGCGCGCCTCCATGACCGGTCAGTTCCATCGGGGGTGTCTCCTTAAGCGAAGCGGTTTGTCAATCGTGCCGGACCGATCCCCGAATTTCCAAGGATGGTGTCCGACACCTCCAACACACTTGACGAACCCCACGGAAAATCGTCTCACCGATCCGGCTCCTGCTTCAACGGCAATGATAGGGGTGCGCACGCCCCCCCCCCACCCGTTCTCGGCAGGCCGTTCGCTTGGAACCCTACTCGAACTGATCTGATGGGCGAGGTCCCACAAATGGCTCAATCTCGTACACTGCTGGGTGATTGACCGAGACAGGTGCCGCTGAAGGAAATTACATCGTGAGCAAGATTCGTGTACAGCGACCCATCGTTGAAATGGATGGGGACGAGATGACCCGGGTCATCTGGGCACGCATCAAGGATCAATTGATCCTGCCATACCTCGACATCGATCTGGAGTATTACGACCTTTCCGTGACCCATCGTGACGAAACTGACGATAAGGTCACGCTTGAGTCTGCCCGGGCAACGCTCGAACACGGCGTGGCCGTGAAGTGCGCAACGATTACCCCGAACGATGATCGGGTCCGCGAATTCGGCCTCAAAAAGCAGTGGCCATCACCTAACGGAACCATCCGGGCAATTATGGATGGAACGGTCTTCCGGAAACCGATCACCCTTCGCAACATCCCAGCCGCGGTGAAGTCGTGGAAGAAGCCGATCACGATCGCACGTCACGCCTTCGGCGATATCTACCGTGATCAGGAAATGGTTATCGACCGGCCTGGCACCGTTGAACTCACTTTCCGCCCCGCGGATGGTTCGGTTCCGGTATCCCAAGTAGTGAACGAGTTCAAGGGTTCCTCGCCTACCGGTATTTCCATGGCGATGTTCAACACAGATTCTTCAATTCGCAGTTTCGCGAAATCGTGCTTCACGTACGCGATCGCCGAGCAGTGCAATATCTGGTTCAACGCTAAAGACACCATCTCGAAGAAGTATCACGCGAGGTTCCGCGACATCTTTGCTGAGGAAGCAGCGTCACGGGCATCTGAAATCTCAGGTGCGGGCATCACCTACAGCTACTACCTCATCGACGATGCAGTGGCGCAGGTCATGAAGCATGAGGGCGGTCACCTCTGGGCGTGCATGAACTATGACGGTGATGTCCTTTCCGACATGGTTGCTGCCGGCTTCGGGAGCCTTGGCCTCATGACCTCGGTTCTTGTAAACCCGGATGGAAAATACGAGTACGAAGCCGCGCATGGCACCGTCACTCGGCATTTCCGCCGTCACCAGCGTGGGGAAGAAACCTCGACAAATTCGGTGGCCTCGATATTTGCGTGGTCCGGTGCGGTCGGCAGACGGGGCCAACTCGACGGGTCAGCGGACGTTGTCGCCTTCGCGCAAGCAATCGAGAACGCCGTCATCGAGACCATTGAAGCCGGCACGATGACGAAGGACTTACTGGCACTCACAACTACCGAACACCCGCATGCGGTCGACACTTGGGCGTTCATGGACGCTGTCGCCTCCCGCTTGAAGGTTTCGCTCTAACCCGCCTGCCTCCAACGTCTCCGACGGGTATCCCAGTCAAACAGGAGTAGATTGCATCGTGGATCTTTTCGAGTATCAGGGCAAGCAGTACTTCGCTCGTTACGGAATTCCCGTCTCACCCGGCGGGATCGCGCAAACCGTCGACGAAGCCGTTTCGGCAGCCGATGCAGCCGGATATCCGGTCGTACTCAAGGCACAGGTTCAGGTCGGTGGCCGAGGCAAGGCGGGAGGCATCAAACTGGCCTCGAACGCCGCTGAAGTTCGACACCATGCGGGGAATATCCTCGGAATGGACATCCGGGGCCATGTGGTCCAGCGTGTGTGGGTCGAACGTGCCTCCGATATCAAAGCGGAATATTACGCTTCGTTCACCCTTGACCGTGCGGCGCGCATGCACCTTGCCATGGTCTCGAAAGAGGGTGGGATCGATATCGAACACGTGGCGGCCACGAATCCGGATGCAATCATCCGACGCCATATTGACCCGGCAATCGGCCTTACTCACGCCGACGCCGTTGACATCATCCACTCGGCCGGCATTGATGAAGAGGCCCGCTCAGGTGCTGTCAGCATCCTTGAACTTCTCTACAAGTGCTACGTCGAAGGTGACGCCGACCTTGTGGAAATCAACCCGCTGATCCTCACTCCGGATGGCCGTGTCCACGCCCTCGACGCAAAGGTCACTCTTGATGACAATGCCTCGTTCCGTCATCCTGAATGGGCAGCGTTTGATGGCACCGAGTCGTCTGACCCACGTGAGCAGATGGCGCGCGAACGTGGCCTGCAGTATGTAGGCCTCGACGGTTCGGTCGGCATCATCGCCAACGGCGCGGGCCTCGCGATGAGCACCCTTGATGTCGTGAACCAGGTAGGCGGAACGCCTGCGAACTTTCTCGATATCGGTGGTGGCGCGAGCGCTGCGGTCATGGCGAATGCATTGGAAGTTGTCAATTCCGATCCAAACGTGAAGGCCATTTTCATCAACATCTTTGGTGGGATCACCCGAGGCGAAGAGGTCGCAAACGGGATTGTCACGGCACTTGGAAGAGTGACGATCACTTCGCCGATCGTTGTCCGACTGGATGGCACGAATGCCGTCGAGGGTCGAGCAATCCTCAAGGCCCACGAATCCGACCGACTCATTTCGCGCCCAACAATGGTGGAAGCCGCCCGGGCTGCGGTTGCATTCGCCGCCCACTGACCGAACGCGTGGGCCGAGTATCCCGTGGAACTTGAGAAAGCATTCAGATGAGCATCTTTGTCAATGAGACGACCAAGGTCGTCTACCAAGGACTAACAGGCAGCGCGGGCCGTTTCTACGGACTGCGGAATCGTGCATACGGCACGCAAGTGGTCGCTGGAACCAACCCAAAGCGCGCGGGCGAAAATGTTGAGGGCATTCCCGTTTTCGCGAATGTCCACGACGCACGTGAAGTGACCGGTGCGACCGCATCGTGCATATTCGTACCTGCTCCAGGCGTCGAGAGTGCGGTCATGGAGGCCGCGGAAGCTGGGATCGAGTTCATCGTCGTCATCACCGAAGGTGTCCCCGCTAAGGACGAGGCGCGGTTCTACAACCGTCTCGCCCGTGAGTTCCCGCGGACGCGTCTGCTTGGACCAAACTGCCCCGGGATCATCAGTCCCGGCAAGTGCAATATCGGGATCACCGCGGGCGAGATTGCAACAGGCGGTGGCCCAGTTGGAATCGTATCCCGTTCCGGAACCCTTACTTATCAGGCTCTCTATGAGTTGACACAAAAGGGCATCGGCCAGACGACCTGTGTTGGCATCGGTGGCGACCCGGTCCCGGGAACCAATTTCATCGACTGCCTGGAAGCTTTCCAGCGTGATCCGGAGACGCGTGCCGTCATGATGATCGGCGAAATCGGCGGATCAGAGGAAGAGAAGGCAGCAGACTTCATCAAGCATGAGATGACCAAGCCGGTTGTGGTCTACATTGCCGGCGTTACCGCACCACCGGGACGCAAGATGGGACACGCAGGCGCAATCATTTCCGGATCCAGCGGAACTGCTGGGGCGAAGATGGATGCCTTGCGTTCGGCTGGCGCCCACGTTGCAATCAATCCCACCGAGGCCGGTAACGTGATGGCCACCGTCGTGGCGCACCTGTAGATCTCATAGCTCATCCAACTCGCCATTGTTTGTCGGGGTCTGATGGGGGTTCATTCACGTGTGAAACCCCACTTCTATAGCCCTCAACCCTCAGTTTCCCGGTCATCAGGAAACTGGGCTGGAGGCCTTCTATCCCCTGTTGGATACCTGTCCGCATCGCGGTGCCGATATTTTTCCAACACCTCTTCAAGGGAGGACTGCATGTCAATTCCCTGAGAATTGGCAAGGCAAATCAAGGTGTAAACCACATCAGCCATCTCAAGCCCAAGATCTTGAACGCTCTCGGTGGACTTCTTCGGCTTTTCGCCGTAGAGGTGGTTGACGACGCGCGCCAGTTCACCCATTTCTTCCGTGAGGCGCGCCAGTTGGGACAACGGGTGCCAATACACCCACCCTCGATCTGCCATCCAGGTGTCGACAAGGGCCTGTGCGTCGCGCAGGGTCAGATCATCGTCACGGGAAGGACGTGATGTCACGCCCGGGACGCCCGGGACGCCCACGCCAATCGCACCTCACCAACGTGTTTGCGCGAATGTTCGACCGCCAATGAGACACGCCGAGGCGCGGTCCCGCCGGGAATATCCCGAGACGCGACGGATGCAGCCACGGTCGTAGCAAGAAGCGAATCATCCTCAAAGGCCGGGTGATATTCGCGAAGTTCCCGGCTTGTCATGTCGCCGAAAGCACGACCGTCAGCAAGCCGGTCAATGACCAATCGCTTCACGACTTCGTAGGCGGTCCGGACCGGGACTCCGCACCGAACAAGGTAATCAGCAAGATCGGTGGCAGTTGAATACCCCGCAGTCGCACGTGAAGTGGCGCGGTCTCGGTCGATCTCCAGTGATGACGTTGCGACTGTAAGCGCGCGCAGTGCACCCCGCACCGTCCGCGCGGTATCGAACAGCGCTTCCTTGTCTTCCTGGAGGTCACGCCCATACGTCATCGGTAACCCCTTTTGCATCACAAGGAGGTGCTGCAAGTGACCAAAGACGCGGCCAGCCTTGCCTCTGGTGAGTTCGGCTGCATCAGGATTGCGCTTCTGGGGCATGATGCTGCTGCCTTCTGCCCACCGCGACGAAAGGCGCACGAGCCCGAATTCAGACGTCGCCCACAACGTGATGTCTTCGGCAAAACGTGATAAGTGCGCGATCAGGATGGATGATGCCGAAGCAAACTCAATTGCAAAGTCCCTGTCAGAGACCGCATCCATGCTGTTCGCACTGATGCCGGAAAAACCCAGGGTCTCTGCCACAAGGTCGCGACGGATAGGAAACGAGGTTCCCGCAAGGGCGGCTGATCCGAGCGGAAGAATGTTCGCCCCATGCCAGACCGCATCAAACCGGACGACGTCTCTACGAAGCATCTCGACGTATGCGTGAAGGTGATGGCCCCATGTCACTGGTTGAGCATTTTGAATATGTGTATATCCAGGAAATGGCGAATCCACGTGCAAAGCAGCGCGCTCAATCAGGGCATCCTGCAGGTCGCAGACTGCGTGCACTAGTTCGACACACGCCTCACGGACCCAAAGCCTGACGTCAGTAGCCACCTGATCATTCCGGCTTCGTGCCGTGTGGAGGCGTCGCCCCATGTCCTCGCCTCGACCCGGAAACCGCGCCTCGAGTACTTGTCGCAACCGCAACTCGACGTGGCTGTGAATGTCTTCGCCAATCGGAACGAGGCGGTGACGCACTCCGTCTATTTCGCAAAGGACTTCACGCAAACCTGCCTCGATCGCCACGGCGTCGGCTGGGGGCATGATGTCCGGGACAGCAACGGCAAGCATCCTTACGTGCGCGATGCTTCCAGATATGTCCTGACGATACAGGCGCCAGTCAAACCGGATGCTCGCCGTGAAGTCAAACACCGCCCGATCAAGCGTCACACCGGTGACTGTGCCAAGTTCACCAGGTTCAGCGAGGTCTGGAAGTTCGGTAACGTCAATCGCGGTGAAGTGTGCGTCCGTGATCGGTGTCATAAGTAGTGTCCGTCCGTGTCATAAGTCGTGTCCGTCCGTGTGAATTCGATGTAGATGGAATGGAATACCGGCGGCGGGCAACCTGGTGACTCCCCGGGAGCGGGCCAGTACAAGGTGCCGTATCAGCGTGACGAGGAACACGCACGGCCAAAGATGTCAAGGAACCGATCGCACTCGTCACGGTTAACAATCAGCGGTGGCGCGATCCGGATTGTCCTTGTCGACGTACGATTGACCAGTAGGCCGTCCTCACGGCACGCGTCGAGAATTGCACCGGCGCGTTCGTCTTCAAACTCGATGCCCATCCAAAGCCCAAACGCACGAATCTCACTGATCCCCGCGTCGCCTTCGGACTTGATCGCCTCAAGCCCCGCCAAGAGATGGGCGGTCATTGACCGGACATGACCCAAGACCTCGTTCTCCAGGATGTACGAGACAACCGCGAGTGATGCCGCGCAAACCAACGGACTCCCTGAGTATGTTGACCCATGGTCGCCGGGAGCAAAGACGGACGCATGCTCCTTGGAGAGGCATGCCCCAATTGGCAGACCACCTCCAAGCCCCTTGGCAAGGGTCATTACATCTGGCTCAATCCCGTAGGCCTCATAGCCCCAGAGATGGCCGGTCCTGCCAATCCCCGACTGCACCTCATCGAGGATCAGCAGGATGCCGTGGTCATCACACAACTTGCGAACACCGTGAAGATACTCTTGCGTCGCTGGGTAAATGCCACCCTCTCCGAGAACTGGCTCCAGCATGATCGCGGCGGTGTTCGGACCAATCGCCGATGCCATCGCCTCCAAATCGTTAAAAGGGACATGCTTGAAACCCTCAGGCATGGGATCGAACGCTTCCTGATAGTGACGGTTACCCGTCGCCGCCAGCGTCGCCAGCGTCCGCCCATGGAAACTTCCTAGCGCGGTGATGATCTCGAATGCCCCATTCCGATTCAACTTTCCCCATTTGCGGGCGAGTTTGATGGCGCACTCATTTGCTTCGGCACCGGAGTTGGCATAGAAGATGCGATCCATGCACGAGTTGTCGATCAACAACTTGGCAAGCTGGAGCTGAGGTACCGTCCGATAGATGTTGGACGTGTGGATCAGCGTTGAGACCTGGCGCGTGACCGCCTCGACGATGACCGGTGCGCAATGTCCGAGTGCATTAACTGCCACACCCGCCAAAAAGTCGAGATACTCACGACCAGTGTCGTCCCACACCCTGACACCCTCTCCCCTTACGAGAGTGAGCGGTTGGCGCGCAAAGGTACGCATGTAGAGACTGGCCTCGGCCTCGCGAGCATCAAATGCTGCTGGCGACGAATGAGTTGTGGTCATTTGACTACCTTTTCAAACTGGTGAATGCATCAAAGAAGCAAGTATCAGGAGCCTCGGAACTGCCTACTGCGGATGACGCCGTCGCAATGGGTGATAGTGAGGCAAGGCGACACGCATACGCCTGCTCGGGAGATATCGCACGGTACCACGCGAAACCGGTCTCTGGATGATCTGTTGTGCGGCGACCTCCATGGCTACGGCACAAAGACCGTGCCGGAAGTCGCCTGGCTCCGCAAGTGCACCCCAATTGCGTCAGGATCACTTCCATCGGCAATCGCGGCACGGGCGCCACCGTCCAAGGCGCGCAAGCAAGCATCAACCTTGGGGATCATTCCACCGGATATCACACCCGATGCCCGGAGTGCTGCGCATTCAATCCGGGAAAGGGAGGTGCGGACCGTGCCAGTGGCATCTTTCACGCCTGGCACATCGGTGAGAAAGATCAGTATTTCCGCACCTGTTGCATGGGCGATGTCCCCTGCAACCGTGTCAGCGTTTATGTTCAGAAGACCGTGTTCCCCGAGGGCGATTGGAGCGATGACCGGCACGTAGCCCGCATCCATCAGCGCGTTGAGTGGCCGTGGATCGACGGCGACAATCTCACCCACAAACCCAAGGTCCGGCGTGGTCATCCGCTTCGCCCGCACACAACCACCGTCAGCACCCGCCATCCCGAACGCCGGGGTCCCACTGAGTTGCAGGATGGAAACGAGCTCCTTGTTGATCTTGCCGGCAAGTGCCATGGTCGCGACTTCAAGGGTCTCCTCGTCGGTGACACGAAGGCCGTCAACGAACTTGGCAACTTTGCCGATACGGGTAAGCCAGGCAGAGATCACTGGCCCTCCACCGTGAACCAAGATTGGCCTGAACCCGGCATCAAGTGCGTCGCGCAAGTCTCTGATCACAGCCTCGCGATGGGGCAGTGCTGACCCACCCAACTTGATTACAACCGGTTTTCCACCGCTCTCGTTCATGCACTCGCCCATCCGACCTCAAATGAATTACGTGGTGTAGTCACTATTGAGCCGAACGTATTCGGGAGTCAAATCACAACCCCATGCGGTAGCCTCGCCATTACCGAGGTGCAAATTGACCGAGATCGATACCTCAGCACCCTTCATTTGCGACGACGCACGTTCAGGGTCATACCGGGTTGCCACTCCATCGCGCACAAGCGTCATGTCTCCGATGGCGATCTCGATCCTGTTCGGATCAAGTGCAGCGCCGCTGTACCCGGCCGCACAGGCGATGCGTCCCCAGTTCGGATCCGCTCCAAGTACCGCCGACTTCGTCAGGTTCGAACCGGCAATCGAGCGAGCCACTCGCCTCGCATCCTCCCGGGTCGCAGCTCCGCGAACACCGATCGTGATGAACTTGGTTGAACCTTCACCATCACGGGCCATGGCCCTCGCGAGCTCACCGCATACATGGCCGAGGGCCGCCTCGAAGTCAGCGCACTCCTGCTGCGTCCCATCGAGCGGAGCGCCAGTCCAAGCCGCTCCATTTGCGATGACAAAACATGTGTCATTGGTCGACATGTCACCGTCAATCACGATCATGTTGAAACTGTCGTCAACGGCGCGGCCGAGCGCTACTTGAAGATATGTCGGCAACACCGCTGCGTCCGTCGTCACAAAAGCAAGCATCGTTGCCATGTGTGGCGCGATCATCGCCGCACCTTTCGCAATGCCTCCGACAGTCACGCTACTCCCATGCGCCACAAATGTTGCAGCCGCTGACTTCGGAACAGAATCCGTCGTCATCATCGCCGAGATCGCTGCATCCCCACCGTCGGCGGTGAGGTGAAGGGACTGAATGCCGCTGCCTAGGCGGACCATGTCCAACGGAACTCCGATAACCCCGGTCGAAGCAACGAATATTTCATCGACCGGCACTCGGTATTCACTCCCCGGCCCGTCGGCAAAACGACCGGCCATCTGGCGGGCATCGGCAAGTCCTTGCGTGCCAGTCGCGGCATTCGCGTTTCCACTGTTGAAAACAATGGCCCGTTGCCGTCCACCGGTTGAGCGCAAATGCTCAAGCGAGACCAGAACGGGAGCGGCTTTGACCAGGTTCTTCGTGAAGACTGCGGCCGAAGTGGCCGGGACCGCCGACACAATCGCGCCGACATCAGGTCGACCACTTGCTTTCAATCCACACGTACCACCAGCAGCGAGGAAGCCTTTTGGTGAGGTGCAGTTTCCGGAAATTGGAACGATGGCCATGGTGTCGGACTCCCCCGAAATCAACCTCGGTTAATTCTGTCGGCGTGAGACAGTGCCAGTAATGAAGATGATCCGGCTTCCTGTTGGGGAAACCGGATCATAGTAAGGGTTGGACCGTGTTCTAGATGAACAGAGGTGCAAGTACGAGAGTAATCGTGCTTAACAGTTTGATCAGAACATGGATCGATGGCCCAGCGGTGTCCTTGAAGGGGTCACCAACCGTGTCACCAACCACCGCAGCGGCATGCGCATCTGAGCCCTTCTTGTATGCCAGACCAGTAGCCGGGTCTTTCAACTGGCCAGACTCGATGAACTTCTTTGCGTTGTCCCACCCACCGCCAGCATTGTTGAGGACGGTCGCAAGCAGGATTCCAGTCATCGTCCCGACCATAAGGAACGCTGCCACGGCCTCCCACTTCAACACTAACCCGACGGCCACTGGAGCGAGAACCGCAAGGATCCCCGGTACGACCATTTCCTTGAGGGCCGCTTGGGTTGAAATGTCGACGCACTGGCGATAGTCAGGCCTCGAAGTACCGAGCATG
This sequence comes from Thermoflexus hugenholtzii JAD2, assembly GCA_945907765.1. Taxonomy (GTDB): domain Bacteria; phylum Chloroflexota; class UBA11872; order UBA12225; family UBA12225; genus UBA12225. Next base: position 903 of record CAMDTO010000093.1, on the reverse strand, counting down.
ATTCCCGGATCGGACCTGAACTGACGTCGAACTTCCTCGATCATGGCCTGGGCCGCACGCCCGACAGCGCTGATGGCAAACGAGGAGAAGAGGAACACGAGCATCGCTCCGAGGAATCCACCGATGAACACCTCGACCTTCGACAGGTCAATCGGGGTCTCTTTGCCCGTGATGATCCGGATTTCGTCAAGGAATGCCGAGAAGAGCAGGAATGCGGCCAATGCAGCCGAACCGATGGCGTATCCCTTGGTCAGTGCCTTGGTAGTGTTCCCAACGGAGTCGAGCGCATCCGTGTTCTCACGAACGGAATGAGGCCACTCTTCACCGTTCTCGTCGAAACTCATCTCGACGATGCCTCCCGCGTTGTCCGTAATCGGACCGAAGGTGTCCATCGCGAGGATGTACCCCGCGCTCATCAGCATTCCCATCGTCGCGATTGCAGTGCCGTAGATGCCTGCGGCGGTGCTGTCTGCGCCGAGACCAAGTTCCGGCCCTGCCAATACCCCGATTTTGTACGACGCGTACAAGGCCAGAGAAATCGCGATCGCCGGGGCAGCAGTGTTCTCGAACCCAATCGCAATACCCGCAATGATGTTGGTCGCAGGACCAGTCCGCGAGGCATTTGCGATCAACTGGACCGGTCGCCAGCTTCCAGCGGTGTAGTACTGAGTGATGTAGACGAACACAACACTCGTCAGGATCCCAACCAGACCGGCCCAGAACAGCATGTTTGACCCGAACATGGCGACAGTCGCCACGTACATTCCAACAATTGACAGGCCAGTAGTGACCCAGAAGCCAACGTCAAGCGCCGCTTGAGCACTACGCCCACCATCACCACTGACAACGCCCCCGGTGCGAACCGCAAAGATCCCGATAATCGATGCGATCAAACCGAATGCT
>CAMDTO010000092.1 GCA_945907765.1 Thermoflexus hugenholtzii JAD2 | reverse complement strand
GAAGAAGACCAGGAAGCCGATTGGCTGCAGGAAGACATTCCACCCCTGCTTCATTTGCGATTCCACGATCGTGGTGAGGTTGAGGCTTTCCGCCATCATTGCCACGCCAAGAAGCGCGATTACCATCGGAAGTTCGTAGGAGATGAGCTGGGCGACCACGCGGGCCGACCCGAGTAGCGAATACTTGTTTCCCGAAGACCATCCGGCCATGACCAGCCCAATGCCTTGCATTGCAGGAATTGCAACCATGTAGATAAGGCCGAGGTCAAACGGGCGGATCACGAAGTTCCCGAAGAGGACGAGTGGCCCCCAAGGGATGACCAGGAAGGTCAGGAAGACTGGTACGAACACTAGGTACGGGGCGATCGGGAACACAATGGGGTCAGCGGCGACCGGCATTAGGTCTTCCTTGGTGAGCAGTTTCAGGACATCGGCAGGGCTTTGAAGTGACCCATGCGGGCCGACGTGAAGCGGACCGCGACGGAGCTGGATGTGCCCCGCAACCTTGCGCTCCATCCAGATTTCGATCATCACGAAGGTGAGGACGAAGAGCAGCAGGGCGACCAGCGCGATGAGGTCGGCGAGGCTGAGGCCCCCGATCATTGGGGCGACGAGAAATGCCGGCATCCACGAAGGAACTGCCTGAAGCGTCAACTCCGACGAGGCATTGTTACTCATTTGTCTGAACCTCTATGTCTGGGCTGACCTGATCGCACAGTGAATGGCCGGGAGATGGGCTAGCGGTCAACCTCGCCGAGGACGATATCAATCGACCCAAGCGCGACGACGGCATCAGCGATGTAGGTTCCGATTACCATGTCGTTGAGTGATTGAAGGTTTACGAAGCAGGGGGAACGGTACTTCACCCGGTATGGCGCACTCGACTTCCCATCCGACACCAAGTAGACGCCGAAGTCGCCTCGGGAGTTCTCGATGCGCACATACGCCTCGCCTTTCGGGGGGCGCAGTGCCTTGGGCGCGTTGCTTATGGTCGGGCCGGCGGGCAGATCCTTGAGGGCTTGATCAACGATGCGGATTGACTGGCGCATCTCTTCCAGGCGGATGAGATACCGTTCGTAGCAGTCTCCAGTCGTGCCGACGGGTACGTCGAAGGCGAAGCGGTCGTAAATCGAATAGGGTTCGGACCTTCGCACGTCGTATGGGAGACCGGTCGCCCGAAGCAACGGGCCAGATACACCGAGGTCAAGGGCACGAGCCTGATCAAGGATGCCCAAGCCCCGGGTCCGCGACAGGAATATCTCGTTGGCGGTGATCAGGTTGTCAAAGTCATCGAAGGCGTATCGGGCCCGGTCAACGATTGCCTGGACCCGGCGAACGAAGTCGTGGGGGACATCCTCGCGCAAGCCTCCGGCGCGGTAGTAGTTCGGAAACATCCGTGCGCCACCGACCGCCTCGAACAGTTGCTGGATTTCCTCACGCAACGCAAACGCGTACATGAAGGGCGTCGTGGCACCGGCGTCGGCACCGAATGCGCCGTAGAACATGCAATGCGAGTTTATCCGGGTGATTTCACCGAGAATGACGCGGATGTACTCAGCGCGTTCCGGGACGCTGATACCGGCCAGTTTTTCAACCGCCATCACGTACGCATGCTCGTTGAGCAACGACGAGAGATAGTCCGTGCGGTCGAGGGTGATCATCGCCTTGCGGTATCCCTCGAGATCACCTGATTCGCCAAGTTTTTCGGCGCCCCGGTGCAGGTACCCGATGTGCGACTGCACGTTCTTTATGCGTTCGCCCTCGAGGGTCAGGACCATCCGAAACACACCGTGCGTACTCGGGTGCTGTGGCCCCATGTTGATGGTCATCTCGACCGTTTCGAGATTGCGCTCCTCAGCCACTAAGGGCGCAGGCTCACGAAGCATGTCGATTGAACTTGCAATGGCCATGACGAATACCTACTCTTCCTCGGGAAAGCCATACTGGGCGGGCGGTTCCTTGGGGCGCAACTTGAAGCGCTTGAGAAGAACCGGTCCGGGAACGATGGTCCCTTGGTCATCGCGTTCCAAGAGAAGTGGTTCGGGGTATGGGTGCCCCTCAAACCGGATGTTGAACATTTCGGCGGTTTCTCGTTCGTGCCAGTCGGCACCGGCCCAGACCGTGGTAACCGTCCCGACTGCATCGCCCTCGGCTGCCAAACGGGTCTTGAGGACGCACTTCTGTGCCAGCCGGGTGCTGAACAAGTGGTAGACCACCTCGATGCCGTCTGACTGGTAATCAACTCCACTCAGGCATCTCAGGTAATCGAACTTCAGTCCGTCCGTTTCCTTCAGCCTGCGCGCTGTTTCGGGAAGGTTTTCTGGTGGAACGGTCACGGTAACTTCGTCGATGGCGGTGCCAAAGACGGGCGCAAGGTCATTCGTCGCTGATTGAATGCGAGCACGCACACCATCGATCGGACGGAGACCCTTGGCGTCGCGCACTGCGGGGCCGGCACCCCTCACCGGGGCGGCGGCGGGTGCAGCAGGCTTGGCCGGGGCGGCGGGTCGCGCAACTGGTGCATCAGGAGCCGGGGCAGAAACTGGCGCCGGGGTCTCAACTGCGGGCGAGGCACCGCGCACGCGGGGCTCAATGATGCGCCCAGATGTCTGGTCATTGGCGCACGTATTTCCGTTCTCTCGCCAGCAAGTGGCGTGGTGCGCGGAAAAACATGACGGGCAGAGGACAACCTGGTCGGCAACCGCAAATACTCCACTGCATTTGGGGCATGCCGTGCCCAACCACTTGGAGTTGGCAAGGGTTGCGCGTAAAGATATTGCCGCCCCGGGGGCCCCACCTTCGGTGCTCACGCGTGCTTCGCCTTCCTGAATTCGTGCGTATCGTCACGATGCACGCCCGGGTAACCGCTGCGGAACGGCACCGCTTACGCGACCTCGACGCCCTCGCCAGACAGGACGAGTTCGAGGTCGGCTGTCGGACGCCGACCTTCCTTGGCCTGTCGCATGATCTTTTCCTGAAGCTTCAGGATGCCGTGCATCAGTGCTTCCGGCCGGGGCGGGCATCCGCCGATGTAGACGTCGACCGGAATGACTTGGTCGACACCCTGAACAACGGTGGGATACCGGTAATACGGCCCGCCGCACGTGGCGCATCCACCCATTGAGATCACCCACTTGGGTTCGGGCATCTGCTCCCAGAGAACTCGGACCGCGGGGGCCATCTTGGTCGTCACGGTGCCGGAGACGATCATCAAGTCTGACTGCCGCGGTGTCGCGCCAACCTGACCGATAAGACCGAAACGGTCAAGGTCGTGCTTGGCCATGAAAGTCGAGATCATCTCGATTGCGCAACACGCGAGACCGAAGGTCATCGGCCATAGGCTGCTCTTGCGTGCCCACTGGAACAGCTGGTCGACGCTCGTTGTCACGATGCCTTGGGGCAGGCGTGCATACAGGTTCTCTGCCGGAAGCATTCCGGCCGCGCCGTCATTCAATGGCAGGTCAGGGGCGGTTGCGTTCGCGTAAGCCGTCGCAAACGGGGTCGGTGCCCCGAGGTTCACTCCCACGTGAGAACTCCCTTGCGCCAGGCGTAGACTAGGCCAAAAAGCAGCATGGACATGAACAGCATCATTTCCCAGAACGCGAAGGGGCCGAGCCCCTTGTAAACCACGGTCCATGGGAAGAGAAATACCGCCTCGATCTCAAAGACCAGAAAGAGGATCGCATAGAGATAGTAGCGCAGGTTCATCTGGCTCCATCCCTGTCCGATGGTCGGCATTCCGCACTCGTAGATGCTCTCTTTGGCCCGGGTGCGTACCCGCGGTGCGAGGAGATTGGCGATCAGGAGGGTTAGTGCGATGAACCCCATACCCAGGAATGTGGCCGCGATGACCGGCGTATATGTAATCGAATAACTGTCCACGCCCGAAGCCCTCCTCGTGGTAGGTGACGCTGACCGACGTATGCGGACGAACGCCCTTATGATCGCACGAAACCGACCGGGACCCCTATGCCTCTTGGACTCACGAGTGTTGTGCGGGACCATGGTTGGAGCAGTAGGGAAGGAACGACGGGAAGATGCGACGGATAGGGATTGGGATCATCGGGTGCGGAAACATCGCTCGGTATCACGCGATGGCACTGAAGTCACTCGAGGCCGAGGGCGAGTGCGAATTGATTGCGTGTGCCGACCTGGATGGGGAGAAGGCGGCCACGCTGGCCAGGGATCATGGGATCCCGAACTACTACACCGATGCGCGTGCGGTGATCGATCACCCGGGCATCGAGGCAATCGCGGTGTGCACGAACCCGCCTTTCCACCTCCCGGCAACCCTCATGGCCACTGCCGTCGGGAAGCACACCATTGTCGAGAAGCCGATGACGATGGATCTCGCGGAGGCTGACCGCGCAGTTGAGGCGACCCGCAAGGCAAATGTCCGGTTCGGGGTCATCTTCATGCGCCGGTTCTGGCCGGCGGCCCTCCGGGCACACGAAGCGATCAAGTCGGGAAAGATCGGGCGTCCGATCAGCGGTGATTTCATGTTCAAGTGGCACCGCGATGAGTCCTATTACCGCGATGCCCCGTGGCGTGGCACGTGGAAGGGAGAAAACGGTGCGGCGTTGGTGAACCAGGCGGTTCACGGGATCGACATGTACCTCTGGCTCATGTCAGCGGCCGGGCCATGCACGTCCGTCTACGGGAAGTGGGCGAACCTGACGCACCCCTATATTGAATGTGAAGACACGGCAGTCGCTGCCCTCCGCTGGGAGAACGGTGCCTTGGGGGTTGCGTCGGTGTCAATCTCGACGACGCCGACCCTGGGATCCCGGATCACGATCACCGGTGAGACTGGTGCAACGGTATCGGTGGTTGAGGACCCGGAGAGTCGGATGGGTGTCAACGACATCTGGACAATTCCAGGAGAGGAGGTTTCGGCAGCTTCGGAATTGGCACGCGCACGGGAAGCCAAGGAGGACCACTTCTCTCCCTTCCCGATCTGCCATAAGTGGCAGCTGCAGGATTTTCTGGCGGCAATCCGCGAAGGACGCGACCCACTCGTCACGGGCGAGGAGGGTCGTCGGTCAATCGAGTTCATCAAGGCACTGCGCGAATCGACCATCAGTGGCGCCGAGGTTCGGCTCCCACTGTGAACAATGGGCGTGGCGGGTGGTCCGAACCCGCCACGCCACCTTGTCGCAGTGGGGTTTTTTCCGCCGGTGCCTACCCTCCCCAACCCTCCAAGGCGTGGGCACGCAGGTAGTCGATGTTCATTTCCAGTCCAAGCCCCGGCTTGTTCGGCACGAACAGGTGTCCTCCCCGGGTGTCGAGTGGTGTATCGATGAACGCGTTGTAGGAGTCTAGCTTGGACCGAATGGTCTCCAGCTTGTAGAAGTTCGGGACGGTCATCATCACGTGGGCGCCGGCGAGGACATTGATCGGCCCGCTCGCATCGTGGGGGCTGACGGGTACGTAGTACGCCTCCGCCATGGTGCTGATCTTTTTCAGTTCTGATATGCCTCCGGTCCAGGTGACGTCGGGCATGATGAAGTCAGCGAGGCGCTGTTCGAGGACAGGCACGAAGTCGAAACGGGTGTGAAGGCGTTCTCCGACGCAGATGCGGGTCTGCACCTGATCGCGGACCTGGCGAAGGGCGTGGTAGCTCTCGGGCGGGACGGGTTCCTCGAACCATGTGATGTTGAACGCGGCGAGCCGGTTTGCAAGACGGATGGCGGTCGGGACGTTGTAGAGGGCGTGTGCATCAATGAGGATCTCGACGTCAGGGCCCACTGCTTCACGGATTGCGGCAATGATGTCGACGCCCTTCTGCTCACCGGCCGCGCTGATGTTGCCGTCTAGGTAGCGCGTCCCGGTCCGGCCCATCTCTTCCCAGAACGGATCGGTCTTGATGGCGTGGACGCCGTCGTTGACCGGCACAAGGGCGTTTCGCGCACTCTCCTCGGGGGTCTTGGCGTACGGGAAGTGGGTGTAGAGGGCGATCGAGTCACGGATAGCGCCGCCCAGGAGTTCGTAGATCGGGAGGCCAAGCGCCTTGCCCCGGATGTCCCAAAGGGCGATGTCGATCCCGCTGATGACGGCGGTGGTGAATCCTCGCGTCCCGACATAGGTGAACGCCCGGAAGATCCGGTGCCAGATTTCCTCGATGCGTGATGCATCGTGGCCGATGAGCATTGGGGCGAGTTCGCGCACCACTGCGCATACCGCACGATTGGCGACGGGGCCTGGATACGTGGTGATCTCACCCCATCCGGTGATTCCTTCGTCGGTGTCGACCTGGATGAAGACGTACTGGCGGGTTGGCACCGGGGCAGACGCTTCCGATCCTGGTTGACCCTGCGAATAAAGGATGCCGGGTTCCCGGTTGGGTACGGCGACGATCCAAGGGGTGATCGCACGTATTTTCATGGTGGGTTTTCCTTACTGGCTGTGAGGGCTCATTGGCCGTCCGGTTCGGTGCCGACCCGTCCCCGGTCGCCATGATCGAGGAGGATGAGCTTGATGGCGTCGGCGTAGAACACCTCTGAGTCGTCTTCCGGGGCATAGCCGATGGCGACGCGGGCGTTGGCGATGCTCCAGAACCCGCGAGTGTTGTTCGATACACCGTAGACAATCAGGAACGGCACGCCATCGCTGTTTCGGATGTCGGGGGTCTCGACACTCCGTACGATGAGTTGGGTCAGGTCCCGCGGACTGATCCACGCGCCGAGGTCGCGCTTCAATCCCACCGGATTCCCGATGAAGTGCGCCTCCTCGATGTGCCGTGGCGCACCGATTCGCACTTGGACGACCTCCAGTCGGCGGCCGGGCGCGCCTGAAGCATAGGTGAACCCAAGTGCCTCGTAGGCAATCTTTGACCACCCGTAGTAGTTGTCGCTCCTAGGCAGGTCCGCTGGGGTGACTTGATCATGGGTGCGTGCGTGGATCAGCGGTTCGTACCAGTCGGCCGCATGATTCGAGGACGCCATGACGACCCGGTGCACGCCTGCCTCGTGTGCGAGGCGGTAGACGCGCTCGGCCATGTCGACGTTGACTCGCTCGTCCTCGTAGGCGAGGCGGGTTCCGACAGTCACCGGGCCGGTTGGCTTGTGATAGCCAAGGTGGATGACGGCGTCGCATCCGGCGAACAGGGGGCGGAGCGCGTCGTCGTCGACCGACTGGAAGTCGAAGACATGCACGTTCTCGATGCTCGTTCCGTCGCGACGAACACCACGCGCGTCGGTCAGGACCAGGTCGTGGCGTGCCTGCAAGGTCGGCAGCAATTGCGACGCGATGTACCCCGTGGCACCGGTTAGGAGGACCCGCAGGCGTCGTGAAGGCGCCTCGGGCAAGCGGTTTGGTGTTCCAGTCGGTGCCGGTCGAGGCTGCTGACCAGGAGTGCCGATGACTTGGGCAGATGAAAACGTCGTGGTTGGAGCGCCGGTAGGCATTGGATACCTCGTTTCACGTTGTGGTCTTTGGGCAGCATAGCGCGGGATCGACCGGTGACGCCCGGCTGGTTCCCAGTTCGGCCCCAACTACGAGAAGCTGCTGGTCTCCTTGTCGCTGCGCCCGCGGGGGCGTCTCAGGTTCGCATCGACGCTTACCATTTCACGTGAATATGACCGGCTCCGACCCGTCAACCCCCGTCGAACGCCGCCCCGATGGGCATGACCGTTTTCAACGATCAGCTGAACTGGTGCGGGCATCGGTTCGCATTGAGGCGATCGTCTCGCGCTATCCGACGCCACAGACCTTGACGCGTCTGGATGGCGCGAGGGCGCTCGCCGACGTGCGGGAGCATGTCGGTCCCCGATTGCGAGACGCCGTGAGCATTATCGACCGCTACTGCCCGACGGGCTACCCGGTCTTTGAGGACAACGGCATTCCGGGGCCGGGCGGGTCGGTCGGTGTGCGTCTAAGTGCATGGCATTCGCTGTTCTTCGCGCTTGAGGCCGATCGGCCCCCGCCCGCTCGGCATGTTCCACCAGTGGGGGTCTTGCCTGGAGATCCCTATGAAGTGAAGCCTCGTCGGATGCCCGGTGGCCCTTTGCCTCCGCCAGACATGGATGCGCCAGTGACACTCGTGTGCCTGATCCTGCGGTACGACCCTGCCCGGGGGTGGGTGGAACTCCGGCGCCGGCTTGATCCGCGTTGGGATGGCGAGCTGATTGACGATCATGTTGTGCCATGCTTGATCGGCTTCGCCCACGACGCAGTGGCGCGGCATGTTGCCGGGCGCGATGGCGCACGTGACCGGACCCCACCGGGGTCTGGGTAATCGTTGGCGCGAATCATGGCGCCGAGAAGAGGTTGGAAATGCTTGAGGTTGGCGCGATGGCACCGACGGGTTCGGTGTTGACTGACACCGGCGCATCCGTTTCGCTTCAGGATTTCCACGGGCAACGGGTAATGGTGTACTTCTATCCGAAGTCCGATACGCCTGGGTGCACGACTGAAGCGTGCGAGATCCGTGATGACTTCACAGGGTTCGGTGACCTGGGTGTCGCTGTGCTTGGGGTCAGTCCAGACCCAGTGAAGGCGCAAGCCAAGTTCCGGAAGAAGTTTGAGCTTCCGTTCACGCTGATTGCCGACGAACACCACGCCTTGGCGGAAGCGTTCGGGGTCTGGGGATTGAAGAAATTCATGGGGCGTGAGTACATGGGGGTCATGCGGTCAACGTTCATCATCGAACCTGACGGGACGATCGGGCACGTCTTCGCGAGTGTCACCCCAAAGGGCCATGCCCAAGAGGTTCTTGCCTGCCTGCGAGGCTAGCGTTCACGAACATGGTGCCGACCGCTGGTCTCAAGCACCGTCGAACCGTCCTATCTTCGGTCGTCTCTGGATGCCGAAGTGCCGTCGCCGGTACACTGGTCAAGTTACACCGATGAGTGATGTGATCGCGGCAAGGTTTGACCATATCGTTATCGCCGTCAAGGACCTCAAGAAGGCCATCACGACCTATCGCGATGGATTGGGGTTCTCGGTGGTGGCTGCCGGGGAAGATTCGGTTGGGACAACCGCGGCTTCCGTGCATTTCGGTATCTACTCGGTGGAGCTTGTCGCGGTTCGTGACCAAGCGAGTCCGTCCATCCGCTGGCTGAAAGAGTGGCTTGACATCGCGAAGGAGAATCCTCCGAGTTTCGCGGTTGCCGTGGATGACCTAGAGGGTGCCGTGGCACGGCTCGATGCCCAAGGGATCCCGCACGCTGAGATCACGGAGTGCGAGCGGCTACTGCCCGACGGTTCCATCGTGCGGTGGCGAGAAGTCATCGTGGCGCCGGAATCCACGCCTCGGACCCAGTCCCCCGCGGTCATCGCCGCTTCCGGAAGGGCACCCTCGCTGCCGGCACGTGGACAGCCCGCAGCGCGTCCGACGCTGCCGCCAATGCCGATTCTCGTGGAGTACGAGGGTGGTGATGATGGACGCCGGGATGTGGTGGAACGTCTTGGAGGCAATGCCGTGCACGTTGCTGGGTGGCGCGACCTTCAAAGTGTTTCAGTACTCGTTGCGGATCCTGAGTTTGCGGCCCAGTGCTACCAGACGGCGTTCGGTTGGCCAAGGATCAATGATGGATTGGCTGGGCGTGGGGTTGTCCTCGGTCTTGGGGCGATCCGTCTGGAATTGATTGCGCCGCCGAGTGGCGGTCGCGTCTTGCCTCCCGGTCCTCACCCGACAGCAATCGCATTGCGAGCATCTGACCGCAATGCAACGCTGGAGTACCTGCGCGAACGAGGGACTGCAGACGGTGCCGGACGGGGTGTGACCCCGGCGAAGGCGCACGGTCTACGTATTGCCCTGCCGTGACGGCCTCGGGACCGCCGTCCGTTTGGGGACGTAGGTCCTCCCTGGGTGCTGGTGTCGCAGGGCGTTTGACCCCTAACGGCATGTGACCTAACCGACGATCACCAAGCGCTACTGGAACAACAATGGCAGATCTCGAAGCGTGGATGCGGGTCGGCTATCCGATCGAAACGGTCCTCGGTGACACCGAGCGCGTCCTTGACGCTTGGCAGTCCGCGGGTGTCAAGGGGATCCTGATCGGTCCGCTTCGCTTCGATACCGCCCTGCCAGACGCGCCGTCGATTGTGGACGTGCGTACGGCGACCCTGTGCTCGCCATCCGATCCGCGTTCGGTACCAGCATTTGAACCCAACCCGACCATATACCGACGTTACGGCGTGGTAGCTCCCACACCCTCGGGCCATGACATGTCGGCAAGGTGGGCCGCTCTCGGTCGGTTTCTGGATGCGGTCAAGCGCAAGAACATTGCCGTCTGGGTCATCGAACCGGACAATGGCATGGTCGCACCCGACCCAAACCCTGACTCAGATGGGTTGCCTTCGGACTTGCGCCATCGTCTTCTCTTCGAGGAATCGTGGCAACGAGCATTCATCGCACGGGTCGAGGACACGCTTGGTCAGCTGCCTCAGGCAGACGGGATCATCCTGACTGGGCCGGAGTGGGGGTACCTGCCGGGTACGACTGGTCCGGAGGACTTCCTTGGGCCGTTGCCTGTCACGGCGGGGCCAATTGCATCCTCTCTGGGCTTCGATCTTGACCGATTGATCGCCGCGCAATCACGGTTGGTTACGCGTCTGAGAAAGCTCACCCGGGAGGCTGCGCGTCTTGGTGCCGGGGGTGGGGCCTTCGCAACCACGACGATGCTGGGAAATGATCCGGGAATTGTGAGTTGGCTCACGTTCCGTGCGCGCGTGCTTTCGAAGTTCCTGCTCACCGTTCACGATGTCACGGAACGTCTCGGCAAGTCGCGTGGCAAGGAAGTCAAGTTTGGCCTCAGCCCGCTGATGCCGTCTCTGGCGCCCTTGGCTGGCTACGATTTCCCTGGGCTCGCCACGGTTTGCGACATGGTCGTTCCCCGGTTTGGCATCCATCACCGGGGCCATGATGGCCTGTATGGACTGCTCTCGAAATGGGTTGCCGCGATGAATGAGTGGTCTTCATCGCTTTGGGAAGCGGAGTCGTTCGAGGCGGTCGGCGCGCTGACCGGCTTGCATTTGCCAAGTACAGATCCGGCCGCTCCGGCGGGTCAACGAATGCTCACGTTGCGTGATTTCGAGCGTGGATATCCCGATGCGTTCTGGCGTGAGTTCATGGTGCCTGAGGCGCGCCGGGCAATCGCGCAAGCCGACGGGTATCCGTGGAGGGTTCTCCCCTCGGTCGGCACGGGACGACGTCCCCAAGGGGGCGATCCGGTCGGGGTCGCCGACTTCCGCAGGCTTCTCGATGCAATCAAGGAGGGGGGCGTGCGTCAGGTTGTCTATCACAACTATGCGCACCTCACACCCGGCGAATGGTCGATGCTCTCGGAAGTCAGTGGCACCGCCTGGCGCCCCGGTTCAGGCACGCAAGGTGGGTACGAACCCCCGGACCTTTAGCGTCGGTACCACCGCCGTTTGACGACGTGATACGGATGGCGACACTGATGCTTCGATGTCGCGAACCCGCACATGGACCTGATTTGAGGGTAGGTCTGGTGTTCGGCATTGTTCCTTCATGACCGTTGAGGGTCGCCTTCGGG
>CAMDTO010000091.1 GCA_945907765.1 Thermoflexus hugenholtzii JAD2 | reverse complement strand
GGACGTGATCGGTTCTGATGCTCATCCAAGTACATGAACGTCACATGGATGCATGGTGTGAGGCGCAGTGCATTCACCAGTCTTTCCGGTCGGCGGACATTCCGCGCCCAAAGCCACCGTCTCGATTTCTGGGGCTAGCTTGTTGACGTTCAAATACGGCGTGCACTGCCAACGAATGGCGCACCGTGGATCACGTAGGGAGCCCAATGCGCGAGTTCCGCAAACGGCCAGGGGGTGTCACCTACATCCAATGAGACAAAGCGGGACACAAGCGCCTGGATCGCTTCGTGGGCCGGGTCGGTGAAGGGAAGGACGTCCGCAAGTGCCGTTGCCAAGTGAACAAGCACCTGGGCGACCGCCGCGGGGGTCGCAGTCCGCAACCATCGGGTAGCGTGGCGAAGTGCATCCGCCTTGTTCGTCTCACCACTGATCAGGGCATTGCCCATGTGCCATCCCACCAGGACGGCTGCCACTTCGTCAACCGGCCAGAGGGTGCCGCCAACGCTTCGTGTCCCTCGGATGAGCAGGGCCGTAAGCAGCCCCAAAAGGTGGTCGCCCGGCGCCGGATCATCCGCGTGCGTGCTGCATGCCAGCAATTGCAGGTGATCCACCCCGCCCAGGTCCAACCGGGCGAGCAGTTCGGCGGAGGTCACCCATGTGCCTTCCGCGTAGTTGCCCCGATATGTTTCATGCTGGACATCGGCAGTCGGTACATCGTGGAGTGGGGTCTTTGGCCGGTCTGGCTTCGATCTCCCCGAGTGGACCAGCAAGCCTGAGTCGATCAGCCCACCAGCGCGCCCGTGGGTCGCGACAAACCCGAACCGCTTGCCGGCAAGGCACGCCTGGCCAAGGATTGCGTCGCGCGAGGCGCGTTCCCGCAAGCGCAGTGTCACCTTCCCGGAGGGACCGCCGTCGGCCATCGTCGCCGTCGTTTCGCCGGGGTTCAACCTCTCACCCGCGGCTCGCGCGAGGGCTGCTGCCAGCGCCACGGTTGCGTGGGGTGCCTCGTCACCTACGCGCAAGCCAAGACCAGGTGCCAACGAGGCAATCCCGTCAGGCGCGACTGGTCGAGACGCGACGAGTGGAAGGACGTCGGCCATGTTTGCATAGGTGACGGCATACCGGTCAGTCAGCCTGGTAGCGCGGTCCCACCGGGCGATCCCCCGTGGCGCCCATGGCAAGGCGTGCAGTGGCAGGCGATGCATCGCTCCGGTGGGCACAAGCACCAGATGAGGGGACATGGCTGCACGGTCCGAGGACAGCATTTCCTGCCGTTCGGTCGCGGCGTCCAGGAGCGGGGCGAGGACCGGAATAACGCGATCGGCTATGCCCCGCAACGCCCGTTCCAGGTCGCGGCTGAGTTGTGCGAGACCGGTGGCATCCGTCCCGCCAATGTCGACAGCGCTGGTGAGGGCCTGGTCGGTGATCGACGCCCATTGGGCATCCGAGATGTCGACGGATGCGATCGAAAGGTTGGGTTCGTCGTCACGGATGGCGGCAAAAGGCATTGAGTTGGATGCCGGAATTCCGCTCGTCCCGGACGCGTACACCCCGGGAACCCCTGCGTTGCCACCGGTTTCGAGTGGCGCGGATATGCGGTTCGGCGAGGAGAGCACCATGACGACGGTGCGGGCCTCAAGGGGTGCGAACATGACGAGCGACCCGTTTGCGGGCAACGCAACCACGACTTCGGAAATCGGTCGGGGGGCGGCGTACCCACGCGCCGTTGCGTAGTTTGGGTCCGATCGTTCGATTTGGTGAAGCAACTCCGCAAATTCGGCCCTGAGTGACCGGTGCCGGGCCACAAGTCGGGCAACGTCTGCTTCGGCCAAGTTTCCGTGCCCCGCGGTACCCGTTCCCAGCGGACCGGTGAAACGAGTTCCTTCCGGAGAGGCCCGCTTGCGCTCTTGCAGCCATCCGAGGAAGGCAACTGGCGTGGTCGTTGGAACGTCAGGTTCCCCATCCCGGGGGCTGATCTGCGTCCCGAGCAACGGCGCGGCGGTACCGCCACTGAACAGGATGGTTTCGAGGCGGTCCAGTTCGGGTTTGAGGCGTTCGAGGGCATCGACGAGCGGCTGCGTCTCGGCTGTCGGTTGCAGGTTCCCGGTCTGAAGTCGCGAGGCGAGCCTCCGTCCCTTGCTGCGCTCGATTGCCGTGAATGTCGCGCGGAGGAGATCATTGGCTGGCAATCCCGCATTGATCGTCGTTTGGGCGAGGTTCGCCATCTCCTCGATGAGCCACCCGTACAGGTGACCGAATGTTCCAACCGCGAAGAGTGCATCGGCTTCGGCATTGAGGGGCAAACGGGCAAGGTAGGCGTCTAGCGCATCCAACGTGACCGACAGCACTGTGAGGCGTTCGTTGCCAAGCCGATCCGCATCCGCTTGGGCCGTGGGGCTGACTGCTTGCTCCGAACCCGAGGTGAGACTGGGCGCATCGAGGTGATCGTCCCGATTCCTGAGGGCGGATGCGAGCGCGTTTCCGATCCCGACGACCGCAAATCCGGCAAAGCCCGCCGTTCCAGTCACGAGTGCCCAGGCGTCGCGGTGGAGGGCGATCGACCGGATCTGGTCTGCCGGCGTTCCCAGGACCTCCAGCAAGCTTGCGAGGCCGGCGAGGCGGGACGCGCGGTTGGGGTGTCCATCGGCGGTTCCTGCGACCGCTTCCTCGGCCACGCGAAGCGCCGCTTGCAGATCGGCAGGAACCGATCCTTGGTCATGCCTCCACCGCAGGAAACCCGACAACGAGGCAAGGCGCGTGGCCCGCTCAGGATTCCCGGTCTCCATGAGCGCGAGAGACGTCTCGGTCAGGGAGATCGCACGGTCAAGGTCCGACCGGTCAGCCAAGGCGCCGTCGCGTCGCCATCGTTGACTGAGTGCAATCGCGAGATTGCCAATGCGCGCCGACCGTTCCAGTCCGGCCTCCGGGGTGGCGGCGAACGCTTCTTGCGCGTAGGCGATGGTCTCGTCGAGGTCTTCAGGTCGGCCGCGCCCGGAGAAGCGCGCCCCGAGGCGCTGCGCTAGGTTTGCCACCCTGGCTGGTCGTTCTGGACTATCTGGCAACGTACCGGAAACCGCTGCCCTGGCGAGGTCGATTGCCTGGTCGAGGTCTCTCGGGTTGCCCTGGCGGTCGTAGCGGATAGCGAGATGGGTCCCATGGTTGTGCTGCCTCATCGCGAGGAAGGGGCTTCCGTCCGGGGACTCGGATACCGCTTGGGCCGATAGGTCTATCGACCGGTCAAGGTCTGCCGGATCGCCGCGATGTTCGTACCGGGTGCTGATGACGAGACTGAGATTGTTCAGACGCGATGGTCGGTCGGCGTTCCCCAAGGGAGAAAGGGCCAGAGCCTCTTCGGCAAGCAAGATCGATCGGTCCAGGTCGGCCGGATCTCCCCGGTTCGCATAGCGGGTGCTCAAGCTGATCCCGAGGTTGTTCAGGAGCCAGAGCGGTTGCGTGGTACCCGGCGGGGCCAGGGTCATCGCCTCCTCTTCGAGCTCGATCGACACATCGAGGTCCGCTGGGTCCGCCCCTTGGTTGTGGCGGGTCCGGAGACGGATCGCGAGGTTGCCAAGCAGACGGCGACGCTCGTGAGGCGACACCCCTCCAATGGACAGGCCTGTCCGCGCGAGAGCGATCGACCGGTCAAGATCGGCAGCGTGTCCAGAAAGATTGAACCGTGTCGCCAGTCGCAGTCCAAGGTTTCCCAAACGCACCGGGTAGTGCGGGTCGGTCAGGTCGGTGCCCGAAACGGATGCTTCCGCATGCGTGATCGCCAGATCGAGGTCAGCGTGGTCGCCCCGGTTGTCGTGCCTGAGACGGAGCAGGAGTGCCAAACGGTTGTCTGCAGTCGCCGTCGCTTGGGGATCGCCGGACGCCAGATTGTGCGCGAGGGTAGCGACGTCGATTGCACGGTCGAGATCCACGCGGTCGCTTCGCTCTTCAAAGCGCTCGCCCAGCAGGTCAGCCAGTGCCTCGGTAGCCCGGAAGGATGCGAACCAATCGTGAGACCCGCGTGCCGGTTTGCTTTCACCGAGTTCCGGTGGAGTGAGGAACTCCTGTGCGGAGGTAGCCATTGCTACGGCGCGGTCGAGTGCTGCCTTGTCACTCGGATCAACCGCGTGCCTAGCACGGAGATCGAGCGCGAGGTCCACCTGGCGGTCGGCGAATTCACTGGTTAGGGGAACCGTCGCATCGAGTGCGCCCTGCCGGTACACAATTTTGAGGGTAATGTCCCCAAGGTCACTTGATGCTGAGAATCGGGTCTGGCAGGCGATTGCTTCAGCCTGGAGCGCAGTCGAGAGTGCCTCACGGCATAGCTCAACTCGGTTCAGATCTGTCGTGTCTGTGTCCCCCGCACGAAGGAGTTCTCCGATTGCCGAAGCCAGATCGGTCACGAGGCGTTGGAGTGCTTCCGGAAATATGTCTCCGTCCGGCAACCGCATTGAGGACGGATTGGGCCACGCTCGAGCCCACCGGATGAACTCCACCTTGCCCGCCGTTTCGCCTGTGTTTCCCATGGTCACGCACATGATTGCATGACCAGGACCAGTGGCTACCCGGTCATCGAGTTGTGCATGTCACGCGTCATCGAGGATGGCAGGGAAGGACGCATTCGGTGCCCGACGGCGCAATGCGGTTTCCGCCGAGAACCCTTCCGCGACGACCCCCTCGATCACCGGCAGGAACCCATCGACGACCGACTGGGCAATTTCAATCAGGCAATCGACGATAGCCAGATCTCCCGACGGTGCCACCGGGACGGTCCAGTCAAATCGGATCACGTTCCCGACAGACGAGAGTGAAAGGGCACCAGTCCGCAGCCTCGTGGCGTTGATCATGTTCAACAGCACCTTGACCTCGCGCTGGCGGGCAGTTGGCCACGGCGTCGGACCGGAGAACGCTATTGGTGGATCAGCTGGCCCGCGAGGCGCTTCCCCGTCACGACGCACCTGACTTAAACTCGCTGGTCGCTGGTCGCCTGCGGCACGAGGTGTCGTTGCAGAAATGGTCAGAAGCGGTTGCCCGGCAATCGCGCTCGAATCGTTGATCCGGATCGAAATGCACAACGGCACGTTGCTCGCGAGTTCATTGAACGCCACCCCACCCCCGACTTCGTAGACATCGGTGCCCCTCGCGCGCAGTCTGGTGACGATCAATTCCCGCAACTGCTGCAGGTATCCCACTCCTGGGCCCGTAGTGCGACGATGGTTTGGCAACGTGAGCCCGAAACGCGGGTCGTGATGCGAGGAACCCGCCATGCGTAGGACGTCGCATGCGTGCCCGGTGTGAGGGACGGGCGTGGCGGCGTGGCTAGACCGACAGCAACCGTTCGGCGACTGCGAACGCGTCGACAGGCCAGAACGCCGCAGGCCGTGGCTTCCTGATGCGTTGGGTGGGTCCAGGGGATTCCGGCAACATCGCAGGCCTGCAACTCAGGACCATTCGACGCCACTGGGCCGGCACGGCGTCACGCCCGTGGGCCGCACCGAGCAGGGCACCGGCAATCGCCGCGGTGGTGTCGGTATCGCCTCCGGCCCGCACGGTTTCGATGACACCCTCCCCCAACGTAGGGGAGTACAGCAGGCGATGGAAGGCATTGCGGATTGCAATAAGTACCCACCCCATGTTTGTCTGGAAGTCCTCGGGCGGTCCGACGTCAGCTGCGTCGATGGCATCGGCAACTGCCGCACAGTGCTCGACGTATCGGGCATGGTTCCGGGCGACATCCCACAGGTCACGCGGGCTGGTGGGTACCCGGACAGCGTGGGCAATGGCTACCGCGAACGTTGCCGACGCCGCAATGCACACGCGGTTCGGGTGGGTCAGGGATGCATCGGCCCGGGCTGCTTCGGCAACGTCCCCGACCGCCCGGTATGCGCCCCAGATCCCCAGGGGGGCAACGCGCATCAATGCTCCGTTGGCTTGCGTCGTCTTCGATGCCGTACGGGCAAGCGTATCCACCACCACTCCGGCTTCCATGTCGCGTCGCGTGACCGGACCCAAGGCCGCCGAGGTCGTGTTCCCGATGTCGAACGGTGTTGCCCGATGCGGATAGGCGTCCTGCCGAAGGCCGATTTCAAAAAGCCATCCATGGCACCACCGAGCGTACGCGGCCCCAACGGCCTCTGGATCCCAGGCGCCACGGTCGATGAGTGTCCGTGCGAGCATGAGGGCCATCTCGGAGTCGTCCGTCGGTTGACCGGCAATCGTGTCGAAGTGCCCCCCATCAACCAAGTGGAACGGTCCACCATCGGGATACATATGGGAAATCTCGCGGGCAGATTTGAACTCGACCAATGAGCCTAGGGCGTCGCCGGCGAATTGGCCAAGGAGGCACCCTTGGGCACGAGAGAGGGCGCCTCGATCGGCGACGCGGTGCGACGCGGATGTCTTCAAGGGCAGGAACTGCGTGAGCGGGGCATCGTCCGCAGTTGGAGGCTCTGAAATCGTCTGCCACGCGCGCTTGGCTAGCGTGTGCACAACCTTTGCTGACCCCGCAAAGGCACCGTGCACTGGCCGGGAACTGGTGCCGTCGGCAGAATACGAGATTTCGGTCCCGTCCTGATCGACAAGCGTTCCGCCGGCACCGCCCAGGAGTGCGTGTCCGGCGCAGTACTCCCAGGATGCGTGGGCACGGCCGGCCTCAACTGGCTCTCCAGATCGCGGATTGGTCGGATAGGAAACCGAAGCATCAGCGTCACCAACTGCGGCGAGGGCAAGTCGATACGCCAGATTGTCTACTGCGAGAAAGCGACCGGGTGCGACGCACTTGAGCGTTGCGTGCGCGTTGACTTCACTGGAAGTTGGCACAGCCACGACTGTCGATGCATCGATCGTGTCGGGCCACGCAGCTCGTGGTGCCGGTGCACCATTCCGGGTCACCTCGCCGCAACCTTCCGCCCACGTGAAACAATCGGCTTCACCGTGTGGTGTGAAGACTGCGTGGACGACACCCAGCACCGGCGCCCCATTGCGTAACAGGGCGATGGAGATGGAATGTCCGGTCACCCGGTCGGACCCGCCCACCCCGCCGTGACCGGGTTCGATGATCCAAACGTGTTGCTCATGCGCTTGAGGTGGAGAGACCAATTCGGCCCCGGACGCCTCGGTCGACCCGAGAATGGCCCACGCCGGAAAGGCAACGGAAAGGCATTCCCGGATCGCAGCCTCAGACCCGGTGCCAATTGCCGGGATCCCACCGTCGCCGGTTGTGCCTCGAGCGGCGAACCCAGGCGACACTGTTTTGGAGATGATCTGCGCCGCCGCATTCGATGCAGCGTGCATGGCAATGTCTAGCGCTCGCCGGTACATCGTTCGTCTGACTCCGTGCGGGGGTGTGCCTGCATCGTTGGGCGTGACCCATTTCCAAAACCATCATATCTATTAAAGGTACGAAGAATGGCGCGTTGTACTACCGGATTTTCCACGGATGTTCGACGACGAAATAAACGACATTCCCCGTAGTCCGGGCGGATACGTGTCAGTCCTGTACCAACCCACGCCGATGCCGTCCGCAAATCCTTAACAAGACGTTTACACGGAACGAACCCATTTTCGGCGTCTGTGGCGCACGATTGAGTGAAGCGTTCGAGGTGGGCTGGGGTCCATCGGTGCAATGGGTGTACACGGTGATGAAACTACTTGCAGGCCGGCGGGGACTGGTGGGGTTCGCTGCGGGGTTGGCGATGACCGGTCTCGCGATGCCGGCAGTCATTGTCGCCGGAGGCATCACCGATAGTGAACCCACCGGCGCTTCGCGCGCAGATGCGCTGTCCGGTTCAGCGGATCCGGCTCCTTTGGGACAGGCTGGTTCGTCTGTTTCCGACTGGAGCGTGCTTGTACGCCTCACATCTTCGTCGTCCGGCGGGTTCATGACGCCAACTGGGATTGCGGTCGACCTTCGTGGCGTGACCCTCATGACACTCGCCGATGACGACCGGATCTGGGTTCTCCGGAATGACGGGTCCCCTGCGTCTCCTTGGGATACATCTGCGGCGGGTACGTCGTTCCGTCGCCCCGGCAGTGTGTCATTTTCACCAACGGGGACGGTCCTGGTAGCGGACACCGGGAACCACCGCATTGTCCACCTGTCAGGGGTGGAAGCTCCCAAGGTCATTGCAGTCTTGGGTGGGCGCGCGTCTGGAACTGGCGCAGGGATGTTCGCGCGTCCAAGCGAGGCAGCCGCCGACGAGGCCGGACAAGTGATCGTTGCTGACACTGGCAACCATCGTATCCAGATGGTTGACCGGGATGGCCGTTCGATTGCGATCTGGGGACGGGCCGTCCGTGGTACACCGATAAGTGGAACTGGTGTGGGTGAGTTTGCATCACCCCGTGGGGTTGCAGTGGGTAGAGACGGCAGGATTGTCGTTGCCGACACAGGAAACAACCGGGTCCAGTCGCATGCCCCGCTCGCGCGTCTGTCGAACAGGTCGACGGAATGGGATGTCTGGCCCGTGCCAGTCCTCGATGATCCGTTGCGGATTGGGAACTACCGGATGCCTGCGGGTATCGCGGTCGATCCCATGGGACGGACGCTGATCGCTGACAGTGGGAACCACCGTATCGTCATCCGGAATGCTGATGCGAGGACGTGGGGGTCGTGGGGAGGCCGGGCCGGTACGGCACCTGGTGAGTTTGTCATGCCGATGGCCATCTCGGTCGGACCTCGTGGTCGAGTGCAGGTCGCGGACACTGGAAATGACCGGATCCAGATTGCCACGCTGCGACCGTCAACGTCCGCGTAACCATGCTCGGTCCAGAGCTTGCGTCTTGCAAGGATGAGACATCCTGCGATTTGGCCCTTTCTCACCATTGTGACGAACCCGAGGTCGTGCGGTCATCCCGGGGGCCAATTGGTCCGTTCCCACATTTGGGAGGAGCAGAATGCCTGAACGTGCCGGCCCGCTGGTCAAGGTGACGTACTACGTTGAAGTACTGTCATCATGGTGCAACCTTGCCGAACCGGCGTGGGATGAGGCGAAAAGCCTGTCTCCGGACGACGTTGCTTTCGACTGGGCGATAGCGCTCATGAACCCGGATGATGTCACGGTTTCCCGCGACCAAGCCGATTGGTTCTATCGGCGCAGTGCACACATTGCGCAGTCTGGCTACGTCATGAACTCGGGGTGGTTTGAGGCGGCACGGGCAGGCACCTACCTCGCGCCGAATCTGGTTGCTGAAGCGGCGCGCACGCTCGGTGCGACCGGGGACAGCGTGCGCCGAGCCCTGACGTCGGGCGCACTACGTGAGGGACACCGGATTGGCGATTTGGATATCTCGGTTTCCATTGCATCTTTTGCAAGTGGCATTGATCCGGAAAGACTTCGTGAACGGGCAACCGATCCGGATACCGAGGCACGGGTCCGTGCGTCGACCGGGGCATTCCACGCAACCGGCGCGACCCAGCGCCCAACGTTCGTGGTCACAAGCCAAATAGGTGACCTGGCCGTGTTGTCCGGCTTCTACCGGTCAGGGGCACTCACTGTCGCCATCAACGCAATGCTTGCCGACGCCCGTGCGTACCGGGCGTATGCTGCGGTCCACGGAGACCCTCCTCACGCATGACCAGTGTGCGACCACCCGCTTCCCACTGGCGAAGGACGGTCTGATTTCGTTGGCCCCGGGGTCGTACGAGCTCATGCCCCGTCTTGGTAGGTAAACGTGAACCCGTTGGTTTCAAGACGTTCGCGAAGGTCGCGCCCGAAAGCGGTTGCCGGAGTGATGACCCCTCCGTGCGTGGGTGTTCCCGTGCCGTCTTCTTCCGACAGCAACAGGAGCGCCTCGCCGAACATCCGCGAGGTCGCCGAGTACCCGGGGTCTCCGTCACCGGTGACCATGACCCTGCCTCGGCGCCCGGATCCAACTGCCTCCCCATGGATCGTCAGTGAGAACCGCCCCCGCTTCTGGAGGTCCGGAGACGGACCCTCTCCGGACCTCGGAAGGAGTTTCGCCATCAGGTGCGCCAAGGGTGGGACGGCGAGTGCTGCGCCCATTCCGGCAATTCCCGCCAGAAGTCCGAAACCCAACAGGCGTCCCGCGGGTCCGTCCGGCATGCCCATCGCCTCGGAATACCGCAGCGATTTTCCGTAGGTCCACTGCTGAAGACTGTTGCTGCGACGCACCACCCGCGTATTAATGGGTGCCATCAGGAACGGCGCGATCGTCCGTCTTGTGAAGGGGTCGAAGCCCGGCGAAAAAAAGTCAGCCTGCTTGCCGAGGGCCGGTTCGGCGGACCGTTCCGGACTGAGGGCGTACGGGTCGGACAGGAGTGCCCGAGCGTGGGGGTCGCGGCTGGCGCGGTCAACGATTGCCATCATTGACGCGGCGGTGCCTCCGCTGAAACCACCGATGATCTCGCCTGTGACCAGACTGGCACGGGCAAGGGGTTCGCCGATGGATTGGGCCAGGAACTGTGTGCCGAGATCGGACGGAACCGAATCAAACCCGCATGCGTGAACGATGCGTGTTCCGGACGCGGTCGCCCGCACATGGGCAAGGTCGATGCTTCGTCGGATGAACGTTGTCTCGCCCGTGATATCGGCGTAGTCGGTCGCCTCCGCAACGCACGCATGCACGAGAGGAAGACCAATCACGTCGAAGGGACCAGCGGTGGAACCGATGGCGCGTGTTCGGGAGGCCATCTGGCGCAATCGGTCATTGTCGCTGCTATCGACTTGGATCAATTCCCAAGTCGAGGCCCGGGCGCCGAGTTGTTCCCGAACTTCCCGCAGTCGTAAGATGCTGCGCCCTGCAAGCCCGATCCGGTGCGTCCCGGGAGCATGGCGGGCGAGATAGTTCGCCACCAGCCGGCCAGTGAACCCTGTTGCACCCATCAGGACCAGGTCAAGTTCGCGCCTCTTGCTCATTGGACTAATCTACCGTTCGGCGCTGGGAATGGTGACGCCTTCATGGCCGTGATTGCGCCCGAAACCGAGTATCGCCCCTTTCTGCGGGCATTCCCCGATGCGGAACACGGATGCGGTCTGCCACGATATGCATAGGAGGACGGAGTAGACGCGAATCGTCGGACCCGACCCGGGGACCCGCGTACGATCGAGCATGGAACCGAACCGTGCACCGTGTGCGTGACCAGACGGACTTGAGCGCGTCCTGTCTTCGTACTGTCCCACGCCGGCACGCGTGGGTCGCGTCCGGAGGGTTTCCATGAAGCGCTTCTCGTCCACGGTTGCTCTGGTCAGTGGTGGGGCCCGAGGCATGGGTGCGTCGCACGTCCGGGGTCTCGTCGCGGAAGGGGCAAGGGTCGTCGTTGCTGACGTCCTCGACATTGAGGGCAAGGCGCTGGCTGCCGAACTTGGCACCGCCGTCCGTTATGTCCACCTGGACGTGACCGACGCTTCCCAGTGGGGCCATGCGGTTCAGACCGCCGAAAGCGAGTTCGGGCCAGTAGCGTCCCGTCAAGTGTGTAAGTGATCGTTTGCCGTTCCGTTCCTTGGTGGTGGTTCATGGTGTGCAGGTCATCCCGTGGTGGTGGGGAGGGGCACGGGGACGCACCCGGACCCGTCATCCCCGGCGAGGCGCCCCATCAAGCCCGTCCCGAGGTACCTTGGGCCCGCCTGCCACTCATCGTGCTGCTCGGCCA
>CAMDTO010000090.1 GCA_945907765.1 Thermoflexus hugenholtzii JAD2 | reverse complement strand
GCCCAGCTGACCGCTGGAATGGTCCCCCCAGCAGTACGCCAATCCACCTGTTGTGATAGCGCACGTGTGGTTTTCGCCGCCCGTGAGCATCGACCACGTGCGCGAGCCCGCGACGGTCGCCGGGGTGGTGACCCCCGTGTGGGAATAGGTGCCGTTGCCAACTTGGCCGCTCGAATTCCAACCCCAGCAGCTTGCGACGCCTGAGGATGACAGCGCGCACGAATGATCGCCCCCTGCGACGACCGAGCCGAACGCGCGGGGAACAGCTGGTCCCTGACCCGTGACGGCGACCGGGGAGAGACGCACAAGTGAGACGCCGTCGCCAACCTGCCCGAACCGGTTCGCGCCCCAGCAGGCGACCTGCCCTGTCGGGGAAAGCGCGCACGAATGCAACTGCCCCCCCGCGATGCTGGCGTAGGACCCACCCCCAGCGGCCTTTACTGGAACGAGTGAGTCCGTTGTCCCGCCGTCGCCGAGAGCCCCGTTGGTACTGTCCCCCCAGCAGTACGCCTCGGATGACGCGGTCCGGGCACAGGTGTGGTTCCAGCCGCTCCCGATGGCGGCGAATACCTTCCCGCCAGAGACCGTCGTTGGGAGGAGCCGCTGGGTGGTTGTCCCGTCGCCGAGCTGACCCGTTCCGTTTGCACCCCAGCACCAAACAGCGCCCTGAGTAGTGCGTCCGCACGCGTGATATGCACCACTAGCAAGTTCGGCGAACGCCGGGTTCCCGCTGAGTGAGACTGGTGCGAGCCGGCTTGTTGTCGATCCGTCTCCAAGTTGGCCGTAGACGTTGGAACCCCAGCACCAGACGGACCCCGCGGCGGTCCGCGCACACGTAAATCCGTACCCCGCGGAAACGGACTGGAACGTCGTCCCGGTGATGACGGCGGTGGGGACCGATTTCGAGGTGGTGGTCCCGTCGCCAATCTGGCCGGACCCGTTGGAGCCCCAGCAGTAGGCCGCGCCAGCCGTCGTGATGGCGCAGGTGTGATAGGCACCAGTGGTGATCGAGGAGAACGCGCGACTGCCGGTCACTGCCTGCGGGGTGTTCACCCCCGCGGTGTTGCCGTTCCCGATCTGGCCATCAGCGTTGCTGCCCCAGCAGTACGCCTGGTTCCCGGTCGTGATGCCGCAGGTGTGATACCGCCCGGCCGCGAGTCTCGAAAATGAATAGCTCCCGATCACGACGGCAGGTGTCGAACGTGCCTGCCAGGTGCCGTCGCCGAGTTGGCCCGACCCGTTATCACCCCAGCAGTAGGCAGCTCCGCCTGAAGCGATACCGCAACTGTGGTTTGCACCCGTGACGACCGACTGGAACACGAGTCCGCTCATGACACTTGCCGGCGCGGTCCGGTCGATCGTGACGCCGTCGCCGGACTGGCCGGATGAGTTATCGCCCCAGCAGTACGCCACATTGTCGAAGTCGAGGCCGCAGGTGAAATCAGCACCCGAACTGATGGACGCAAACCCGATGGCGCTCGTCACCATCGTCGGCAGTGTTCGTTGGGTAGTGGCGCCGTCCCCGATCTGGCCCTTCCGGGCATCACCCCAGCAGTAGGCAACTCCCGCACCAGTTGCGCCGCAGGTGTGGTAGAAGCCGGCTGCCAGATGCGCAAAGGTGACAGAGCTGGACACTAGCGCAGGACTGGTGTGCCACGACACCGTGCCGTCCCCAAGCTGCCCGTACCAGTTGCCTCCCCAGCACCAGACGACCCCGGCCGAGGTGCGTCCGCACGTGTGATAGCCACCGGCCGCAAGTTCGGCGAAGCGCGTGCTTGTGCTCGCAACGACCGGGGCACTGCGGTTCAGCGCCGCGGTGTCACCGACCTGTCCATCGGTCCCCTGTCCCCAGCAGTACGCAATACCGGATGTGCTGATACCGCAGGTATGGAACCAGCCCGCAGTCAGGCTCGTGAACGTGACACCACTGACTTGGGATGG
Source organism: Thermoflexus hugenholtzii JAD2 (assembly GCA_945907765.1). GTDB lineage: Bacteria > Chloroflexota > UBA11872 > UBA12225 > UBA12225 > UBA12225. Next base: position 9,679 of record CAMDTO010000090.1, on the reverse strand, counting down.
GGAGAACCGGTTGGTTTGTGTCAGGTCACCGACCTGCCCGGAAGCATTCAGGCCCCAGCAATACCCGGTCCCGGACGTGGAGACCCCGCACGTGTGGCGCACCCCGGCGGCGAGGCTCGCGAAGGTGATGCCACCAGCAACGAGCACGGGCGCCGTCCGGTAATAGACGCCGGACGACGCGGGATCCGCTCCATCGCCGAGTTGACCGTCACCGTTGTACCCCCAGCAATAGGCACTCCCCGAGGGTGTCAGTCCACAGGTGTGCCACTGGCCGGCAACAAGTGCGGTGAACCGGATACCTCCCCCGACCGGCATCGGGGAGAGGCGGTCCGTGTAGGTGCCATCGCCTAGCTGGCCTTGCCCGTTGTCTCCCCAGCAGTACGCGTCGCCCGCGACGGTCAGCCCGCAGGCATGATTGGCGCCAGTCGCCAAGACGGTGAACGTGACCGGGGAGGCGAGGGCACGGGGACGCACGCTGCCGGAGAACGACGTCCCCGGACCGCCGGGAAGTGGCGCCTCCGGGCGGAGCCCGGGCGAATCCACCGAAGGGCGACGCTCTCCACCTGCCGTTTCAATGGGATCCACCGTGCGGGTCGCGGGCTCATCGGCCACGGCGGGCACGTGAACCGGGCCACTCACGGTAATGGTCGGCACGAGCACCACGCTTGGGATAGGCACCATCGTGCCCGTGGCTACGTTCATGCCAGGCACTGGTACCGGGGTTGTCACCAAGCCCGGGGCAGTCGTCGCGACTGCTCCGTTGACCGGGGTGACACCAAGTACAGCGGTGGCCACCGGTGTGCCCGGCACAGGCGTGTGCACGACCAGAGAGCTCGTCACAGTCGCGGGGACCGCCGACGGCGATGCCACGATGCCGGGCAGACTTTCGCCGCTGGCAACGTTCCCGAAACCTGCACCGTCGAGGACCAGTCCCGCAGCAAGCAGCATGGTGGCGAACATGCGCGCGGACCCAAGCCGGTTTGTCCACTTGCTCACTGGTCTGCTCCTTTTTTCGGACTGCGCCTGAATGGCAGCCATTCGAGTGAATGTGGTTCCGAAAGTCTTTGGGTCAGTTGGCGCTACGGCGACCAACGACTTTCGGCTCATGGGCATGGGATTGGATAGTTGTCCTGATCAGCCTCCACGCCCGCGAGGCGTGAACCAAAGTTCGATGGCCGGCACCGGATCGCCGGCCACATCCGGATCTCGCGCAACGCGGCGTTGCCATCGGGCCGCACGTCTCTCCCTCCCCCTGCAGGGCCGACACGACCCGGGGTTGGTGACGCTGCAGGCGCCACGGCATCACGGACTCGCATGGCTGATACCCCAACGACGGCGCCGGTCGGCGCCCATGCGGTCGGCCGCGAGACGCGGACAAAGAACCCTCGTCCGGCCTCCATCGCGAACGCGTTCGCCGGCACGCCGCACCGGTGTCCATCCCACGCACCCGCGCTCCACCGGTTGACTTCGATCGCGGTGCCCGCACCGGACGCGATATCCATTGCCGTGCACGCGGCATCGGCGATGGACGGCAACGACGATGCGACGGCTACCCCGACGAGGTTCCACCCGACCTGGAGCGGCACCGGATCAGGCACGAAGATGCGCGATGCCGAAATCATCCACGTGGCCGGTTTCGCCATCCGGACGAAGTACCCGCGGCCCATTTCGATCGGGAAGGTATTCGCGGGCACTCCGCAGACGTGACCGCTCCAGCCCCCGGATTCCCAGCGGTCAATTTCCAGCGCGCTCCCTGCCGACGTAGCGTTGAGCGCGGTACAAAGCGCCGCCGAGGTGAGTGACGTGGCAGGCGCGCCGGGAAGGGCGATCAGGTTCCAGCCGGCCTGGAACGCGACCCGGACATCGTCATTGAGTGTCAGTGACAGCTTCCCCATCCGGGCGTCGGCCACCGTCACCGTTCCAGTGGCGGTCCCGTCCACGCCGCCATCGGCCCCGACGGTCAGGACCGTCGAATCAGCGTAGGCGAAGGACCCATCAAGCACGGTGGACCGCAAACTGCCAAGGTCGAGCAGCCACGTCTTGGCATCGGCAGTCGTGACCAAGGTTGACAGTGGGGCACTCATGGTCCCGGCGTTCAACGCCGTGACGTGGACGATGACGCCAGATGGAACCCCACCATCCTTGCGAAGCACCGACCCGTACGCAAGGTCGGGAGACTTGACGGGCAAGACCGGACCAGTCGTGACGGTATAGCGAACGGCACTCGCGGTGTTTGTCCATGGCCCCGGAATGAGCTCGAAGGCATATTTGGTATTCGATGCTAGCCCGGTGACCGCTACCGAATGGACCGTGGAGTTTGCCGTTGCGCCCCGTCGGTCAGCAGCGGTATTCATGGGTGCCTGTCCATTGTCGGGACCCCACCGGAGCGCACCCACTGCAGGGGTATCCGTGGTCCAGGTGACCGTGAAGCCAGAGTCCCGGACGTTGGAGAGGCGGACCGACCGTGCTACGACGTCCCCGGGTGCCGGAATTGGGTCGGCCCCGGAAACCGGCACGGGCGCCGAAGCGTAGCCAAGCGAGCCCACCCCAAGCTGGCCCACATCGTTGCGTCCCCAGCACAGCGTCGCACCTGAAGTGAGTACCCCGCAGGTGTGATACCCGCCAACGGCAAGACTTGCGAACTTCAGGCCTCCCGCAACCGCAACCGGTGTCTCGCGCATCGTGAGCGTTTCGTCGCCCAGTTGTCCGAATGCGTTGTCACCCCAGCAGTAAGCGGCTCCGGACGAGGTTCTTGCGCAGGTGTGCTGCCATCCGGCACCGATCTCCACGAATGCCTGGTCAGTCTTGACCATCGTGGGCCATGAAGAGCGCGAATTTGAGTCGTAGATGGTCTGGCCGGTTCCGAGCCTGCCTGAGGTAACTCGCCCCCAGCAATACGCCGCCCCGTCCCATGCCGGGACTGTGGGCGCAGCAACTGTTTCAGAATTAGAAGTAGAATTAGAGGGGTTCGAATTCACCGGTGCCGGTACCGGTAACGCTACATCAGCGCCCTGCACCGTGCCGGGCAGCGAGAGAATGGCGCACGAATGACTTGCACCCGTGGCAATCGCCTTGAACTCACGCCCACCCGCGATCGCGACCGGTGAATTGCGATCATCGTACGTCCAGTCTCCTACTTCGCCGTAGAGGTTTGAACCCCAGCAGTACACCTGCTTGGACGCTGTAAGGCCACACGAGTGATAGAGCGACGCCGACACTGACGTGAAGGTGAGGCCACCAGTGACCGCAGTTGTCTCTGATGTCATCGCATTCGACCCGTTGCCAAGTGCCCCATAGGAGTTGGTCCCCGTGCAAAAGGCCCGCCCGGCGGGGTTGATCCCGCACCGGTGTCGGAACGCCGCCGTGATGGAGGTGTAGGTCACCGGGTCGGGCTTCAGCGTCGGCGTGCTGTCGGTCATGCCCCAGCACCCGACCTCCCCCGCAGTAGTCACTCCGCACGAGTAGCCAAGGCCGAGTGCCAGGTTTGAATACGTGGCACTGCCGGTCACCGCTTGCGGGGTTGCGATGTCCTTGGTCGCCAAACCGGTCCCGGTGCTGTGATCCTGATTGTCGCCCCAGCAATACGCCTTGCCGGCGCTGGAAAGGCCACAGGTGTGGTAATCACCAGCCGCCAGTTTCACGAGTGCAGGTGGTGCAGCGACCATGGTGGGCCTGGTCACCGATGCGGTCACCCCGGTTCCAAGTTGGCCATGGGTGTTACTGCCCCAGCATAGCGCGACCCCATCCATGTCGAGCGCGCACGCGTGGCTGTACCCGGCGGTGAGTCGTGTGAACCGACGGTCGCCGGCGACCGGAACAGCCGCGCTTGCGAGGTCACTGGCAGCCACGTCCCGGTCGGTCACCCCGCTGCCGAGTTGCCCGAAGCGGTTGCCTCCCCAGCAATAGGCCTTCCCGGCAACATCGAGGCCACAGCCCCACCCGTACCCGGTTGTAACCTTGGCATAGGCAACCCCGGATGGGCCGGCAAGCGTCGGTGTCCCGAAGGAAGCGCCAGACGACATTCCATTATCGAGCGTCTGCCGGGACATGAACGTGCCCCAGCAATATGCCACCTTGAGGGAAACACCGCAGGTGCCTGACGGTCCCGAGGAAATCACCGAAAGCGATTGGCTGACCTCGGCCGGAGACGGCCAGTTCCCATATCCCTGGGCAGGGACGCCAAGCTGCTGGGACGCGTTCGAACCCCAGCAGTACACCCGCTGGACGCTTCCGGGCATCCCCAGGTCTGAGGTCAGGCCACAGGTATGTTCCGCGCCTGCACTGACACTGGCGAGTGACATGTTTCCGGAGACAAGGAGCGGTGTCTTCGAGTCGGTGAACGGCTGGCGGCAGGGCCAGTTCCAGCACGGGTTGTAGCCGTACGAAAGACCGTCGCCAAGTTGCCCGGACGAATTTGCACCCCAGCAATAGGTGCGGGTTTCCCCGGGCATCAACCCGGCAGTGATCCCGCAGGTGTGCGAGCCACCGGCAGAGAGGGAGGTGAAGGTGTAGTTTCCACTGACGCGCTGGGGGACAGAGCGCTGGTCCGCGCTCGTCGAGGCAACGGCCGTGCCGTCGCCGAGTTGGCCGTTCGCATTCGCGCCCCAGCAATACGCCTCACCGGCAAGTGTCAGGGCACACGCATGATTGCCACCCGCGGTGATCGAGGAGAACGTGTAGCCCCCGCGAACGGCGAGTGGGAGGGCGCGATCATTGCCCGACGTGCCATCACCAACCTGACCGAACAGGTTTGACCCCCAGCAGTACGCCGCTCCATTCAAGGCCAACCCACAGGTGTGCTGGTAGCCCGAACTGACTTCCCTGAACGTCAGCGCGGTCGCGCGCCGGGTTGGCGATGGCACGACCATGGCTGTGGCCGTCATCACCGGTGTTGGCGAGGCCGCGGTCGAAACAGGCGCATCGAACGCGGTGACCAGGATCGGTGTGGCCCGGTCGCTGCCATAGGTTCCGATCCCGAGCTGCCCAGCGTAATTCAGTCCCCAGCAGAACGCCGAACCGGCCGAAGTCAAGGCACAACTGAACCCATTTCCGGCCCAGACACTGGCAAACGCCGTGCCAACCGAAACCGGTGCCGGGACGGCGTGACCGATTATCGTGCCGTCGCCTAATTGGCCCGTGTCGTTTGCTCCCCAGCAGTGGACTGTTCCTGCGATGGTGACGCCGCACGTGTGGTCCTTGCCCGCACCGATTGAGCGGAACGTCAGTCCGCCGCCCACGGCGACTGGATGGCGACGACCCGTCCCCGTACCGTCGCCGAGCTGTCCACCTCCGTTCGCGCCCCAGCAATAGGCGACCCCGGACGTGGACAAGCCGCACGTATGGGAATCGCCTGCCGTGATTTTGCTGAACGTCAAGCCACCGACTACCGGCACCGGCACGGTGCGGTCAGACTGGCTCCCGTCCCCGAGCTGGCCATTTGCGTTCAATCCCCAGCACTGGGCCCCACCCGCTGCAGTCAGTCCGCAGCTGTGCGCCAGGCCAGTCGCCAGTGTGCTGAACTCACGGTTGCCGGAAACCGCGACTGGCGCCGGACGGTCGTTCGCCGGGCTTCCAATGGCCCCGTCACCAACTTGACCGTTGCTGTTGTATCCCCAGCAATAGGCTTGGTTCCTTGCATTGAGCCCGCACGTATGCGCCCCTCCGGCAGCCACCAGGGTCATGGAGAGACCACCGTCAACCCGCCCTTGGGACCAGCTGGCCGACCCTCCCATCCACGCGCCAGGCGTTGGAGTGAACCCGAGACGGCCGTTGCCGGTACTTCCCCAGCAGAAGGGGACCAGTGCGTCACTCAAGCCACAGGCATGGGAATGGCCAGTGTCGATTGACGCGAACGGAACGGTCGGGGTCATGCCCGAACTGATCACGACCGGGGCGGGCCGGTTCGAATTCCTACTCCCGAAGCAGTAGCCTCCGCCGATTGCGGTTACGCCACACGCCTGGTCGCCTCCGAGGGAAATCTCACGGAATCGCAGGTCTCCGGCCACTGCCAATGGTGAGGTCTCCACGTCCAAGGTCGGCTGATCCCCAACCTGCCCATAGCGGTTCCTACCCCAGCAAAAGAGACGGCCGCCAACGGAAATGCCACAGGAGGTATCGCTGCCCGCGGCCATGCTCGTGAACGCGTTTCCCCCTGCCACGGCCGATGGTCCACTCTGATCAGTGCCTGATCCGTCACCAAGTTCCCCACTCCAGTTCGATCCCCAGCAGGACATCGAACCGGCCACCGTGAGACCGCAGGAGTGGTACCCGCCCGAGACCAATTGGGTGAACCGCCCGCCTCCGGTGACCGCGGTCGGTGTCGAAACCTGCGTCACCGCCATCGGGGAGGAAACCACCGATGATCCGATCCCGGTCTGACCCTTCGAGTTGAGCCCCCAGCAGTAGGCTTCATTCTGCGCGGTGAGTGCGCAGGTGTGGTCCTGGCCTGACGCGACGCGCACAAACTTGGCGGTGGTGGAAACAAGCTGTGGCGTCGTGCAGGACCACATGCATGCCGCGGTGCTGCCGAGACCAAGCTGACTGGCTTCGTTTGGCCCCCAGCAGTATGTCTCGCCGGTGGCAGTGACCGCGCAGGTATGGCGCTGACCCGCCGAAATCGACTGGAACGTCAAGTCGCTACGCACCGGGACGGGAGTAGTGCGTTGGTCCGTCGAACCATCACCAAGCTGCCCGGACCAATTCGCGCCCCAGCAGGAGGCCTTGCCCGAGAAGTCAAGGCCGCAGGTGTGACTGCCTCCGTTGGAAAGGCTGGCAAAGCGCAGCGACCCGCTCACCTGGACCGGACTGGACCGATGTTCGGTCGTCCCGTCCCCAAGTCGGCCGCTCCAATTCGAGCCCCAGCACCAGGCCGCGCCACCCCCGGTCAGACCGCAAACGCTGTCGTATCCGCTGGATAGCGCGTTGAACTTCGTTGAGCCAAAGACCGCGACCGGCACCAGGCGGTCAACCTTCGTGCCATCACCAAGCTGCCCCAGCTGGTTCGTGCCCCAGCACCAGGCGGAGCCACCAGTCACCAGCACACACGTGAATCCCGAGCCGACCGAGACGTGGGAGACGGCGCCGACCCCGTTGGCCTTGACCGATGACCGCATAGTCGGCGCCGCAACCCTCGCCGACGGCGATGCGGTCGCGGACGTGACCACCACACTTGGGGCTGCACTGGGAGTCGCCACAGGGGTTGCCGTCGAGGTGACCGACGCCGGACTTTCTGGAGTCGTGGAGACGACCGGCGTGACACTTGCGGAGGCAGGCTGTGTTCCGGTGACAGAAGGCGCGGCAGCCAAACCAGTGTGTTCTGGTGTTGGCGAAGTCGACGGGGACGAGGGAACCATGCTTGGAAGCACCATCGCCGGAGCTGTGGGTGAAGAAGACGGCGAAGCAAGTGGCGGAGGGGGCTGTTCGGCTACGGCAGGCAAAATCCATTGATTTGCCCACGCAAAGAGCACGAACAGCCCAGCTGCTGCCAGAGGTCGGAAACCTGGCGATCGTTTCGCTCGCATCGATGGTCCAGTCACACGGCGACCGGTCACGGCAAACCGGCATGGCAAAGGACAAACCCAACCTGACCATCAGACGTGAATCGTGATTGGTCAGGGTGTACTTCCACCTCAACAGGGCGCATTATGCGATCAGTATAGGGTGACCAGTTGCATAGCAATCCACGTGGCATCCTGCCAAGTGACACCCCAAGTTGGTGAAAGCCCCTCGAGCGAACTCAGCAGGCTTGGACATCATCGGGAGAGTAGTGTGTTTGCGCCGAAACTGACCTGTCGCCCTCAGGTCGGATACCTCAAGGCCTGCGTCAATACCTTGCCCATGAGTTGGGACCGCTGTTGCCAGGGCGGGGACCACGACAGTCGGGCATGGATGGCGGTATCAGGCTGATCCGGGAACCTGAGTACTGGCGTGGCATGACAATGGAACTCGGTGGTTCCGACGAACGGGTGACGTGCTCAGACGCCGACTGGGAAAGGAAGCGGACTTTTCGGTGCCGACGCTGACGATGACGGTTCTGATCGCCTACTGGATGTTCCTGCCGGCACACCTCTCGGCTTTCGAGCCGTCAAAGGCATTTGCGATCGACATCGTTTGCCTGTTCACGCTCGTCAACACGGCGTTGCAAGGCGACGCACGTACCCTCGGAGTCTCGCTTCGGTCATGGTGGACGGCGTCCGGTCCATGGCAGCGAACCGGCGCGGTTGCGTTGATCGCGCTTGCGCTCGAGATTGTCCTGTCAACCGCACTTTCGCTCGTGCCTCGCACCAGCCTGGCGGGAACCCTGAACCGGGGCCAAGGCACGGCCCACATCCTGCTGGTCGCGGGAATGGTGGCGACGGCCTGGCCAGACCTCGCGAAGGGACGATCGTTCACCGGCGTCCTTGGTGCACTGGCCGTCGGGGGCGTGATCCCAGCCGTGATCACGATCATGCAGGCGTGGGGCTACGATCCGGTGTCCGGGACTGCACTTCAACTTGACCGGCCGACTGCAACGTTCGGGAATGCAGTCATCCTCGGCAGCATGGTGGCGGTCTCAGCCCTTGCAGCTGCCGAGCTTGCCCTGGTGTCTTCCTCGAGCAGGCACATCGTCCCGTCAAGCACTGCAGCTGAAGGTGGGTCTTTTACTGGCCTGCCAAGGCCCGACGATGCGAGCCGGGTTAATCCAAACCAACCATCACTTGAGATCTCTCGACGGATCCTGCACATGAGGAGAGTCGTGATCACACTCGGGGCGCTCCTGTTTCCAGCAACACTTGCTCTTTCCGCGATTGAACCCGACTGCCGTTGGGTGGTGTTCCCAGCGTGCATCGCCAGTGCGGGCAGTGTGTCCAACTGGCTGCTGGCTCGCGGGGGTTCAACACAGGCAAAGGGAGCGACGACCGCGTGGATTTGTGTGGCGATGTTGTGCCTCGTCGCCGTCGGACTTAGCCGGAGCCGAGGGCCGATCATCGCCCTCGGGGCAGGGACGGCAATCCGCATCGCGGTCCACGAACTCGTCACGGGTGCAAAACGAAGCAGGGCGTTCAGTCGCGCACTCGGGGTCGGATTGGCTCTGGTGACGGTCACGGTTCTTTTCGGAGCCATCGGACCAATCGCAGGACTGATCGAGCAGAAAGCCATTGTGCCGGAACGGCCCGACGCGGAAACGGTGGTTGCCGGACAGATTGCGATCACGTTGCGTGATAGCTGGTCGACCAGGCTCGACGTGGCTGGGCGAGCCATCTCGATCTACCGGACCGGCCGCGGGCAGATGGACGAATCGATCGCCTATCGGGCGGGCCTGACCGTTGGCATGCAACGCCAGGATATTCAGGACTTGATCCTCGCTGGGAGTGTGGATCCATACCCACGGGAAATACGTCGTGCGTTCGGGTTCGGACCTGACTCGCAGGCCATGATCCTTGGCATCGACGGAGCCGGATTGACCTTTGATCGCGCACACAACGCCGTACTGGATGTGCTCATCACACTGGGGATCGCTGGCCTTGGATTGATGGCAATTGCCGGAACGAGCGTCATGATGAGGGCGCGGACCCTCACTCGCCAAGCTGCCTCCCGGCTGGATGGGTCAGGCTCGCTCCTGGGGATCTGGACAGTTATCGGGCTGTCGTCGCTCACGGGCGTCGACAGTACCGGGCAATCCCTGGTGACATGGGTGCTC
>CAMDTO010000089.1 GCA_945907765.1 Thermoflexus hugenholtzii JAD2 | reverse complement strand
CAGAGAGCTGTACCAGACCGATCTCCATGCGACCCTACGGGAAGTCGCGGGTATTGGGTATCAAGGAGTTGATTTCTTCGGTGACGCGCCGTTACCGGCGCGGGAATTGCGGGCAATCCTTGACGACTTGGGACTGCAGTGTGCCGGCTGGCATGTCAACCACCGCAAGTTTGACGCATCAATCATTCAGGAGACGATTGACTATCACGCCGAACTCGGGAACAAGTATCTTATCGTTCCCGGGTTGCCAAGGGATCAATTCACGTCGCATGAGGACATGAAGCGCTGGGCCCACTGGTTCGATACGAATGCGGTGACGCTTGCTCCCCACGGCATGGTGACTGGCTATCACAGTCATGATGGAGACCACACTGTCGTCGAAGGGCACACGCTTTGGGACACCCTCTTTGGGTCAACGGGCCAGAACGTGGTCATGCAGATCGACCTCGGGAACTCGGCGAGTGCTGGCGTGGACGTGGTGTCGGAACTTCGCAAGTACCCGGGACGGGCGACCACGGTGCATCTCAAGCCGTACTCACCGACACTCAAGGCTGGTGGCCACGATCCCTTTGGGCCGGTCATTGGCAAGGATGAGTTTGACTGGAACACCATTCTGAACGTGTGCGAAACCACTGCGGGCACGGCGTGGTACATCGTCGAGTACGAGTCTCACGCGCTTCCAGCCATGGAAGGGATTCGACTCTGCCTTGAAGGGTTGCGTCATTTGGGACGGTAACGAGGGAGTTGGGCGGGAACGGAACGTTGCCCAGCTGTGAACGGGCAGCGTTCCAGTCCCACCCTTCGAGGTCTATCCGACTTTTCCGGTCGCATGGGGCATAGCCACCCCGGTTGCCGAGGCGATTTCGGCGAGCGAATCCCACGTCGTGCGCGGAAGCGAGATGCCGTTGGCATTTCTCGCCTTGGCTGCGCGCGACTCGGGGTCTCCAGGGATCAGCACGGCCTCGGTGCCAGGTGCCGGACGCACTCGACGGGCCGCGCGCGAGACACGCGTGACATTCTGGCGATAGGCGTCTGGATCGCCGAACGCCCCCGGGTCGATCAGGATGAGAACCGCGCCGGCAGCACACTCGTCAAATCCTCCCGCCGGTGGCAGCGCCCCCACCAGGTTTGGTTCTGACTGGCCAATTGAACCAAGTGCGCCCAGAAGCGCAGACGCAAACGCCAGACCGTAGCCCTTGTGTCCGGCAGTTGCGCCACCGAGGGGCAACAACATCCCTCCGTCATAGAAGTCCTGCGCCCTGGTCGTTGGCACCCCATTGGCGTCCAGGATGCACCCTTCCGGAACCGGCTTGTTGCTGTCGCGCGCAACCCTGACCTTCCCCTCGGGAATGACGGTGGTTGCAAAGTCAACCAGGACCGGGTCCCCTTCCCCTGGTCGGTTCTCGTGTCCAATCCCTTCAGGATCCCGGTCAGGGGCCGATGAAGGAATCCCGATTGCCCACGGGTTGGTTGAAAGAAATGCCCCGGCACCGCCGAACGGCGACGCGCCACCAACTCCGGGACCCGCGGCCCCGACGGTGACGATTGCTACATGGCCGTTTCGACCCGCGGTGTCAACGTAATCGCCAATCCGACCCAGGTGGTTCGCATTTCGCATGGCGACCACCACCGCTCCAAGGCCCTTCAGGCGGGAGGTCGCGACTTCGAGCGCGTACGCTGCCGTAACCTGGCCAAACGTGCACTCGCCGTCCACGACAACCGTCGCACCCATTTCGGAATGGACGTGTGGGTTCCCGGCAGGATTGACGACCTTTTGGCGGATCATCTCAGCGTACTGCGGAATGCGCATCACTCCGTGTGAGTCGTGCCCGGCCAGGTTCGAGTGCACCAGATGTCGCGCAACCTCGGCAGCGTGTGCACGGGGCGTGCCGAGTGCTACAAAAAGGTCTCGCGCGAACGGTTCGAGTGCTTCAGGTCGCGTGAGTACATAGGGACTGTTGTCAGGCATTGGACGTTCTTTCTGCTGCACCGTATTGGGATGCGGGCTTCGCGACCGTCTGGTGTGTCGCCTGGGTGCGTAGCCGTGACGCAACCGATGCAACCGCATCAGGCACGTGCGACAGTTCACGGACGGGGCGGACCGGCACACCGGCGAGTTCTTCTGGCACAGACCGGTGCCCGACAAGTACCGGGTGCATCCCGATCACATCCGATGCGCGCGCGTCCCGTTCCGGGTCTGTACCCACATACACCGAACCGGTCGCGGCAATCTCCATCTGCGCAATCGCGTGACGGAACAGTCTCGGGTCTGGCTTGCGGTAGCCATGATCCCCGGCCACGACCACGACGTCGAAGTACCGTGAAATGCCTAGTTCGCGCATTTCAGCGCGCACGAAAGCGCCTTGTCCATCGGACACCACACCCAATCGGTAGTGTTCGGCGAGGGTCTCGAGGGTGTCGATTGCACCACTCGCAAGCTCAAACCGGACCCGGGACTGCGAACGTTGGATGGTTGCCAGCGATTGGCTGAAAGGAAAGAGGCCATCAGGTCCGAGAGAGGCTGCAAGATCTGGAGACGACTCTTCGATCACGGTGCGCCACATCAGGGCAAGATCAAATGCAAAATGGGCTTCTGGCGAACCATCAATCTGTCGCTGGAGGGCATCACGTGCCCGGTCGCGCAATTCCGCGCGCCGCAAATGCAATCCGCGGTATCGAAGGAAGTAGGCGACGCCGCGCATTGCGTCATCGCCCCAGTCTTCGGTCCTGATGTCGACGAGGGTGTCGTAAAAGTCGAAAAGAACAGCACTGATCACGTTGCATCCCACTCATGGGGATGATAGCCGTCCTTCGGGCACCCAATGCGGTTTGGCGATGGTTGCGGACCGCCAGGACTTCTCAGCAGTGACTCGAACACCAAGGATCCGACTGGCTTGACCGAAAACGCATGCCTACGTTCGGGGCTTTGGCTTCATCGCGAGACCAGCCTGGATGACCCGGATTGCCTCATCCGCGACGACCCGCGCACGTGCATCGCTGGATAAGTATCGTACATGTTCATAGGTTGATGTGAGTGTCTGAATCGCATCATTGACCGGTTGTGGCAGGGGAGAGGGTGCCTCCGTATCAGCGATGGACACGTCCAGTGCCCTTCCCTGCAGCCGGTCTCGGAAGGCACGCGCGGTTTCATTGGCGGTCCGCCCGGTCCCGTGTTGCGCCATCAAGCCCTGGAACTTTCGGTACGCGAGCCTGACCGGATCGGAAACCGGTGCAACTCCGCCTTCCAAGGGTGCCCCAGCGCGCCTGTTGAATAGTGAACGCCACGAAAATACCGTCGACCGTTCTTCGTCGAGGGCTCCATCCAGGTCGTCCACCCGGGTTGGCCTCAGGAGCCGCCACACAATCACCGCGACGATGACGAGTGCGACGACTGCGAGACCGGTTTCCATGAGTGATGGGTCGAGGAGTTGCGGGTCTGCTTGCTGTTCGATCTGATCCATCGGGTCGGGACGCCCCAACTTGCCCATCTCAACCGGTGGTCGCTCCATCTTGACCGATCCCAACATCCGTGCCAACCACTCGGCAAGCATCAGGAATGGGATAGCGACGAACGAAAGTGCGAAGACGATGACCACGGCGACGGCTTGTCCGACTGTTTTGAGCAGCGTGGTGACCACGCTGGTTCCACCACCGAAGACCGTCGCCAGGATGATCCCCACCACGACGACACCGAGACACATCGCCGCGACCATTCCGATCCAGTTGCGATCTGGGGCGCGCGTGGCGGTCGGTTGACCCGGGCGAGGCAGTTGCGCCTCTTCAAGTGATGACAGCGCAATTGCCCCAAGCATTGCGGGAACCGCGATGATCGCGACCACTGGAAGGAGATCGGTGATGAGCCAGGGAAGGACCGCGCGCGCCACGCCAGACGAAATGGCGATCAACACGGCGGCAGTCGTTGACCGACGTCCCGCTTCACGATCTCCCGGGACCGCGCCACCAAGGATCGTGCCGCGCCACCAGATGACCGCGGCGAAGACAACGGCAATCAGTAGCGCACCCGTCTCATGACCACCCGCGAGTGTTCCGACCCAAGTGGTTGAAACAGGTGCCCCCGGGGGAACGGCCAGATAGTTCAATGAGATGAGTGCGCCTGAAAGGATTGCGGCGACAGTCACCACGACGGCGAGGCGCCTCGAGACGGGCTGTTCGTAGACGCTTGCAAGGCGCAGTTGTTGTCGGCGGACAATCGTCCGAACCGTCCAGGCCATGCCAAGACCGAAGGCGATCAGACCGATCGGGAGAAGGGGTTCTGTTGCGCCGTGGGCCAATCCCTTGACGTCGCCAATTTTCGTGCTTGATGAGATCACGATGGCGAGGATGTACGCCCATGGAGTGAGCCACGACAGTTCGATGACCCCCAGAAGGACGACGATTGCCGTTCTCGCAATGGACCAGACCGTCACGGTGCGGGGCACGCTCGGTCCTTTCGGTATCGATGGCAATGCGCTGTCGGCCACCCCCGTGGCCCAGCAATCACGTGCCCGAGAGTAGTTGGTGCACGTGGGTTGGCAGCCAAAAACGGAGAGGACGACCCTCACCCACTTCAAGGGGGCAGTATGTCAGATTGAAGGTCATGAGGTGGCAAGAACCGCAGGGTTTCGTTCTTGGATTGCACCGCGGGTGGGGGGCCAAGACCGTGGTATTCTCCCCCCCGCGCCTGCTTCACGTCGACTGCGTGGTCGACAGGTGACCCGACTGCGGTGGGTGCATTCAACCGGTCGACGGAACCCGTAGGTTCCCGGTTGTCGATCTGATAAGGATTGCCATGCCAGTGAGATCCCCCGAAACCGTTCCTCCCACGCTCCTGACGGTGGACGATCTCGACACTCCGGCCTTGCTTGTCAACCTCGATGCATTCGAACGTAATATCGAGCGGATGGCGGGAACATTCCGACGGGCAGGGGTCTCGTGGCGCCCGCACACCAAGGGCATCAAGGTCCCGGCGCTCGCGCAACGCTTGATAGACGCGGGAGCCATTGGGGTCACGTGCGCGAAAGTCAGCGAGGCCGAGGTCATGGCCAAGGGCGGCATTCGCGACATCCTGATCGCCAACCAGGTTGTCGGGGAGAAGAAGGTCAAGCGCCTTGCAGAACTCTGCCGCATCGCGGATGTGATCGTCGCCGTGGATAGTGCTGCCGGAGTTGCGGAACTGGACCACGCGGCTGGTGTCGCGGGAACGCGTCCCCGGGTGGTTGTCGAGGTTGACACGGGAATGCATCGGTGTGGCGTGCAGCCAGGACAGCCCGTGGTTGACCTTGCAACTGTCGCTGCGTCCTCCGCGCACCTGCGTTTTGCCGGGGTCATGGCTTGGGAAGGTCATGCTGCGGCGATTGCGGATGAAACCGAGAAGCGTGGCGCCGTCACCGCTGCCGTTGCCCTCCTGACCAGTTCGGCCGACGCATGCCGGAGGGCGGGTATCCCGGTAGCCATCGTGTCGTGCAGCGGGACCGGTACGTACAAGTTCGCGTCCGGATTGCCCGGGATCACGGAAGTCCAGGCCGGTGGAGGCGTATTCGGCGACGTCCATTACCGTGACCACTTTGGCGTGGATCACGAATGTTCGTTGACGGTTGTCACGACTGTCGTCAGCCGTCCCACACCGACCTACATTGTCACGGACGGTGGGTTCAAGACGCTCGGGTCGATCAATGCTTCCGCGGAACCCATCGGCATTCCCCTTGAGCACGTCAAGAGGTTCACCCTGTCCGCGGAACACGGAAACCTGCGCCTCACTGTCGAGAACACTGCGCTGAAGGCGGGTGACCGTCTTGAGTGGACCGTCGGCTATTCAGACGCGACCGTGTTCATGCACGACCACATCCACGGAACTCGAAACGGAGTGGTTGAGCACTCGTGGATCATCGAGGGGAGAGGTAAGTTGCAGTAGGGGCTTCTACGTCGACACTGCCTGATCCGGGATGAGCCAGCGGATCGTGAACTGGCCCATGGGGTGCCGACGAACGCGTCTGCACACGAATGCGTTGAAGGCCGATCACGTAGAGGCTGATGACTACGCTGACAAGCGCCATGACCACGCCATTCTGGGTCACGGACTGGCCAATGATCATCTGCACTGTCCCCTTGCTTGAACGGGAAAGGCCGTCACGTTTCATTTCTTGATTTCATCGTACGACACTGGCGTCGCTACTGGGATCCATCGAGATTACATTGTCGTGACATGTCCGGACCGTTTCAAGGTGTCGCGTGAGGTGGCCATTGGGCGACCGCACGCCACTCGCGGACGGTATTGGCGGACACGGGGCCACCACGTCCGCAAAACCAACCGGGCAAGCCTGAAAATCTGGACTATCGGGTTGGACACGGTTGAGTTCAACCAAGCCGCACAGTGTCGCGAACTCGCCACGACACCTCCGGTTGACCGAGGTTCCACGCGCGCACCGAGCTGAATGCTCTCGAATGTGACGCCGGCGCGGGCACGGGTTCCTCGGCACCCTCATGGTCAAGCATCTCCCGAAGGGGATTGGCTCGAGGTACCCCGACCGCGCAGTTGACAATAAATGCGGACTGCCCACGGCGGCATGCCCTGGCGAGTGTTTCCCGCTTGGCATCGGATGGCATGCACGTCACCAGAATGACGGTGGCATCAGCCGGCCAGAGTGGCGCCGAGAGGACCATGGCCTCGCGCAGGAGGCGGCTTGGCCACGGTCGCAATCGGGCTAGGCCGTCAAGGATTCGGGTCTGGTGCCTCGGGTGTGTTCCGCACGGGATGGATAGGTCTCCAGAACTTCCCGCTGATCTTCCGTTTGCACTCATCCCGACGGCTACACCGGCATTCATGGCCCACGTTGCCAGCGACGCGGCGACCATCACGGCCGTTTCCTGCGCGTCGGTATCGCCTGCTGCCCACCACCGATCCTCGGGAGCAGTCTCAACGTCAACAATGACCCAGAGGCGTCGACCACCTGTGGGTTCGTCTCGGCGGACTTGGAGGGTGCCGGTGCGGGCCGATGCACCCCAGTGCACCCGACGCTGGCTGTCTCCAGGAGTGTATTCGCGAACGCCAGCAAGGCGGGATGGATCGGCGAAGAGTGATTGACGCCTTACCCGGTCTCCAAGCACCTGCCTGGTGAGAAGTGCGGGAGCGATCACCGGGACCACGCGTGGATAGACCACCAGGTCATCACGGACGTCGAGATCCGCATCGCGCGCCGATAGTCCAAAGGCATCGCGCCACCGGAATGCCACGGGGCCGAAACCGTATGCGCCTCTCCGGTGGCATGCGATCACGAACCGGCGGCGCACCCGCTCGAACGGTGCAAGGGTCAGGCGTTGCTGCAGGATTTCCCGGTCTGTCACGTGAGGAACCCGTGCTGCCCCTGGCATCTCCTGCTCTGCCAAGACCCCCTGAGCGCTATCTGTCGGGATGTCGCGTGACCGTTGCCACCAATTTGCCCGGCTCTGTCGGTGACGGGCCGTCGCCGGCATCAACGCCGCTGGCCAGTCGTCCGAGGTATCAAGCCACGGCATCGGCAGGAGTTTCCGGTTGGTTACCTCGATAACGCATTCGAGCGTGTCACCGCACGACAGGGTCCGGCTGGACAGGATGCGCCGGTACTCGATTCCCGTCGCACCCCACCGCCACCACGCTTCCGCCAGGCCGAGGACTAGCAATGCGATGGTGCTGAAGAGAATCCAGATCGGGTCGGTGATGAGGATTCCAATGACCAATGCAAAGCTGCACAGTGCGGCACCAGTGCCCCGCGACTGCCTCGTCACCGGTTCGCGCCGCTGGGACCTGTGGCGGGTGGTTCCACCGGCGCGTCAATCCCGGCAACCACGGTCTGGATGATCGTTGATGGAGGAACCTGCCTGAGGCGGCTTTCGTCGTCGAGGACTATTCGATGCGCGAGCACGGGCGCCGCCAGATGCTGAATGTCATCGGGCAGGACGAATGACCTTCCCTGGAGCAGCGCCCGCGCCCGTGCGGCCCGGACAAGGCCGACGGTCGCTCGCGGGCTTGCCCCGAATGCGACCCCGGAGGCCTGCCTGGTCGCCCTTGCGATGTCGGTCGCATACATCGCGACGGCGTCGCTGACGTGGATCAAACGGGTCGCTGCCTGCATCTCAAGGACGGTTCCACTGTCCATGTGGGCGGAGCGATCGGTTGGTCCACGGTGTCCGGACCGGTCTTCCCCGGCAAACCGCCTGACGATTTCCACCTCATCGTCACGGGTCGGATACCCCATGGACGCCCGGATCAGGAACCGGTCGAGTTGCGCCTCAGGCAATGGAAAGGTGCCCTCGAGTTCGATGGGGTTCTGCGTTGCCAGGACGAGGAACGGCCTCGGAAGTTGACGGGTCTCTCCGTCCGCACTGACCTGGCCCTCCGCCATTGCCTCGAGAAATGCTGCCTGGGTACGGGGGGTGGCACGATTGATCTCATCGACGAGGACCACCTGCCCGAAGATCGGTCCGGGACGGAAGGTGAAGTTGCCATTGGTTGGGTTGTAGACGCTGACGCCGGACACATCGGTGGGCAAAAGGTCTGGTGTCCCCTGGATGCGGTTGAATGAGCATCCAAGCGCCACGGCCAATGCTTTCATCATCGTGGTCTTGCCGGTTCCCGGCACGTCCTCAACGAGCATGTGGCCACCAGCCAACAGCGCGACGAGCGCCAGATCGAGCGTGTCCGTGGCGCCGACGATCACTGTTCGGACGTCCGCGCGAACCTTTTCGACGAGCAACGAAAATCGTCTTGCGTCGTCAGCGCTCAGTCGCTTCGATTGATCGGGCGAGGCCGGCGAGGCACGATCGGAACCGGGCGTTGTGCCAGATAGTGACTCTTCCCTGTTTGCCATCGCGATGGATCCGATCTTTCCCGTGTTCAGCGTAATGATGCCGCTAATGGCGCGTATCCGCCGTGTCACGTGGTTGGACGTGGGGACCGTGGTGGGTGAGGCGTGGCAACCGATGGTGAACCCGAACGCGCGACCAACTGCGGATTCTCGTACCCGGGCGCATCATCCACGCGTGTACGGGTCCTTCACTGCCCAGTTCCGGTGCCTCGAGCGCCACGGCGTCGCCAGCAAACGCCGCCCGTATGCTGGCGAGCGGGACCGTGCATCCGCAGGAACTTCAGGAACTTCGAGTAGTCATCGGGCCAGACCTACAACCGCTTGTCCTCGGCGGTACTCCGTTCGACGAACCCCGTGGATGCGTCCCAAGGGTTGAAGTGCATCTTCCCGACCGATGATGTCCGGTACCCGGCACGCATCAGCGCATCAGGCCAGATGGGCACGCACTTTCCTGGTTACGTACCGAGGTGAAACAATCGGCGTTTCCAAGGACACCTGGTGTCCCTGTCCACTGGCCAGTCAGCAACGAACCACGGGCCGGGACGCACAGCGGTGCGCGGGGGTACGCCCGTTCAAAGACCATTCCCTCACGGGCTAGGCGGTCAAGGGTTGGCGTATGCATGAAGTCCGGACCGTAAGGCAGGGAGCCCCATCGCTGCGGATCCGTCATGATGAACAGGCTGTTGGTGGGCGGCGGTGTGGCCAAGTCTGCCATCTTCGGTCCCATTCGGCAGGGAACCCGTGGAACGACGAGACGTCCGCCGACCTGGATGCTTCCGTGGGCCAGGCACGGCTAGGAAGACGCAATCGCCTCGACTTGTTCCCGGCTGAGGGCACCCGCTGCAACGACAATCCGATGGTGCAAGGTGAACGCCTCGCCGGGAAGCAGGATGTGCTCCTGGTCGAAGACGGGCGCGAACGACGCCACGGGCGTGTACGTGGTTCGGACAAACCACTTTGTCGGGTACCGGAAGCTATCGGGTTGATTGATGAAGATCAATGTCGAGGCAGTTTCCGTGCCGTCGTGGAGCCCGGCGTATGCCAACCACGGGGCGGCGACGCCCATCATCGCCTCACCAGAACCGCCATCCGGACCGATGACCGTGCCACCCTTGTCGGCAAAGTCCCGGGGCCCTCGCCAGAACAGACCACCGTAGCCAGCCATCGGGCGCCCGTGCGTCGCTGGTGACCCGAACTCGAGCGGAGCATTGCGGATGTTGGTCAAGGTAGACCTGAAGCGAAGCGACCACCATCCGGCGGTGGCGTCCATCTCGTCAACATCGATCGTCCGGCGCTCGGAAATCCACGCCTCTCCGTGACTGTTGCGCCAAATGAGATCGTGGTCAATGCGGGCAAGCGCATCACCAGTGCCAGGTTCACCGGCCACGCCCAGTGCGTGCCAGGAGTGGTGATCCATGCGCCCTACTTCGGGGAGCCTCACGTACCCGGTCCCATGGACGTAGGTGTTGCCTCCCCAGAAGTTTTCACCGGAAAGATGGGCGATGGTCATCTGGATGCCCTTGTGCCACAGATGATCGTGAGGACGGAACGTCGTGACCACCTGTCCTGCAAGAGTGCGAACTGGGTGAAGGTAGGGCTTTGGGCCCTCGAAGTCGCTGCTGACCGGCTTGTAGACATATTCGAACAAGTCCACCGTGTCGGTGGTTGCGGTCGCTGGGGCCGAGACGATCACCCGGTCATCATGGTGGTGGATCATTTGCAAGCGTGGATGGTCGGTCATTCAATAGTCCCTTGTATGGTGGCGTGGGTCGGGAAGGGTTCATGTCGCGGCGCCCGTCTGATCAATCTCAGGCCGGAACTGCCGTGGATCCATGAGGTGGTCCAGCGATCATTGGCCAGCCGATCAGCGCCAGAGACAGCGATGGCACCGGAGACGATTGTCACCGATGCCATCTTGCGTCGCCAGTGGAAACTGTCAGCAGCGTTACCGCTTCTTGGCAGCCATCCAGGCGTCAATCTGCTTCTGCATTTCGGCACGGATGCGATCAATGCCGGCTGCCTGAAGCGCCTTGTTGAGCGCCGGGATCTGGGTCATCGGGTCCACGATGCCGAACGTGAGCGGTTCGCCGAACTCCTTTGCGACGGCGGCACACGCGGCGCGCTCGGTGTCAACCGACTTGCCGTCGAAGGTGAAGCCAAGGAGCGGTGAAGGACGTGCGTTTCGGTTCAGGTCTGCCGTTGCCGGCCACGCGCCAACTTGTGACCGGGCGGTGTAGTAGGAGTTGAACACGTTCCCGAACTGCCAGTCGGTATTCGGGTTGTAGCCGGTGTCGGCATAGCTCGCCTTGCCACCCGCCGGACGGATGAGCAGGCTTGCCTTGTCGTCCCACTCCCAGTGAACGCCCTCGATCCCCTTGCACAGGGTGTTGTAGAACCTGACGTCGCTGTTGAGAAGTTCAAGGAACTTGACCGCAGCCTCCGGGTTCGCGGAGAGGGAGTTCACACCCGTCATGGTGGCCGTCGACCCGGCGGTCGTCAGGAGAGGCTCCGCTATGGCGACCGAGATGACGTCGTGCCCCCAACGTCCCTTGATCTCGGCGTCGCCACCCGGCTTCACGACACCGCTCATCATCATCGTGCTGAGGCCCGCCTTCCAGGCGTCCTGCTGCTCCGACGAGGTCTTTGGCTCGCTCGGGGTGTAGCCCAGCTCATTCCATTGACGGATCGTGAGTGCGGCCCGGGAGTATTCGAGTGTGTCCGAGTACGGTCCGACCTTCCCTGCCATATCGGTGCTCTTGACGACGAGACCACTGTCAACCACGTCGTAGCCAAACGTCTCCGTCGCATTGATGTTTGCCGCGACGGTTACGTACTGGAAGCCACCCTGCTTTGAATCGATGTATTTCTTCACTTCGGCCATGATCGGGCCGATGTCGTC
>CAMDTO010000088.1 GCA_945907765.1 Thermoflexus hugenholtzii JAD2 | reverse complement strand
GGGGCACGGGCGATGGTGGCGTCGACCAGCGTGCCCCGGTGGACCATCAGGCCCCGAGCCTCAAGCAGTGCGTTGACCGTGTCGAGCAGTGCACTGGCCAGGTCATGGCGCTCGAGGAGGTGGCGGAAGCGCAGGATGGTGGTGGCGTCCGGGATGCCGGTGGCGCCGGGGTCGATGCCCGCAAACGCCCGGTACACGGGAATGTCGTGCAACGCCTCAAGGGAGGCCTCATCAGCGAGCGCGAACCACTGCTGCAGGAAGTGGACCCGCAGGAGCAGCAGGACCGGGTACGGCGGGCGTCCCGTGGTCCCCGCCGGGGCGAACGGGACAATCCGGGCGACAAGGGCGTCCCAAGGGACGACGGCGAGCATCTCCTCGAGGAATACCTGCCGGCGCGTGCGCTTGGTGGATCGTTCGAAACCGTTCGCGAGACTCAACTGGTTCATGCCACCATGGTTCCCGGTCAGGCCCCACCGCCGCTACCTTTTGCAGTCAATCCCTATGCGTGGCCGTGGTCGTGAGCGTCATCGGGACCGTGACGATGCCCACCGTACAACCACTCATCCTTGACGCGCGGACGCATTAGCCCCCGCAATTCATCTTCAAGTCGCTTGTATTGCGCTTGGACATTCGCGATTTCATCCTGAATCGCCTGGTCTACCTCTTCACCCGATGAGAGAATGCGCTCTAGTTCCGCCCGAAGTGGGAACAGGGTGCGGCCGACGGCCGCAAGCGCTTTTACCACGGCAGTGCGCCGCTCGCGAGGCGTCATGGGAGCGCCCGTTTCCGGATTGATCGGCGGCAATTGATTGTCGTGCTCGTTGAATTCGCTCGGCTTTGCCATTGGTGAACCCCTAGTTTTCCGACTGGCCGGCGAGGTAGGCCCAGGCAGTTTCAACAAGGACATTCACGCCGATCGGGAGGCAATCCTCGTCGATGTCAAACCGGGGCGAGTGGCCCGGCCCATCAATGCCACGGGAGGCATTCGCGCTGCCGAGACGCATGTAGCAACCGGGGACGGCTTCCAGGAAGTAGGCCATGTCGTCGCCACCAAGACTTGGTTCTTGGGTCACGACGTTGCCGTGCCCGACGACCTTGCCTGCCACGGAGCGGACGAGATCGGTGATGACGGCGTCATTGACGCATGGCGGGTACGCGCCACCGTCCCACTCGAGGCTGGCCGTTGCGCGGAAGGTTTGAGCGGTACCCTCGACCACTTCGACAACCCGGCGACGCAGTTCAGTCCGCAGGGCGGGGTCATAGGTACGTAATGTTCCGCGAAGTTCACACGTGTCCGCGATGATGTTCCCGGCTGTCCCACCGTGTATCGCGCCAATCGTCAGCACACCAGGTTGTGCAGGCGATTTTTCGCGTGTCATCAACGTGTGCAGTGCGGTAATGATCTGTCCGGCCACCGCAATCGGGTCTACCGAAAGATGAGGACGCGCGGCGTGACCGCCTTTGCCCCGGATCACGATCACGAACCCGTCAGTCGCGGCGGACACTGGTCCGGGCTGGGCAGCAATCTGTCCGACCTGAATGGTGTTTGCCAGATGGATTGCAATTGCGGCATCGACGCGCGGTTCCAGCAGCGCACCGGCCGCGATCATCGGCGCCGCGCCACCGTCCGTTTCCTCAGCTGGCTGGAACGCAAACACGACATTTCCCGGAAGGGTGCCGCGCTGTCTGGCGAGAACTTTCGCCGCAGTGATTGCCATCGCGGTATGTGCGTCGTGTCCGCACGCATGCATCCTGCCCGCGACCGTTGACCCGTAAGGTCGTCCAGGTGCCTCTTGCAATGGCAACGCGTCCATGTCGGCCCGGATCAGGATTGTACGGCGCACTCCGTCGCTTGGTGAGGACCCTGAGCCACGAAGAACGGCCACGACCCCGGTTCCGGCCACACCTTCGCGGACCTCTAGTCCGGCTTGACGCGCCGCCTCGGCAACCTTTGCTGCAGTCCGGTGTTCTTCCCAGGCAAGTTCCGGGTGCATGTGGAGGTCTCGCCGGAAGTCGACGAGGAATGATGCTTCCGCATCCGTCAAGGTGGCGCGCGCTTTTCCGTCCATTGATGTGAGTGTATCCGGGTGCCATCCGGATCCAAGATTGGGATCAGGGGTTATCGAGCGATGGGGGCAGATCCGGGCTCAACTTAGTGCGGCGCGAAGTTTGCAACATCCCTACCGTGGTGCAACCTTGTTTGTCAGCCATCGCGCAGAAGGGGCTGCGACGAGGACGGTTCTGCCGTCCATGGTCGCGACAATCGGGGTCATTCCGGTCAAGGTGCCATCGATATGGATTGGTTGCGGATTGTCTGGGGTCGTCACGGTCACGTGCCGACCTCGGTGGAGGTGGAACTGAGGGTGGCCAACATGGGTTCCTCGGTACACCGTCGGGAAGATCCTGATCGCTTCCAACCTATGGATGTCGCCAATGATTGCGACGTCGACTAGGCCGTCCATCGGGTCGGCGTCCGGGACAATCCGGAGACCGCCCCCGTATACGCCGATGTTCGCGATGGTGACGGCGTAGGCCCGCCCATTCCACACGACGTTGCCGTCGACGGTGACTTTCATGACGGTTGGGCGATACGTGAGGAGCCCACGGATTGTCCCTACGCCATACGACAAGGCCGCCGGGCGGATCCTTGATGTGGAGTGAAGGGTAGCAACGTACGCGTCGAGACCCGTACCTCCGGCCTGAATGCACGCGCGCCCATTAATTGTGGCGACATCGAGCCTGACCCTCGGTGCGCTCGCGAGGAGACGAAGCGTTCTCGCAATCGCAACCGGACCAGGGGGGAGGCGTGGAATTCCGAGTTCCCCGGCGAGGTCGTTTCCGCCACCGCTAGGCAGCACCATGAGGCAGGTGTTGGTACCAACCAACGCCTCAGCGACCTCACTGACGGTTCCATCACCGCCAATGACGGCGACGATTTCTGCGCCATGGGCGATTGCCGCTTGTGCCAACTCTGTGGCGTGACCGGGACCGGATGTTTCACGAACAGGACCCCCAAACCCAGCGGCGCCAGCCGCGAGGGCTAGTTCCTTGCCGATGGCCAATGCCCTGCCCTTCCCAGCGACGGGATTGACGATGTACCACCATCGGTCAGGTTCGATCGGGCGGATCGGGTTTGGGTCAACCATGGTTGTTCTAGGGTGGCAGCGCCTGAAGGGTTCTGGACTTTGCTGGTGATGTCCTAATCGAACTCGACCGTTCCAGCAGCAGTCACGTTGGTGACGTGGCCGAGACCTTTCGCTGGAAGCTCAAAGAGCGTGAAGGTGAAGTCAACCGTCTCGGAAGATCCGGGTTCCAACCACCGGGCAGTTCCTGCTTCGATTGCGCCGAGCAACCCGTGGCCCGGCCAGGACGAGTGTGGTTCCACGCCAATCACGTATGACCGTCCGTACCACGGATACCCTTGACCACCATTGAATTCTTGCCAAACCCACACGGATGGCATGACAGCAAGAGGCCAGGTCACGGCAACGCCGATGCCAGTTGCTGGGCTTTCCAGGGCGTACCAACCTGCCGATAGGTCCAATGCATAGCCCATGTTGGCGTAGCCGGCACCCGGGCCCGGAATGACGCTTACGTCTACAGTGCCGCCGTCCGCGGCGATTGCATGTGGCCAGGTTCCTCGCGCGTTTGGCGCAATCCTGGTTCGACCGGGAGCGTTTGCGACGTCCCCCAAGTAAGTCCGGGCCGGGATTGTCAAACGGGCGCCCTCACAAAGGAATGGTGCGCCATACGCCGGATGGTGCCCCCACATGTAGGGCATGCGCTCGTTTCCAGTATTGGTGATCGTTTCGGTGAAACGAAGGACTGGAGCGGTGGGGTCAACCGACATGTGGCGTGAGATCCTGAATGGCGACCTCATCAGGTCTACTGAAAGGTCAACTGCTGGCCCCTTCGTGGTTTCGACGAGCGAGGATTCCCAAGGTGCGAGGGATGCTTCCCCGTGGAAACTCAGTTCTGCGCCCATGTAGGTGCATGGGTCGCCGGCGTTCGGAAAGAGCACTTGCCAACCGCCGACATAGTGGTCCATCCACACACCCTGTGAACCTCCGGCGGTAGATGAACTTAGCCCTTGCGGTCGAAGTGCCCACGGAGCCTTCCAGAGGACATTGAGCGGAGACCCGCTCGACAGGTCCTCAATTGAGAGGATTTCCGCTCCCTTGCCCGGAAGCACCACCACACGGATCCGGTCATTCTCCAGAGCGACGGTGTCCCACCCATTTGTGGTTCCGGTTGCAACGCGTGAATGCGAGGTGTCATGCATGGCCGAACTCATAGGTCAGTTCCCCCTGTGCGATGGTAACTTCAAGAGTGACCTGTTGCGAACCGCGCGAGACCCTGGGTCGCATCCTTTAGTTGTAATTCCATACAGACTGCTATTATGGTAGCTTAGGGTCAGGCAGTCGATGCGCTGTCCGCACAATCCGGATGATGGTTTGTGGATCAGTGCGTCGTGACGCCGCGATAAAGGAGAGTGACCGGATCATGGGACGTCATTCACGCATCGGGTCTTTAGTACGGTGGGGATTGATGGGTGGCGCGATCGGTGGTGGTCTCAATGTGGTACTTCACGCATTTGCTGCCTTTGGATTGGGAGACCCAATGGCTGGAGATGGCGGAATGGGGTTCATGGAAATCCCGATCTTCATGAGTTTTGCGGCGTCGGTCGCTCCCGGTGCCATCGCCGCACTCGTTTACGCAGCTTTGGAGCGGCTGACCTCCCGTCCCTCGGCAAGGTTCCTGCAGGTGTCTGGTGCTTTCTTGGTGGTGTCACTCCTAGGGCCACTTATGATGCAGGGCGCAACAACGGTGACTGTGGCCGTTCTCTTGGCGATGCACGTGATTGCTGGCGTGCCAATCATGTGGGGAGTAGTCCGAGGCGCGCGTCCGTAAACGACACGCGCCTCAAGTGGCATTGGGGATCGATTTCGCGATGTGTGAAATCAGGCAGGAGTGGCAAAGGCTCGCATCACCGCGGCGTCAATCCACCGGACAGAAAGCAGCTTCCTAGCGAACAGCATCAAGGATGCGCCGAAGCCGGAGGCGTACCGTGTGTTGGGTCTTCGTGACTTCACGGCTCGATGAATGGCTTCGGCAATGACCGTGGGTGGTGACTTGCGTCGCTCCAAATCGTCACTTGCCATTGACTTGATGATTGCCTTGGCAATAGGTCCGTAGGGTCCGGAACCGGATGCAGCACGGAGACCGTCGACGGCGACCTCGGTGAATTCAGGTCGAAGTGCACCAGGATCGATCACGATGGCTTCAATTCCGAATGGATTGACTTCGGAGGCGCAAACTGTCGCTCAAGGCCTCAAGAGCAAACTTGGTTCCGTGTTACCAGCCCCCGAGAGGGCCGGCCATACGTCCGCCGATTGAGGAGATGCTCACCATCGTGCCTGATCGTCGTTTGCGCATCGAGGACAAGACCAGCTGCGTCATGCGCATTGCGCCGAATACGTTCACTTCGAATTGCCGGCGTGCCTCATCCATCGGGTCATCCTCGATGGCGCCGTACGAACCATAGCCAGCGTTGTTGACCAGCACATCGATGCGTCCGGACTTGCGGACCGCCTCGCCGACGCACGCTTTCACAGAAGCTTCGTCGTTTACATCGAGACTGACCGTGTGGATGCCCGCGTCAGCAAGTGATTGCATGCGGTCGGTACGTCTCGCTGCCGCGAAAACCGTTAGTCCGGCGCCGTGCAAGCGCCGTGCAGTCGCCTCGCCGATCCCGGACGATGCTCGGGTTACAAGCGCGGTTCGTGTTTGGGTGATGACCATCGTGGGAAGCCCCTCTCAAAGTGAACTACTGTTCACTTCTCTATCATGAACGATCGCTCATGTTTTGGCAAGGGGTGGCCATGTCGAGTTTTGGCCGCGGCTCAGTCCGATCAGAATGAGATCCCCGTACATCCACACCTTTTGGATTGCCTCGGGGTCACGCAATCCAGTTACGCAGGTTCCGTCGTGCCGAACGCGTGGCGGAGGTCGGACAGGGGTGGTCCGAATTTCCATCGGCGCCGATCGGGTCTGCGGATTGCCGTTGATGAGCGACGTTGTGACGGTCCACCAACGCAACTCGGAGGCCGAAAGGCTGTCGATATGGATTGGGACGAGCGATGAGAGCGCGTGATGAAACAGAGCCGACAAGATGATCGACTGCCGGGAATGACCCTCTTTAGGACGTCTCGATCCACACCCCACCAGCGTCAGTTGACACCTTGGTGGCTTCAATGAGCCTAACCGCCTCCAGTCCGTCAAAGGCATCAGGTTCTGCGGGAGCTCCGGTTCGAACTGCATGTGCGAACGCATCGAGCTGCAATTTGTAGGGATTCGTATCGCCAAAGACTGGCCTCTCCGTAATCCTCGTTGCTTCGTCAAAGACTTCGACGCAGCTCGCCTGAAGGGTGACCGGGAAGGGGGTCCTGACGGTTATGGATCCCCGTTCGCCGAAGAGTGTCAACCCCTCTGACCACTCGGCGTGCACATCGACGATGATCTCGAAATGGGCGAGACCGTTGTCATTGAGTGTCGCCATTCCGTGCCAGACGTGGTCGGAATTGACTTCTGTGTGACGTGCCATGATCGATGTAGGAGTGCCACAGAAGTTCCGAAGCGTGTCGAACATGTGCGCGCCGTGGGTCGCAAGGAGGTACGCCTCGCGGTTTGCTCGATGTGCATTCTCTCTTGTCCGGACCGCTGGGTCTACCAGAACTCGCGGGAAGTACGTTGCCTCGGTCGATGGCCGAAGCGATCCCATCACGCGGTACCAGAGGCTGGCCGACTGGATCCTCCCGATCCGTTCCCGCGTCGCGCGGGCAGCGAAACGGACACCTGGGTCGTGTCGCTTCATCGCACCGACCTGGACGACGAGCCCGGTATCGCGCATGGCCTGCACAACAGTCTCGGACTCGGCGAGGGTCGAGGCGAGGGGCTTTTCAACGAGGACGTGCTTGCCGGCACGAAGGCACTCGATCGTTGCCGATGCATGGAACCGGTCGGGGGCGGCAATGACGACCGCTTCGATGCGCGGGTCGTCGAGAAGCGCGTGCAGTGACCCATACGAAGTGGTTTCGTAGAGGCGGGCAACTCCATCCCTCAGGAAGGCTGATGGATCGTGGACCCCAATGAGTTCTGCCGAACGGGAGTGGAGAATGGCTGGGAGATGGGCGACCTGGGCAATGCGCCCTGCACCGAGGATCCCGACACGCAGGGGTTCCGGGAGTGAGTTGGGCATCGATGTGCTCCCTGCGTACTCGGTGGGTTTGACCCTAAGCCTGCAAGACCCCGTGCCGGCGCGCACGACTGACGACGCGCCGGCATGGGATCTTGTGTCCCGTCAGTGGTCCCAGGACTTGAAGAGCGCGAGGGACTCGGTGAGGTTCGATTGGACGGCACCGTAGTCGGAAGAGTAGTTGATGAAGTGGAACCCCTGCGCACGGCGTCGGATCGCGTCTTCGGCGGTTCCGCATACGTATCCGCACGCCGTCCCCGTTGCGCGGGAGGCGTCCACGACGCGTTGGACGAGTTCCGCATGGCGGGCTTCGTCACCGCCATGCGCCTTGATGTCGATCATCAGGTCCCCGGGCCCGACAAGTACGACATCAATCCCCGGAACACGCATGATCTCCTCGATGTTGCTGATCGCAAGTTCGGTCTCAACCATGACACTGAGAAAAATCTCATCGTTTGCGTGGGCGAAGTAGTCGGCCGCACCACTGCCGATGAGACCAAGTCGCACGCCGCCTCCAGAACGGATCCCGATTGGCGGGTAGTAGGTTGCCCGGACCGCGGCGCGGGCTTGGTCGGCATCTTGCACATACGGCACGATGACCCCCATCGCACCCATGTCGAGAACACGGTTGATGGTGCCGGGCTCATTTCCCTTGACGCGGACTATCGGAGCGCTGTCGACAGTGAGGTAGCGGGCAAGCGCATCGTTCAGCGTGTGTTCACTCCACTGACCGTGTTGCCAATCAATCCACACGAAGTCGAAACCGAGATGGGCAACATGCTCGGCAAGTGATGGTGAATCGTAAACGAGGTTTGGGCCAGTGATTACTCTTCCCGACCGCAGTTTTGCGAGTGCATTATTCCGACGCACGCTTATCCCCTTCGCTACTCGTCAGGCACCGCGCCACTCCCGCACGCCCCAGCCGACCTGTTCCAAGTTCAGGTAATTGTGCCCGACGTGGGCATTCGTCGTTGTGGGGCGGCCATGGATAATCACACCTACAATGGCAACCGGTGGCCAGAAGGGTTCAATTCATGACCGAGATCATCAGCGATCAAAGGCCCGTTGGGAGTGTTCGGCGCCGGAGACTAGGAAGAACGGGGCTTGAGGTGTCCGAAATCGGCCTTGGTGGCGCCTGGCTTCTCGGGCGAGCTGGTGAGTTGCCAGCCGGGCATGGTGTTGCCACGATCCGACACGCTCTCGATCTCGGAATAACCTTCCTTGACACTGCAGAATGCTACATCGGTGGTCGCTCGGAAGCGCTTTTCGGCGAGGCGCTGGAGGCACATACCGGCCCGTTTGTGCTTGGCACGAAGTTCGGTCATGTCCCAGCCGATTTTGACTGGTCTCGCGGCGCAGTTGTTGCGAGTGTTGAGGCAAGCCTCCGCCACCTCCGTCGGTCGAGCGTTGACCTCATCCAGGTCCATACGCCGGCGGAACCCACGATGCACGCAATGTTTGGGCCGGGAGGAACCGTGGAGGGCCTCCGCGAGGTGCGCGATCGGGGGTGGTGCCGCCACTTCGGGATCAACGGACGGGACCTGACGTTTCTGAGGGAGTGCGTGGTATCGGACCAATTCGACACCCTTTTGGTTTTTCAGCGGTTCGACCTCTTCGAACATTCGGCACTCGAACTCTTTTCCGAGGCACATGCCCGAGACATGGGCATCATCGTCGGAAGCCCCCTACGCCTCGGCCTTTTCGGCTCGGCCCGGGATCAACTGGTCGCTCACTTGGATGGCGACGACCGTCGACATCTCGAAGATTTGGAAACCCTATTGCGAGACTACCCCGGAGGGATCTCAACCGCTGCATTGCGGTTCGCGCTCATGCCCCCCGAGGTGAGCGTCGTCCTTAGTGGAGCCTCTTCACCTGAGGAGATCGCGAACGTCGTCCAAGCAGTGGAAGTCGGC
The DNA here is from genome assembly GCA_945907765.1 of Thermoflexus hugenholtzii JAD2. Lineage (GTDB taxonomy): Bacteria > Chloroflexota > UBA11872 > UBA12225 > UBA12225 > UBA12225. The sequence continues at coordinate 2,713 of CAMDTO010000088.1, read as the reverse complement.
ACACCTGCCCTGCCTGCTGACCTGTACAAAGCGATCAAAGGGTTGGCCTCGGGGAAGCACCGAACCCTTTAGTCGGCTCCATGGGGGCGGCGCTGTGCGTCGATGAGACGTGGCAGGACCTGCATCGCGGTCGCGGATGTTCCGCCCCCAGTTCGCATTGCATTGAAGACCGCGGTGACGGTTGCCAATCCGTCGGAGTCCCTTCGCGCTTCCGCAAGTGCGGACTGCAAGGCTGCCAAGCCTGAGCGGCACACGTCGAGTTCGCGTTCAATCCGCTCGAGGTCGGCATCCAGCGAGACCGAGACGTCGTCATAGAGCCCGAAGTGGTTTGAGTCTGTTGGGAGTGACATAACGTCATCAGAACGGGCGGAATCCCACTTTGATGCGCAAGGTCGGGCGAGTTGATCGCTGCTCTTCTGTTACGAATGGACACCGGTCAAGGAAAGTTGGTCTGACATATGGCACGCCACGGTATGCCCGGGTGCGATTTCGGTCAGCGGAGGCACGGTTGTCCGGCAAATGTCGGCGGCGTACCGGCATCGTGGATGGAAGTGGCACCCGGGTGGCGGGTTCGATGCGTCAGGAACCTCTCCCGCCAGGAAGATTCGGGACCCCCGCCGGGTGGGATCGGGCGTTGGCACGGCTGACAGCAGCGCTTCCGTATACGGGTGCTTCGGCGAAAAGAAGAGATCCTCGGTTGGCGCGCACTCCACGATCCGGCCCACGTACATCACGGCGACGCGAGTGCTGACATGCTGCACAACCGACAGGTCATGTGCGACGAATATGTAGGTCAAGCCCAGACGTGCCTGCAGGTCTTCGAGAAGGTTGAGGGTCTGTGCCTGGATACTCACATCAAGCGCGGAAACCGGTTCGTCGCACACCACGAGTTGAGGCTCGAGAGCGATAGCCCTCGCAATGCCAACCCGTTGACGCTGTCCACCCGAGAAGGCGTGTGGATAGCGCGCCATGTATTCGGGATGAAGGCCGACCAGACGTAGCAGTTCAGCGACCCGATCCTGCAGTTCGCTCCCCTTGGCAACGCCGTTGACCATGAGGGGTTCACCGATGATGTCCAGTAGGGTCATGCGCGGGTTCAGGGAACTGTAGGGATCCTGGAAGATCATTTGCAGGTTGCGACGAACACCGCGCACTTGGGCCGGGGACGCTGTCGGAATGTCGAGCCATCCCTGTGTGCGGTCGCGGAAGTGGATCGTGCCTCCCGTTGGCTGATAGGCGCGCATGACCAGTCGGCTTGTCGTGGTCTTACCGCATCCCGACTCTCCGACTAGGCCAAGCGTCTCACCCTGACGAACGTTGAATGACACTCCGTCAACCGCTCGGACGTGCCCGACAATCTTTGACCAGAAGCCTTTCCGGATGGGGAAGTGCTTGACCAAGTCGCGCACCACAAGCAGGTCGCCATCCACGGCGCCGGCAGGAACCGTGCCGGTCTGGACCGAAGTATTCGTTGTCATCATGCCACCTCTCCGGCACGACTGCATCGGACCCAATGACCTGGGGCGACCTCAAGATACTCTGGCTCATCACACCGCACGGGTACGTAGTGTCTGCACCGCGTGTGGAACGCGCACCCGGCCGGCACACTGAATGGATCCGGGACCATGCCTTCGATGGCTTCCAGCCGGGCTTGCGCACGCTTCCCCAACCTGGGCATGCTTCGAAGCAGTGCCTGTGTGTAGGGATGTTGGGGCCGAAGGAACAGGTCGGTAACTGATGCGCGTTCCACCTGCCTCCCCATGTACATCACGACAACCTCGTCCGCGATCTCGGCGATCACTCCAAGGTTGTGGGTGATGAACTGGATTGCCATGCCGGTGGTCTCCTGCAAACTTCGCACCAAGTCGAGAATGACGGCTTCCGTGGTCACATCGAGGGCGGTTGTCGGCTCGTCTGCGATGAGGATGCTCGGGTTGCACGCAAGCGCAATTCCGATCACAGCGCGCTGACGCATGCCACCGGATAGCTGGTGCGGATACCTGCCCAGAACCTCATCTGGCCGAGGAAGGCCAACCTGACGCATGACTGTCTCGGCGCGCTCCCTCGCCTGGTCACGATTCGCGCCGGTATGGAGGCGGATGACTTCAGTGATCTGGTGCCCAATGGTGTGGATTGGGCTCAGGGCTGACATCGGTTCCTGAAAGATGTATGCGATTTCGTTCCCTCGCACACTCCGGATCACCTTGCCCTTGGGGTCGAGGCCCGCGAGTTCCACGGTGGATCCGTCTCCGCGGGTCAGCATCATGCTTCCGCTGACTACCTTCCCCGGACGTGGCACGATGCCAAGGATTGACTGGGCAGTGACGGACTTGCCGCATCCGCTTTCACCGACGATCCCAAGCGTTCGCCCGCGGTGCAGTCGGTAACTCACTCCGTCTACCGCGCGGACGGTTCCACCCGGCATCTTGAAGTGGGTGCGAAGGTCGTTCACATCAAGCGCGACCGGCGTGTCCATTGCGCGTGGTGCGCTTGGCGTGCCGACGCGGACGGCATCAGTCGAAGTCATCATTTGGCGTTCGCTTCCTGCTCACGAAGGACCGGATGCGGGAGGTCGATGGCAATTCGCGGAGTTTTGCGCACGATCATCGGCCATACGGGTCGGCGGCATCGCGCAACCCATCACCGACAAAACTGAACGCGAGGACGATCAGGATTACCGCGGCGCCAGGGATCAGAAGCCACGGAAACAGGG